>QHBU01000001.1 GCA_003244045.1 Candidatus Aeolococcus gillhamiae
CCTGAGCCGCGCACCCGGGCCACCCCGGACCCGGTGGTGGATGCAGCGCCACCTTCGCGAGCGCGACGCGCGCTGCGCACGGTGGTGGTCGACGTCTCGCCACTGCGCGAGTCGCGCGATTTCCGGCTTCTCTTCATCGGCCAGGGGGTGTCGTTCGCCGGCACCATGATCACGTATGTCGCCGTCCCGTTCCAGGCGTACGCGCTGACCCGCTCGTCGCTGGTGGTGGGGCTGGTGAGCGTCACCGAGCTGCTGCCCATCCTGCTCGTGTCATTCATCGGGGGCGCGCTCGCCGACGCCGTCGACCGCCGTCGCATGGTGCGGCTGACCGAGGCCGGCCTCTGCGTCGCGACCGGCGTGTTGCTGGTCAACGCGGCGCTGCCCCACCCGCAGCTCTGGGTCCTCTTCGTTGCGGTGGCGCTGGCGGCGGCGATGGACTCACTGCAGCGGCCCTCACTCGACGCCCTGGTGCCGCGGATCGTCCGCGCGGACCGGCTGACTGCCGCGTCGGCGCTGGAGGGGCTGCGCGGCAACCTCGGTCACGTGCTCGGGCCTCCTGTCGCCGGCGTGCTCATCGCCACGGTAGGCTTGCCGGTGACCTTCGGGGTGGACGTCGCCACCTTCATCGCGTCCCTCACAGCGCTCAGCTTCATGAACGCCGTACCGCCGCCACCCGGTGCCGAACGGGTCAGCGTGCAAGGCATGCTCGCGGGTGTCCGCTACGCGGTGCGCCGCCAGGATCTGCTCGGGTCCTATCTCGTCGACATGAACGCGATGTTCTTCGGCATGCCGCTGGCGCTCTTCCCGCAGATCGCCACGAGCTTCGGCGGACCGGCGGTGCTGGGTGTGCTGTACACGGGGCCGGCGGTCGGCTCGCTGCTGGCGAGTCTCACCAGTGGCTGGACCCGGTCGGTCCGCCGTCACGGGGTGGCGATCGGGCTGGCGGCGGCCGCCTGGGGTGTGGCGATCATCGGTTTCGGCTTCGCACCGACGCTCTGGTTGGCGTTCATCACGCTTGTGGCCGCCGGGGCTGCCGACATGGTCAGCGGGATCTTCCGCGGGGCCCTGTGGAACCAGACCATCCCGGACGCGATGCGGGGCCGCCTCGCCGGCATCGAGATGATCAGCTACAGCTCGGGGCCGGCGCTGGGCAACCTCGAGTCCGGCCTGGTCGGCGCGCTCGCGGGGGTACGCGCGTCGGTCGTCAGTGGTGGGGTTCTGTGCGTGGCTGGGACAGCGGTGCTGTGTGCGCTGCTGCCCCGCTTCTGGAGGTACCGGGCGTCCGGCCCGGGCTCAGAACATATGGTTCAGCCAGGGGCGCGGTGACCAGCTGAACATCGCGCTGGCGCGGCGAACCGCTCCCTCACGCTCTTCCTGCACGATGTCCGCGCGCTGCAGCGCCGCGGCGCTGACGTCGCCGAGCAGCATCGACCCGAGCGCGGCGGCGTCGAGCACGACGTCCGCTGTGGCATTGGTCCGCGCCGCGATCGCGCCATCCAGGCCACCTTCGACGCGGTAGCGGCCGGCGACGTCGGCGCACGCGTCGTCGCGCACCTCGATGACCAGCGAGTCCTCGCGCGAATAACGCCGCGCCGACAGCAGGGCCACCACGTCGACCACGCGAAGGTGCAAGTCGTCGCGAGTGCTGACGCGCAGGCGTCGCGGGTCGGCGACCAGCTGCTGGAGGGGATCGTCGAGCCAGAACCGCCACATCTCCACGTGCTCGATGAGGTCCATCTCGAGCACGTGCTGCCAGAGCGCCAGGTGCGCGTCGAGGTTGAGCGCGGTCAGCTCGGTGAGGTGGACGATGCCGTCGCTGAGCCCGTCGGCCCAGCGCAGCTCGACCCGGTAGTTGGCGAAGCCATCGAGCACGCCCGCCGCATCCTCATGGGCAACGACGGTCATCGGCGCGATCTTGCCGTCCGGCGTCTCGTTGCGCGCGATGCCGACGCGCCAGTGGTCCGCGGAGCGGAGGATGCCGCCGGTGCGATCCACCTGGCGGCTCTCGATGTCGCGCCACAAGGGGACGGCGTCGTGCAACGGGACGAAACGCAGCCGACCCGGATCGTGGAAGGAAATGCGCAGCGCGGCGTGCGCGGTGTCGATCGCCGCGCTGCCGATGTGGCTCGCCACGCCGTAGCCGAAGCGACGGTAGATGGAGCTCTCCGACGCGCCCAGGCCCAGCACCGGGATGTCCCGGTCGCGGGCACTGCGCAGGCATCTATCCATCATCGCCCGCAGGGCGCCGCGCCGGCGCGCGGTCGCCGCCACGCCCACCCAGGTGACCCCGTCCATGGCCACCCGCGAACCGCCGGGCAGCGTCAGCGGGAAGTCGATCACCGCAGCAGCACCGATGTCCTCGCCGTCGAGCCGGGCCAGCATGGCGCGCCGGAGCGCGTGGTGCACCTGCTCCATGCCGATCTCCGGTGCCTCGCCCCAGAAACCGTGCGCGGTGAGCACGAAGTGCTCGAAGTCAGAGGGTGCGAGGTCGACGATCTCGATGGCGCTCATGGCCGCGAGATCATAGGTCGGCGCGCGGGAGGTCTCGGCGCTCAGACGCCGGCGGCGACAGCCTCGGTTGCGACGCCGGCGGGCACCATGCAGAAGCCCTCGTAGTCGATCGGCTCGGTGATGGTGGGATTCTCGCCACATACCGGGCAGTCCGGGTCGCGCGGGATGCGGAACTCGCGGAAGCGCATGTCGAGAGCGTCGATGTGGAGCAGGCGACCGGCCAGCGGGTCGCCGATGCCGACGATGAGCTTCACCACCTCGGTGGCCTGGAGTGTGCCGACGATGCCGGGGAGCACGCCGAGAACACCGGCCTCGGCACACGACGGCGCCTCCTCGGGCGGCGGCGGCGACGGATAGCGGCAGCGGTAGCACGGCGACGCGAAGGGCAGGATTGTGGTGACCTGGCCCTCGAAGCGGAAGATGCCGCCGTCGACGAGGGGCTTGCGTGCAAACAAGGCCACGTCGTTGGCCAGGTACCGAGTGGGGAAGTTGTCGCAGCCGTTGACGATGATGTCGTACTGGTCGAAGAGCGCGCGAGCGTTGTCGCCGCTGAGCATCTCGTTGTGGTCGACGACGCGCACGTCACTGTTGAGCGCGTTGATCGCGATGCGCGCCGACTCGGTCTTGCGCATGCCCACGCGGTCACGGGTGTGGATGATCTGGCGCTGCAAGTTGGAGTCGTCGACGACGTCGAAGTCGACGAGCCCGATCGTGCCCACGCCGGCGGCGGCCAGGTAGAGAGCGACCGGGCTGCCTAGGCCGCCGGCGCCGATGAGCAGGACCTTGGCGTCGAGGAGCTTGGCCTGGCCCTCCTCACCGATCTCGGGGATGAGCAGGTGGCGGCTGTAGCGACGTTTCTGGTCGGCGCTGAGCACGTGGGGGATCTCGAAGTCGAAGCCGGCCTGTTTCCAGCCGTTGAAGCCGCCGCTCATCGAGCGGACGTCGCTGTAGCCAAGCTCGTGCAGCGCCTTGGCCGCGAGCAGGGAGCGCACACCGCCGGCGCAGTACAGGGTGATGGGCGTGTCCCTGGCCGGGACGCGATCCTCGATCTGGACCTCGATGAAGCCTTTGCTGAGGTGCTGGGCGCCGGGGATGAAGCCCGCCTCGAACTCGTCGCGCTCGCGAACGTCGATCACCGTGCGCGAGCCGCGTTCCCTGGCGACCTGCTGGGGGGTCACCTCGGGGATGACGCGCCGGGCGTCGTCGAGCAGGTCACGAGAGCTGGGCACGGCCAGATGGTACCCAATACCTGACTAATCCAGTCGTGATTCGGGTCTGAGGACCGGGCACGCGTCCTAGACTGCGCCCACGTGATTGGCTTGCGCGACCTGCTCCGCACCGCTGGGATCGCCTCGGCTGCAGGTGGCGAACCGCCGGACGTAGAGGTGGCCGCGGTGACCAACGATTCCCGTGACGCCGCCCCCGGGTCGCTCTTCGTCGCCATTCCCGGCCGGCGCGAGGACGGCCATGGCCACGCCGGCGACGCGGTGCGGCGGGGCGCCACGGCCGTGGTTGCGGAGCACCTCATCGAGCCGCTGCTCCCTGCCGGCGTGCCGGTGGTGGTGGTCGAGGACTCGCGGCGGGCTCTCAGCGCCCTGGCGGCAGCGTTTCACGGTGATCCCTCGCGCTCGCTCACCGTCGCCGGGGTCACCGGTACCGACGGGAAGACCACCACCGCCACCATGTTGTGGGCGGCGTGGCAGGCCGCCGGGCTGCGCAGCGGTCTCGTCTCCACCGTCGACTTCCGCGACGGCGACATCATCACCCCCAACACCACGCGCATCACGACCATGGAGGCGGTCGAGACCCAGCGCCGCCTCGCCGAGCTCCGCGATGCCGGCTGCACTCGCGTTGCCCTGGAGACGTCGTCGCACGGCCTGGAGATGCACCGCGTCGACGACGTGCGCTACCGCCTCGCCGTGTACACCCGGATCACCTCGGAGCACCTCGACGTCCACGGCGATCGGGAGCGGTATTTCGCGGCCAAGGCGCGCCTGCTCGCGATGGTGGGAGACCGTCCCGACGGCGTCGCCGTGCTCGACCGCGACGATGACTTCGCGTACGCGCGCCTGGCAGCGATGCGGGTCGCGCAGCGGCTCACCTACAGCGTGTCTGGCGCGGATGCCGACCTGGTGGCCGAAGACGTCGCGGCGAGCCCGGAGGGCGTCCGGCTGCGGGCGCGCACTCCGTGGGGCAGCGCCGACCTGCAGCTCCAGCTGGCGGGCCGTTTCAACGCCGCCAACGCGCTGGCGGCGATCGCCGCGGCATGCAGCAGCGGCGCCTCGCTCGACGCCGCGGTCTCCGGCATCAGCGCGCTCGACCGCGTGCACGGCCGCATGGAGCGCGTCGGTGTCGGCCAGCCGTTCAGTGTGGTGATCGACTACGCGCACACCGCCGACTCGCTGGAGAAGGTGCTCACCGAGCTGCGCGCCGCCACCGCCGGCCGCCTCCGGGTCGTGTTCGGCTCAGCGGGCGAGCGCGACGTCGAGAAGCGCCCGGCGATGGGCGAGGTCGCGGCCAGCCTCGCCGACGTCGTCGTGGTCACCGATGAGGATCCGCGCAGTGAGGACCGCGTGGCTATCTGCGAGCAGATCGCCGCGGGCGCGGAGCGAGCCGGGGCGCGCCGCGGCGACACGCTCCACGTCATCCCTGACCGCGCCGAGGCGATCCGATATGCGCTCGCGGGCGCCGAGGCCGGCGACACCGTGCTGTTCGCGGGCAAGGGGCACGAGAGCTCGATCGTCACCGCGGCGGGCACCGTGCCCTGGGATGAGCGCGCGGTGGTTGTCGACGCGCTACGGCGGCTGCGCCCCTGAGCTCTCCGGCACGCTTGCCGGCGACGCGTCGGCGGCGCGGCTGATCGTCGAGGACGGAGTCGACACCGGAGAGGTAGCCGGGTCTCAGCTCCGCGGGTAGTTCAGGCAGGCGGTCCCGCCGACAGCGTGACCGTGGCCTGGTGGGCCTTGCCGGCAGGATCGCTCCAGGCCACCGGCACGGCATCGCCTGGACGGCGGTCGAGCATGATCCTCTCGACGTCTGTGGCGGAGTGCACCTGCGCGCCGGCGACCGCGGTGATCACGTCGCCGTTGGCCATGCCGGCGGTCGCCGCGCCGCCGCCACCGACCACGCTCTTCACCATCGCGCCGGCTGCGGAGTCGGCCAGGTCGGCACCCAGCGTTCCGCTGTGACCGGACTGGATGTACGGCGAGGAGATGTGGTTGACGATCTGGTCGGCGATGCTCATCACGGTGTTGATGGGGATCGCCCCGCCGAACCGGCCCACGTCAGCGGCAGGCTGATTGGGATTGGAGCCGACAGTGTCCATGCCGATGACCTGGCCGGCGGCGTTGAGCAGCGGGCCTCCGGAGTCGCCGGGCTGGATGGCCGCATCGAACTGGATCAGTCCATTCAGCGTCTCGAGGAGCAGACCGTTGTCACCGGCCACCATGAGCGTCTCGTCGAGGGTGGTGACACTGCCTGACGCGGAGACGGGGGCGCCGTTGTGCCCCTCGGCGTTGCCCAACCCGGTGACGCTGTCGCCCGTGTTCACCACGCCGGAGGTGTCCATCGGCACCGTCGGCAGGCCCTTGGCGCCGTCGAGACGGATCACCGCCACGTCGTGGGTGGGATCGACGCCGAGAACGGTGGCCTGATAGACCTTTCCCTGGCCGTCCACCTGAGCAACCAGGTCAGTGGTGCCTGCCACGACGTGGTTGTTGGTGAGCACGAGACCGTCGGAGCGGATGATCATGCCGGTGCCGGCGATCGAGCCGCCGCTGACGTGCCCGTCAATGTTCACCACCGCCGCGGCGACGCCGTTGGCGGCCGCGGAACGCGACGCAGGGTCGGAAGCGCCGCTGTCACCACCGCAGCCGGCGACGGCGACCACGGCCGCACACGCCACCCCGCCCAGGGTGCCAGCGGTAATCCCCCCGCGCGACATGCTCACTGGTGCGACGGAACCACGACGGACTCTGCGTTCGGAGTCACGTCAATGCTCGCCGCCAGCTTGCCGGCGAGCACGTCGATGACGTACAGCTTCTGCGTGGCGCTGTCCAGCACGTAGGCGCGCGAACCGTTCGGCGTCAGCTGAAGATCACCCGGGCGGGTGCCCACCGCGATGGACGAATCGGTCACCAACGTCGCGGTATGAAGCATGAGGACGGCGCCGCCGGTGTTCTCGATGGCGATCAGCGTGTTGTCGTCGGGCGTCGCCACGATGCCCACGATGTTCCCGGTCTCGGCGTGACTGAGGACCACCTTGTTCGTGCCCGGATCGATCTCCTGCAGGCCGCCGCTGGTCATCACGATGACCACCTTGCCCTGGTTGCTCATCACCAGCCTGGGGTTGGGCGCCACCAGGATCGGAGGGCCGAGGCTGAGGTCGTTGGTCTTCACAGGGATCACCGCCGACGACGCGTTGCAGTTGGCGAACAGCGCGGTTCCGTCCGGGGTGAGGACAATCTGAGTCGGGCTACACGGGAGTTGGATGTCCGCATGCACACGCCACAGCCGAAGGTCGACGACGGTCAGCGAGTTGGTCTGGTGGTTGTAGATGTACGCGGTGCCCCCGTCCGGGGCGAGCGTCAGCCCGGCGGGCGCCACACCGACGAGGAGAGGCGTGCCGGCTTTCAACGTCTGGGTGTCCACGGGCGTCAGCGACCCCCGCTGGGTTCCGTCACCAAAGCTCAGCACAAGCAGCGTGCGATGGTCCGGTGTCAGGACCGCCTCGCCGGGCGCGCGCGCGACGTGGACGGCGGGCCCGACCGACTCGCCATTCACGTCGATGCGCTGCACGGAGTCGGACAGGGTGTTGATCGCCCATGCGGTGGTGGAGTCAGCATTCACCACCACGTTGGGTCCGTTGCCGATCTGCAGGGTGCGGCCGAACGTGTTGTGCGCGGTGAGGAATCGGACGTTTCCGGCGGTGCTCTGGAAGAGCACCCACGCCCGCCCGCCCGCCTTCGGCAGCGTTAGGTCCGACGGTGAGGTGGTCAGCGCAACGGTGGCTCCACTGCGATGCGAGCGGAGGTCGACCGACAGCAGGCTGCGGTCGAGGACGTTGGCCACCCATGCAGTTGTTCCGTCGGCCGAGATCTCCACACGCGTGGGACCGGCACCGACGGCGACCGTGGCCACGGCGGCCCTGCGGGTGAGGTCGACGATCGTTAAGGAACGATCGATTGTGTTGGTGACGACCAGCGTGTGACCGTCAGGGCTCATCGCCGCACCGGCGGGGCTGTGGCCGACCGCGATGGGCGCCCCCACCGCGTGGGTGCGAGCGTCGATGGGGACGACCACGCCGGGCTGGTTGCCGACCCCTTCCTCGGTCACCCACACCGTGGCGCCCTCGGGCGTGTAGACGACGTTGGTGGGCGTGTTCCGCCCCACCACCACCCCCGCGGCTGCTCCGGTCGTGGTGTTGTAGAAGACGAGGACGCCCGGCTGACCGGGGCTGCTGTACGCGGCGATCACTGCCGTGGGTCCGCTCGGAGACTTGGTGAAGGAGGCGAGCCCCTGGCCGACCTGCTGGGCCGGCCGCGGGATGTTCGAGGCCGTGTCGATGGGGATCAGCGTCCCGGCGAGGTTGTCGATGACGTAGAGCGTGGTGCCGTCCGGGGAGAGGTCCTCGTCGATGGGGAGCTTGCCGACAGGGATGGGCGTCAGCGCCCTGCCCTGCACCAGGTCGACCGGGATGACCTCGCCATGCGTCGTGTCAAGAAGGAAGGCCTTGGTGCCGTCGTGAGTGGTCACCATGGTGGTCGGGCTACCCGGCAGCGCGATGCTGCGACCTGCCGATCCGCCGGTGAGCGACACCGTGACGAGCATGGCCGGGCCGCTGTGCACCACCGCCACGGCGCCGCCCGGTGGTGCGGCGACGACAGGTGGGGTCACGGCGGAATGCCCACGGAAGAGGGAGACGCCGATCCCGGCGACAACCACTGCGGCGGCGATGCCGATGGCGGCCACCTGCTTGTTGGTCGGGAACCCCGGCGGTGGGGGTGTGGGCTGGGGCCGCGATGGCGATGGCGATGGCGACGGCGGCTGCGGCGGTATGCGGATGGGTGTGGGCAAAAGCGTGTGCACCAGCGCGGCAGGCTGTGTCGGCGCCGGCGCTGGCGGGACATAGGCGCCGGGCGCGAACGTCGGCGGTTCCGGCTGCGCCGGCACGTCCCACGGGTCGAGCTGGCGCGGCCTGGTCTCGCGGACGCCCCAGCCGCGGCCGCCGGCGCGGACGGCCGCGGGCGGCGGGGAGTCGACGGGTGCGCCGGCCTCGGGTTCCTCAGTCACGGCGTCACCGTACGTGGCCCGTCGGAACCTCCCGTTGCGCCCGGGTCACGAACGTGTTCGTTTCCACTTCCTTGGTTGGCACGGAGATGAACTAGCTGGGGGACAGCTGGTCGTTCACCACGGCCAGCGCGAACCCGTCGTACCCCTTGCTCCCCACCGTCTGGATCACGGTCGCGGTGACGCGGGGGTCGGCGCCCATGAGCTCGAGCACAGCCCGCGTCCCGACCACGTCGGGACTGCTGTCCTGCGCGTCGATGATCGTCCCGTGGCGAACGGCGTTGTCGACGATGATCAGGGTGCCGGGGTGGCCAAGCGTGATCCCCCAGCGGAAGTAGTCCGCGCTGTTCTGCTTGTCGGCGTCGATGAACACCAGGTCGAACGACCCGCGCCTCTCCTCCTCCATCTCGCGCAGGCTGTCCAGCGCGCGACCAAGTCGAATCTCCACAACCGCGTCGAGGCCTGCGCGGGCGAGGTTGGCACGCGCCACCTCTGCGTGGTGGGCATCCACCTCGAGGGTGACCAGCCTGCCGTCCGCGGGAAGAGCCCGGGCCAGGCAGATGGTGCTGTAGCCGCCGAGGGTGCCGACCTCGAGGATGGTGCGGGCTCGCGCGAGGTTGGCCAGCAGGAACAGCATCCTGCCCTGCGGCGGTGACACCTGGATCTGTGGGAGGCCGCCGGCCGCGGCGTCGTCGAGTGCCTGCTGCAATACGAGGTCACGACCGAGCACCAGCTCGCCGAGATACGCGTCCACGGCTGTCCATTCCTGTGCGTTGTCATCCACGGGTGGGTTGCCTCCCGAATTCGTCGACTTCGACCCCACATGCTGCCACCATCGACCGGCAGCGGGAGTGTGATGCCGCCCGAGGATGACTTCCGACGCGTTCGCGATCCGCGTCACCGCCGCAACGCCGCGCCTCCGGCCACGTCGTCATCGTCGGTTCCGTCGCGGAACCGGTGCAGGGGGCCCCACAGCCGGGTACAGAGCTCGGAACGATCAGCCTCGAGGTGGCGCCAGCTCGGCTGAGGCCGTGCCGCGACTACATTGCGGACCGTGAGCAGCATCGAGGTCCGCAGGCTCGAAGCGCAGGAGGCGCGTGGGCGCGTCGATGCGCTCGCCGACGTGCTCTTCGACTGCGTGAGCGGCGGAGCATCGGTCAGCTACATGGCGCCGTTCTCGCGAGAGCAGGCACGGGCGGCATTCTCGGCCGTCGTCGACGACGTCGAAAACGGCCGACGTTGCCAAGCTTCTGGTGCATCGCTCGGCGCGCGGCAGGGGAGTGGGACGCTTGCTGATGGAGCGCCTCGAGGTCGAGGCGCAGGCGACGGGGAAGACGCTGCTGGTGCTCGACGCCGTCAGCGACGGCGACGCCGCCCGCCTGTACGACCGGCTCGGCTGGACAACAGTGGGAGTGATCCCCGACTACGCGCTCTTCCCCGACGGGCGCTGGTGCGACACAACGGTCTTCTACAAGCACCTCCCGGCCGGCTGAGCGTCACACGATGGGGACTCGGCGGCGGTACGATCGTCCCCCATTTGGACGAGGAGACAGCAGATGCTTGACGGTGCCACGACTCACGCGGTCCTACCGGCGATGGACATGGAGCGGGCGACGCGGTTCTACACGGAGAAGGTTGGCGCGCAACAGCGAGCGGCGGTGGAGGGTGCGACGTTCTTCAGCGTCGGCGACTCGGAGTTCAGCATCTATCCGACACCGAACTCGAACCGCGGTGGCCACACCCAGATGGGGCTGCGCGTGCCTGATTGCCGTGCGGTGGCGGCGGAGCTACGCTCGCGCGGAGTCGAGTTCGAGGAGTACGACTTCCCAGGGCTGAAGACCGTCGACGGTGTCGCGGACATCGGTGGCGGCGGATCCGCAGCGTGGTTCAAGGACTCCGAGGGCAACATCATCGGCGTCGTGCAAGTCCCCATCTGAGGGTGCCGCCGCGCCGCTCACCCGGCGCTGCCGGCGTCGCCGATCTTCTGCACGGCGAAGATGCCCGGCGCGGGCCGCTCGGCGCGCACCGCCGGGTCACCCTCGAGGACACCCACGGCCGCCGCTGCGTCGGCGGCCGCGACCAGGGCCCAGAGTGTGCCACCCGTCGTCAGCAGGGGCATGGAGAGGACGCACAGCAGCGGCGGCGGCGCGGCTGCCCGTGACAGCACGGCGTCGTAGCGCCCGCGATGTGCCGGGTCGGCTCCCATTTCCTCAGCACGGCGGGCGGCGACGGTGACGTTGCCCAGCCCGAGCAGGCCGCTGACGTGCACCAGGAAGCCTGCCTTGCGCTGGTCCGATTCGATCAGCGTCACCGCCAGGTCGGGTCGCACGATGGCGACGATCACGCCAGGGATGCCCCCTCCGGAACCGAGATCGGCGCAGCGGACACCCTCGCGCAGCCCGGCCGCGTCGAGCAGCGCGAGGGATTCGACGACGTGGCGCTCCCAGGCGACCTCCCGGCGCACCGCCGTAAGGTTGAGCCGCCGGTTCCAGAGGTCCAGCTCGTCGAGGTGGCGGTCGATGGCACGGCGCTGTTCGGGCGTGGGATCGGGCACCTTGGTGGCCACGGTATGTCACATCCCACCGGCGAGTCGCGCTCCGGCGCCCCTCATGCGATGATGTCGTCTCCATGACGACCTTGGACACGTGCCCACGTTGCCGCGCGGAGCGCCTTGCAGTCGTCTACTTCGATGCCAAGGACGAGCCCATCGGCGGCCACATCCAGTGCCCCGACTGCGGCCCGCGCCACTCCGAGGAGTTGAGCTTCGACGCCACCGTCGGCGAGACCCTCCTGGAGCGCAAGGCCTCCTAGCAGGGTGATGAAAAACCC
>QHBU01000002.1 GCA_003244045.1 Candidatus Aeolococcus gillhamiae
ACCGTGCTTGTCCTCGCGGGTGTGCTCTGCTCCCTGCCGCTGCTGGCGCCCTGGGCCGCGCGCGTGGTCGGCTTCGTCGTCTCGGCGTTCAGCTCCAAGTCGGGAGCGGCGACGCGCAACCTGGTGCGCCGGCGCAATCGCACCGCCCTGACGCTCAGCGGTCTCACCATCGCGGTGGCCAGCGCGGTGGCGGTGAGCGCGCTCGCCTCCGGGGCCATCTCCGGCGGCAACGCCTGGGTCTCCCACCTGTTCAGCGGAGACGTCGTGGTGCGCAGCCCGGTCGCGCAGACCTACGCGGTGCAGGCGAACATCACCGCCTCGCCCGGCGTTCGCCAGGCCCTGCCGTTGCGCTTCCTCACCGTCGCCAGCGGCAGCTCGGTCCTGGGAGTCACCACCATCGACACCCCCGCGTACGAGAGCGGCGGCGGCCTCGACGTCACCACCCCGGCCCGCGCCGACGCGTTCCGTGCAGTGAACAACGGCCCGGCGGTCCTGGCCCCGCGCGGGTTCGCGGTTGCCCACGGCTGGCTGGTCGGCTCGTCTGTGGACCTGGTCACTGCCCGTGGCACCGTGCCGTTCGCTGTCGCCGGCATCGTCGAGCACTCGTTCCCGGCGGGGAATGGCGAGGAGTCGCTGATCATGGACCGCAATGTCGCGGTGCACTACTTCGGCGACACCGCGGGCGGGTTCGACGACCTCGACGTGCAGACCACCGGGAACGCATCGGCGGTGATCGGCTCGGCTGCGTCGTACGGCCTCTCGGCGGTGACCGTCGACGACATCCGTGGCAGCGCCGAGCGGTCGCTGCAACACTCGCTCGGCCTCCTGCTGGCGATCTCCATCGTGGCGCTGGTGATGTCGATGATCGCCGTGGTCAACACGTTGCTGGTCAACATCCGCCAGGGATCGAGGGAGCTCAGCATGCTGCGCGCTGTCGGCCTCGACCGCGGCGGCGCCCGCCGGCTGGTACTCACCGAGGCCGTGGTCCTCGCCGCCAGCGGTGCCATCCTGGGGGTGGCCACAGGCTGCGCGATCGTAGTGGGCATGCTTCGGGCGGTCTCGGCGCCGGGTTTCACACCGAGCTTCGCCTTCCCCCTGATCGCCGTGATCGCAGTGGTCAGTGCTGTGATCGGCGGCAGTGTCATCGCCACCATCGTGCCCGCGATCCGCGTGGCGCGGACCAGCATCGTGGCCGCAATCCGCCAAGATTGAGCTGAGTGCGATTGAGGTGGGGCGTGGCGGCGTGCGTGGTGACCGTTGTCGCCGCCTGTGGTCAGGCAGCCGCGCCCACTGTGCTGCGCGGTGAGCCGTCGACGTATCTGCTGACCATCGACCAGATGGTGTCGCCGGACTTCGCGCTGAGCACATCGCCGCACCCGCTGACCGCGGCCGATGTCGCCGGAACGATCAGCGGCGTGGTACAGCAGCTCAACGCCGCCGGTTTCCTGGCCGGCTCGGGCGAGGAGTTCTTCCGCGCCGCGCGCAGCCTGGCCGAGGCCAACGGGCCTCTCCAGGTCCGCGACAGCGTCGAGGAGTTCGCCTCCCCCGCGGGTGCGGCGACCGTCTACAGCGCCGACGTTGCTCGGCTCGACGCGGTTGCCGGGGCCAGGGCCGCCTCGACGGGCGCACTCGGCGACGCCGCCCACGCCACCACGCGCACCGTCACCGCGTCAGACGGGACAGTCGTCGTCGAGCTCACCGTGGAATGGCGCGTCGACAACCTCGTCGACCGGCTCGTGGTGCGCGGCCGCAACGGAGGCACGCGCCTCGACGACGCGCTGCTACTCACTCACCGCCAGACTGTCACCGAGCTCGGCCTGGCCACGCCACGTCCGAGCGCGGCATCTCGGGCAGCGACGCCGTAAGGTCACGGTCCGTGGCGTCACCACCATTGCGTTACAACCACACCACGCCGCGGCACATCGCCGTGCGACGGTCCGCGACTCGTCTTCGCGATGATCTGCCTGCGATCACCACTGATCGCTGACAGGATCCCCCTCCCCAAGAAGCGCCGCGAACCGAGAGGGTCGCGGTGCTCTTCTTTTTAACCCCATACTCGCCGCCATGCCTGTGATCACCGCCAGGGGACTGGTGAAGCGCTACGGCGACGTGGTGGCTGTCGACGACATCAGCTTCGAGGTGGAGACCGGCGAGGTCTTCGGCATGCTCGGGCCCAACGGCGCAGGCAAGACCACGACCATGGAGATGCTCGAGGGCCTGCGCATCCCGGACTCGGGCAGCGCGACCGTGCTGGGGTCGGACGTTGTTCTCCAGGCGCGCACCATCAAGGCGCGCATCGGCGTGCAGCTCCAGGCCACCGCACTGCCGGAGTACACCAAGGTGCGCGAGGCCATCG
>QHBU01000003.1 GCA_003244045.1 Candidatus Aeolococcus gillhamiae
GCGTCGACCGGTTGAACTCACCGCAATTTTCTTCGCCAAGGAGACCCGGTAAGCCGCTATCGGTTCATCGAGGTGGAGAAGGTCAATCACGCTGTCAGGACACTGTGCCGCGTGCTACAGGTCTCCAGAACCGCCTACTACCACTGGTCGCGTCACCCGCTGTCCGACCGTGCTCTCGCCGACATCGTCCTCACCGAGCGCATCGCCGCCATCCACGCCCGCAGCCGGCAGACGTATGGTGCGCCGCGCGTTCACGCTGAGCTGCAGGTCTGCGGCGAGTCGCTTGGCCGCAAGCGTGTTGCCCGGCGGATGCGCAGCGCCGGCCTCGCAGGTCGCGTGCCGAAGCGCTATCGGCGCACCACCATCGGTGATCCGTTCACGGTGCTCCCCGACTTGGTGCAGCGCGACTTCACCCCGACGCACCCTGACCAGCTCTGGGTCGGCGACATCACCTACATCCGCACCTGGGAGGGCTGGCTGTACCTGGCGACCGTCCTGGACTGCTTCTCGCGCCGCGTCGTGGGTTGGGCCATGGCCGATCACCTCCGCACCCAGCTGCCGTTGGCCGCGCTGCAGATGGCGCTGGCTCGCCGCAGCCCAGCTGACACGCTGATCCACCACACGGACCGCGGCTGCCAGCCCAGGTTCAAGGGGTCGACGCAACACGAGCTGTTGTTGACTGTGTAGACAGTAACTCATTGAGTGCCTCTGCAGGCGTCTTCCACCCGAGCGTCTTGCGAGGGCGTCCGTTGAGTGCAGCGGCAACCGCATCCAGGTCGTCGCGAGCATGCCGACTCAGGTCAGTGCCCTTGGGGAAGTATTGCCGCAGCAGACCGTTGGTGTTCTCATTCGTGCCGCGTTGCCACGGACTGCGGGGGTCGCAGAAGAAGATCTGCAGCCCAGTCGCGATGCGAAGCTCGGCATGCTTAGCCATTTCGGCGCCTTGATCCCAGGTCAGCGACCGGCGCAGGTGCTCCGGCAAGATCGTGATGGACGCGGCAATTGCGTCGCGGACGGCTTCGGCACCATGCCCAGCCAGTGGCGGGCCGTTCTTCACTCGCGGCTGCCCGTGGCCAGTCATGGGCGGCAGATGGAGCAGCATCGTGAACCGCGTGGTGCGCTCCACGAGGGTGCCGATTGCCGATCTGTTCAGACCCAGGATGAGGTCGCCTTCCCAATGCCCTGCCACCGCGCGGTCGGCCACCTCTGCAGGTCGCTCACTGATCATGATCTCGTCGCTCACGAAGTTCTTGCCGCGGCGGGAACGAGCTCGCGGTACGCGAAGGGCGCGGCCGATGCGCAGGCACGCGGATAGCTCGCGGCGCAGCGCGCCACGGCCTTGGACATACAGCGCTTGGTAGATCGCCTCGTGCGAGATGCGCATCGATCCATCATCGGGGTGCTCGATCGGCAGCCGCTCGGCGATCTGTTCCGGACTCCAGGCGGTCGACCAGCGACGGTCCTTCCGGGGCCCGTGCCGGCGTCCGACCCAGCGCACCGTCGGGCCAGCGACTGGCGTTCCGCTAGGGCGCTTGACCGCTCCGGCAAGGCGCTCCTGCACGTAGTCGTGAAGCCGCTGGTTCGCCGCAAGTTTGGCGACCTTCGGGCGTCTCGCCCGTCGATCCGCGTGCCACTGGGCGGCGATGGCCCGGTACTGCAACTGGCCGCCGCGAGTTGCCGCGTTCCGGCGCAACTCACGGGAGACAGTCGACGGAGCACGGCCGAGCTGGCAGGCGATATCGCGCACGTTCCGCTGAGCGGCGTGCATGACCGCGATCTCCTCACGTTCGGCGAAGGACAAGAAGCGCGCAGACAAGGGAGCAAGGCTGATCGAACGCATGCCGCCAGCTTCGCGGAACCAACGCGATCCAACCGCCGGCGACACGCCCGCCGCCACGCCGGCGGCCTCGCTCGAAAGGCCGTGAGCGACCGCTGTCCAGAACCGCTGCCGATGCTCACGTCTCGCTACCGGCGGGCGCCCTGGTGATCGCATCGCCGCCCTTCCCGTTCGCGCAGTTGCCCAACCCGGTGGTCGTCCCATTTCGACACCTCCACTCCGAGGCGTTGCGACGACCGGTTGAATCCGCC
>QHBU01000004.1 GCA_003244045.1 Candidatus Aeolococcus gillhamiae
TCGGGAACCAGTCGCAGGATCGACAGGGCGAGCATGGTCTTGCCACAGCCCGACTCACCGACGAGTCCGACCATCTCGCCGGCCCCGATGTGCAGGCTCACACCGTCGACGGCGCGAACCACCCCCGATCCGGCGGGGAACTGGGTCTGGAGGTCTTCGGCCGCCAGTATGGGAGAGCTCAGGACGCTCTCGCTTGCATGCGCGGGTCGAGGGCATCGCGCAAGCCGTCGCCGATGAAGTGGAAGGAAAGGGTGGTCAACGACAAGGCCACCGCGGGCACCAACACGTGGTAGGGGTAGCCGAAGATTGCCCTGTAGCCCTCGTTGATCATGATTCCCCAACTCGGCGTGGGCGGGGGAAGCCCCACACCCACGAAGCTGAGAAAGGCTTCGATGAAGATGGCGGCGGGGATGCCGAACGTGAGGGTCACGATCACCGGCCCGAGTGAGTTGGGCACGATGTGGCGCACGACGATCCGAGCCCCCCGGGTGCCCGAGGCGCGCGCCGCCTCGATGTACTCCCGCTCCTTGATGAACAGCACCTCGCCCCGCACCAGACGGGCGAGGAAAGCCCAGTTGACCAGAGCCACGGCCACGAAGATGTGCCAGTACCCAGGGCCCAGGGCGGCGGCGATCACCAGNNCAGCACGAAGAGCAGGTCGGGGAACGCGAACATGGCGTCGGTCAGGCGCATGAGGGCGTTGTCCACCCAGCCGCCCATGTAGCCCGCCACCAGGCCGATCGTGCCCCCGATGGCCAGGATGAAGACCTGCAGGAGCACGCCGATGGACAGCGAGATGCGGGCGCCGTACACCGTGCGGCTCAGCAGGTCGCGCCCCAACCCGTCGGTGCCGAGGAGGTGAGCGCCGCCTGGCGCGGCGTCGACATGGCTGTAGTCGAGCTTGAGGGGGTCGGCCAGGACCCCGAGCCTGGTCAGCACCGGGGCTACCAGAGCCAGCACGGCGATGGCAGTCACCACCACCAGGCCCACCATTGCCATGCGGTGACGACGGAAGCGATGCCACACGTCGCTCCATGGCCGGGCGGCGGCCGCCATCACGACGGACGCACCCTGGGGTCGATGAACAGGTAGGCGACGTCGACGACCAGGTTGGCCATGGCTACCACGACCGCGTAAGTGATCGTCGTACCGAGGATCACCGGGTAGTCGCGCTGGGCGATGGCCTGCACGAAGGTGCCGCCCAGCCCCGGTATCTGGAACACGTACTCCACCACGATGGTGCCGGTGATCAAGAAGGTGATGAGGGGGCCGATGGTAGTGACGACCGGTACGAGGGAGTTCTTGAGGACATGGCGCACGATCACGGTCCGCTCGGCAAGCCCCTTAGCCCGGGCCGCCTGGACGTGGTCACGCCCGAGTGCCTCCAAGGTGGCCGACCGGGTCAGGCGGGCGATGAACGCCACCGGCAGCATGCTCAAGGTGATGACGGGCATGACCAGATGGCTGTCGAGCCCGAAGCCGGCGGCAGGCAGGTAGAACGCTCCTCCCGTGGCCCGGTTCAGTCCCACCGAGAGCCCGAGCACGAGCAGGATCCCCACCACGAAGTTGGGCACCGACGCGCCCACGGTGGCCAGGCCGGTTACGGCGTAGTCCAGCCACGAATTGTGCCTGAGGGCGGCTGCCGTTCCCAGGCCGAGGCCCAGGGGCAGGATGACGCCCAGGGCGAGGAATCCCAGGACGAAGGTGTGGGGCAGGCTCTGGACGACCAGGTGGCCCACCGTCTGGCCCTCGTAGCGGTAGGAGACGCCGAGATCCAGTCGCGCCGCGTTGGCCATGTAGCGCACCAGTTGCACGGGCCACGGGTCGTTCAGCCCGTACTTGGCGTCGAGCTGGCGGATGGCCGTCGGTGACAGCTCCACGGTGGGCCCGTGCGCCGTGGCGTCCCACGGGTTGCCGGGGGCGAGGTGCATCAGGGCGAAGGTGACCACCACCACGAACGCCAGGATGGGCACCACCCACACCAGCCGGCGCAGAACGAGCGAGCCGGCCTGCCGTCGCCGCCCTGAGCCGGCCAGTAGGTGCAGCAAAGACCCGGGCCCAGCCAGCCCGGCGGCCGGATCCCCGGTGCCGGGTGTGAGGGTGTCGCCAGGCCTTTGCACGGTTGGTCGGCGTCAGTGCCGGAGTCAGTGCTTGGCGATCACGATGTCCTTGCTGTAGAGGTCGCCGGGCATGTAGGCGGCGTCGACCGGCGTTCGGGTGATGGCTCGGACCCACGGCTTGACCCAGAAGATGCGCTGAAGCTGCACGAGGAAGGCCACCGGAGCCTGCTCCAGCAGCAGCCTGTGGGCCTGGTCGTACAGTCCCGATCGCTTGGACGCATCGGTGCTGGTGTCAGCCTCGGTGACCAGGCGGTCGTAGTCAGGGTTCTTCCAGCCGCTGGTGTTGCCCGGGCTGGTCGACAAGAAGACGTCGAAGAAGTCCTGGGGGTCGGGGTAGTTGGCGGCGTGGCCGATGAACGTCGTCAGCATGTTGTAATCACCCTTCTTGGTGCGGCTGTTCACCGTGGCGCTGTCGCCGATGGAGTCGACGGTCACGTTCACGCCCAGGTTCTTCTGAAGCTGGTCCTTGATGAACAGGGCGTTGGACTCCTGAGCCGACCCGGTGAGGATGTGCAGGCCGCCGAGCTGATCGGTGCTGATACCGGAGGACTGGAGGAGCGACTTGGCCTGGTTCACGTCGTAGGCCTGGATGCCTC
Organism: Candidatus Aeolococcus gillhamiae; assembly: GCA_003244045.1. GTDB lineage: Bacteria > Chloroflexota > Dormibacteria > Aeolococcales > Aeolococcaceae > Aeolococcus > Aeolococcus gillhamiae. The sequence goes on from QHBU01000004.1 coordinate 2,717, forward strand.
CCAGCCCGGGGTTGTACCCGGGCATGCCCTGGGGCACCAACGTGTCGAAAGGTTGACCGGTGTCGGCTGCCACCTGGTTGTAGGCGTTTCGGTCGATGGCCTTGGTGAACGCCTCGCGGACCGCGGACTTGTCGAAGGGCGCCTTGGCGGTGTTGAACTGCATCCACTGGATCGACAGCTCCGGGTACTGGATGATCTGGCCCTTGAATCGGGGGTCGTCGAGCGCCTGCTTGTATGACTCCGAACCGGGACCGTTGGAGACGTCGAGCTGGTCGTTGAGGTACTGCGTCCAGCGAGGGGTGGGATCGAGGCCGTAACCGGCGACGAAGCGCTTGAGCCCGACCTTGTCCCAGTAGAACGGGTTGGCCACCATGGTCGTCTGTGTTTGTCCGACGTCGGCCACCTTGAAGGGTCCGTTGGTGACGAGGGTCTCGGGCTTGTTGGCCCATTGGTCGGCGCCGAAGCGTTCGACCACGTCGCGCCGGATAGGGGCGCCGGCGGTGAGGATGGCCACCCACTTGAAGTAGGGGCCGGGCTGGCCCAGGGTGACCTCGAAGGTCTGGTCGTCGACGGCCCGCAAACCCAAGCGGTCCAGCGCCGCCTCGACGGTGGCCGCATCGGTGCCGGGCCCCAAGGCCGCCGCCTCCATGCCGCCCTTGACGGATCGGGCGAAGGCACCCTCGCTGGGCGAAGCGGTGCGGGGATCGATCAGCCTGCGCCACCCGTAGACGAAGTCCTGGGCCCGCACCGGTTGCCCGTCGTTGAACTTTGCGTTCTTGCGCAGCTTGAACGTGTAGGTCAGGCCATCGCCGGAGACCGACCAGCTCTCGGCGGCGGCCCCGGACACGTTGAGGTCTGCGGCCTTGAGAACGCCCGCCTGGGGCTTGAGGAGGGCCTCGGCGTACTGGCGGCGAAGGGCGTTGCCAGCGAAAGTCTCCTGGCCCTGGCGGGCAGGGTCGAAGCTCATGGGCTTGGAGAAGCTGAAGGCGCGCAGTGTCTGGTCGGCGGCCAGCTCCTTGGGCACGGATCGGTCGCCGAAGCCGGGGGCCGCCTTGGATGGTCCCCCACTGCTCCCGCATGCCACCGCGGCCAAGCTGACCGCGACGGCCACGGCGGCCCTTCGACTGCAGGCTGTTGCCGGGACTCGCATTCACGTTCTCCTCGTCGATTCCCCGCCCCACCGCTTGCTCGAAGCCCAATGCCTAATGTCGAGCCGCAAGCCGGTCAATAGATGCGTCGAGCACCTACGTCCGCCTCCCCAGAACCCGGAAGGGCGCACCTAGGCACGACGCTTCAGCGGGGGTCGGCGCGGTCGAGGTTCCAGTGGGAGCGCCAGGGCGACGTTCGGGACGACGACACTGGGGGTAAGACGGCTTCATGCACCTACGCCTGGCAGGAAACCTATGACCTTGACCCGGCGGCTGGCCCGCCCCATGCTCGCTTCGGTCTTCATCGCCAGCGGCATCGACACGCTGCGCAACCCCGGCCCCCGAGCCGAGATGGCCGAGCCCGTCACCACCAAGCTGGCCTCGTCGCTTCCTCTGCCTGACGACACCGAGCAGTTGGTGAAGCTGAATGCCGGCGTGCAGGTCGTGGCGGGGACCCTGCTCGCCATCGGCCGGTTCCCGCGCCTGGCGGCGGCAGCCCTGGCCGGGTCACTCGTTCCCACCACCTATGCCGGGCACCGGTTCTGGGAGGAGGAAGAGGCGGCCGACAAGTCCCGCCAGCGCGTCCAGTTCCTGAAGAACCTGGGCCTGCTGGGTGGGCTCATCCTCGCCGCCTTCGACCACGATGGCGCCCCCTCGCTGGGCTGGCGGGCCCGACGGGCGGCGCACCGCGTGGCCGAGGGGGCGAGCGTGGCTATGGAGTCGCTCCCCGTCGGATAGCTGCGTCGTTTCCGGCCAAACCACATCAGCGCAGGAGGTCACCTTGGAATACCGCACTCTGGGCCGCACCGGGATGAAGGTCAGCCACCTGTGCCTGGGCACCATGATGCTCGGCAAGTGGGGGAACCCAGACCATGACGAAGGCGTGCGCATCATCCATGCCGCCCTCGACGGTGGCGTGAACTTCGTCGACACCGCCGACGTCTACTCGGCAGGGGAGTCCGAAGAGATCGTGGGCCAGGCCCTCAAGGGCCGCCGTGACGACGTGGTGCTGGCCACCAAGTTCCACGCCCGCATGGGCGAAGACCGCAACGCCGGCGGCAACTCGAGGCGTTGGGTCACCCGGGCCGTCGACGACAGCCTGCGCCGCCTGGGCACCGACTGGATCGACCTGTACCAGGTGCACCGCCCCGATCCCACCTGTGATATCGACGAGACCCTCGGCGCCCTCTCCGACCTGGTGCATGCTGGCAAGGTGCGGGCCATCGGCTCTTCGACGTTCCCGGCCGAGGAGATCGTGGAGGCGCAGTGGGTGGCCGAGCGCCGGGGCCGGGAGCGCTTCGTGTGCGAGCAACCTCCCTATTCCATCTTCGTGCGCCAGGCCGAGGCCGAGGTGCTGCCGACGTGCCGGCGCTACGGCTTGGGCGTGATCGCCTGGGCTCCCCTCAACGGCGGCTGGCTCACCGGCAAGTACCGACTGGGCGAGGACCCGCCCGAGGGCTCGCGCGCCACCCGCGACCGTCTGCCCGACCGCTACGACCCCGAGCGCCCTGCCAACCGGGCCAAGTACGACGCCATCGAGGAGCTCCTCAAGGTGGCGTCCGACGGCGGCTGTTCGTTCACCCACCTGGCCATGGCCTGGGTGGCCAACCACCCCGCCGTCACGTCCGCCATCATCGGGCCTCGCACCATGGACCAGCTGAACGACCTCCTCGGCGGCCAGGACGTCACCCTCGACGAGGGTGCGCTCGACCGCATCGACGACATCGTGCCGCCCGCCACCACCATCAACCCGGCCGACAACGGCTACACGCCGCTGGCCGTGTCTCACCCGAGCGAGCGCCGCCGCCCTCCCGGTCAGGAGCCCGCGGCCGAGTGGTGATCGGGCCGGCGGAGCGGTTCCTCCTGCCCGAGGAGCCGGTGGAGTCGGTCGAAGACTGGCGGGCGCTGGGAGGTGGTGAAGGGCTGGCCCGGGCCCGGACCCAGGGGGCGAGCCAGACCATCCAGGAGCTGTCCCTTTCCCGCCTGCGGGGACGGGGTGGCGGCGGCTTCGGCACCGGGCGCAAGTGGGCCGGCGTGCTGGCCCAGCCCGGCACCCACCGCTACGTGGTGGCCAACGGAGCCGAAGGAGAACCGGCCACGTTCAAGGACCGGGCCCTCATGCGGGCCAATCCCTACCAGTTGGTCGAGGGGCTGGCGATCGCCTCGCTCACCATCGGCGCCCGCGAGGCGTTCATCGCGGTGAAGGAGCGCTTTACCACCGAGCTGGAAAGTGTCACCCGGGCGGTGGAGGAGATGTCGGCCGCAGGCCTGGCCGGCGACGTGCCCATCACCATCGTCGCTGGCCCCGACGAGTACCTGTACGGCGAGGAGAAGGCGTTGCTCGAGGTGATCGAGGGCCACGCCCCCCTGCCCCGGCTGCTGCCGCCGTTCGAGCACGGCCTGTTCGCTACCGCCCCCCAGACTGGTTGGGAGTCCCACGAAGCCGAGTTTCCCGCTCAGGGGGCCGCTCGGGCCCTGGCAGGCCAGAGCGACGAAGACCAGTCGAACCCCACGCTGGTGAACAACGTGGAGACGCTGTCGACGGTGCCCCATGTGCTGGCCCGCGGTGCAGAGTGGCACCGCAGCATGGGCACGTCCTTGTCTCCCGGCCACATCGTGGCCACGGTGGTTGGCGACGTGGTGCGTCCTGGTGTGGCCGAGATCGAGTTGGGCACGCCGTTGGCCGAAGTCATCGACGGTGTGGGTGGAGGGGTGGCTCCCGGGCGAGCGGTGAAGGCGGTCTTCTCCGGCGTGGCCAACGCGGTCATCACCGCCGATCATCTTGACGCTCCCGTGAGCTACGAGGGGCTGGCCGCGGTGGGCAGCGGCATGGGGGCGGCCGGCTTTGCCGTGTACGACGACACGGCCTGCATGGTGGACATCGCCTACCAGTTCTCCCGCTTCCTGTCGGTGGAATCGTGTGGGCAGTGCGCTCCGTGCAAGCTGGGCGCCGGCGAGATCACCGACCGCCTCGCCGCCATCGAGACCCTGGAGGGCACCGATGCCGACGTGGAAGCCATCGGCGGGCGACTCCGGCGGGTGACCGACGCCAACCGCTGCTATCTCGGCACCGAGGAACAGCTGGTGGTGTCGAGCATCCTGCGGGCCTTCCCCGAGGAGTTCGCCGCCCACCTCGAGGGCACCTGCCCCCACCCGCGTGACGACATAGTGGTTCCCAAGATCGTGGAATTGGGTGACGGCAAGGTCACCTACGACCTGCGCCACCTGCGTAAGCGCCCCGACTGGACCTACGCCGGCTGATCGCTGCAGGCCATGACCTCTTGGACCAGTCGTCGTGGGATGGGCAGATCGATGGCGGTGTCCAGCCGTTGACCGGCCTCGTCGGCGGATAGGACGCCTGCGCGCTGCAGCCGTCCGATCGTCGACAGGACCTCGGTGTCGATATGGGCCGGCGCGTGCAGGACCAGGTCCTGATGCGTGCCGCGATCGACGGGGTCAGTGGCGGGTGGCCAACCCCCGTGATCACTGCGGAGGGCGTCGAGGCCCCGTGAGCTACGAG
>QHBU01000005.1 GCA_003244045.1 Candidatus Aeolococcus gillhamiae
CTCAACCTGGTGGCGTCGTCGTACGCGCGCGAGCTGCTCTCGCCGGGCGACCGCATCGTGCTCACCGAGATGGAGCACCACAGCAACCTGGTGCCGTGGCAGCTGGCCGCCGAGCGGGCCGGGCTGACGCTCGACTTCCTCAGCGTCCACGACGACGGCGCGCTCGATCTCTCCAACCTCGACGAGCTGCTCGCCCCGCCCACCAAGCTGATCAGCCTCAGCCATCAGTCCAACGTGCTCGGCACGGTCGCCCCGCTGCGCGACATCGTCGCGGCAGCGCATCAGCACGATGTGCTGGTGTGCGTCGACGCCGCGCAGAGCGTCCCGCACATGCCGGTGTCGGTTCGCGACCTGGACTGCGACTTCCTCGCCTTCAGCGGCCACAAGATGTGCGGACCGATGGGCGCGGGCGTGCTCTGGGCGCGCCCCGAGCTGTTGGAGCGAATGCCTCCATTCCTCGGTGGGGGAAGCATGATCCTGCGCGTCTCACTGGAGCGCTCCTCGTGGAGCACCGTTCCCCATAAGTTCGAAGCCGGCACTCCCGACGTCGGCGCGGCCACGGGGCTTGCCGCCGCCTGCGACTACCTCGACGCCATCGGCCGCGATCGCATCCACACGCACGAGCTCGAGCTCACCGGCCACCTGCTGGCAGTGCTCGAGGAGGTCGACGGTGTCGAGGTCTACGGACCGCGCACCCTCGATGACCGTGGCGGGGCGGTGAGCTTCAACGTCAGCGGAGTGCACGCCCACGACGTCGGAACCATCCTCGACCGCGAGGGCGTGGCGGTGCGCGCCGGCCATCACTGCTGCCAGCCCTTGATGAAGCGACTCGATGTCGCGGCCACGGCACGCGCGTCGGTGTACCTGTACAACACGCACGAGGAGATCGACGCCCTCGGGGCTGCGCTCGGTGAAGTACGCCGCATCTTCGGATAGCGGCATGGAACAGCGCATCTCGTTGATAACCCTCGGTGTCCGTGATGTCCCACAAGCCAAGGCTTTCTACGAGGCGCTCGGCTGGTCGGGCGAGTCAGCCGACGGCGAGGTGGTGTTCTTTCAAACCGGGTGCATGGTGTTCGCTCTCTGGGGCCGCGGTCAGCTCACCGCCGACAGCGCTGTGACCGACAGCGGGGGCTGGGGCGGGGTCACGCTCGCGCACAACGTTGCGTCCCCCACGGAGGTCGACCGCGTGCTGGCCCAGGCTGAGGCGGCAGGCGCCACCATCGGCCGCCCCGGGGCGGAGAACGTCTGGGGCGGCTACTCGGGAGTGTTCATCGACCCGGACGGCCACCCTTGGGAGGTGGCGCACAATCCGGGCTGGAGACTCGCCGAGGACGGCTCCGTCCACCTCCACTGACGATGGGCGAGGACGCGCGCAGCCAGCGTGAGCGAATGCGCGCTGGCGAACATGGTCGCGGTCGGTAACCCCGCCCGGGTCGTCCGGTCGCTGTGACCGCGCCCGCCGGCCGGCGCGAGTGCGCGCGCTAGCTGGTCGGCTGCTTGACCTCGCCCCGCCAGGCGCCGGTCTCGCTGCCGCGCGACTCGACGTACTCCTTGAACCGCTTGAGATCTGCCTCGACGCGGCGGTTGAAGACGCCGAGCTTGTCGCCGACCTCCTCGATGAATCCCTCGGGCTCCGCCTCCAGCTGCAGCATCACGCGCGCCTTGTCATCGCTGAGGCGATGGAAGGTGACCACGCCGGCGTTCGGTGCGCCGTCGACCGCCTTCCAGGCAATGCGCTCGTCAGGCTGCTGCTCGGTGATGGTCGCGTCCCACTCCTTCTCCGTGCCGGCGACCTTGGCCTTCCAGTGGAGCGTGGTGTCGCTGAGTTGCTTCACCTCGACGACGCCCTCCATGAACTCAGGGAACGTCTCGAACTGGGTCCACTGGTTGTAGGCGGTGCGGACGGGGACGTCGACGTCGATGCTCTTCTCAACCGATGCGGTCATGGGTGGCTCCTTTGTCAGGGTGTTGCGCGGGACTTCCGCGAGGGCAAGATGCCTAGTGCCATGTCACACAACCATACATCATCGGTGCCACATTCTGAGTTCGGATGCCCCTCGGATGGCGTTCGGTCCGTTGTGGTTCAACGTGATCACGGCGGTGGCCGCGTCGCCGACTGTTCCGAGCATGAAGACGTTGCGCGTGCGCGCCGTCCGTGCTCGCGGCTCATTGCGACCTTGGGAGGATCACGCCTCCAGCGGGTTGAGCGCCCCCTGTTCAACAGGACCCGCGCCCCGGTGCAACGGACGCGCCGGGAGGGCGACGGCGCACATGACCGCGGCAGCGAGGAGCACACCACCAGCTCCCCAGAATGCGATGCGCTCGTCGACGCCGTAGAGCGCGCCCAGCACTAGGGCGCCGAACGACATACCGGAGAACTGGAACAGCCCGCCGATGCCCATCGCTCGACCGCGCTGAGCGGGGCTGCTGTTGTCGCCGATGACGGCGAACAGGGTCGGCTCGATCAGGACCACGGCACAGGCCTCGAGCGTGCCCACCGCGATGATCGGCACAAGCGACCGCAGCGCCGGGTACGTCGCCGCGCAGACGCCGGCCACCGCGAAGGAGCCCAGCATCAGCCAGCGCCTGTTGAATCGGTCCGACACCCGTCCGGCGGGTGCGGCCAGCGCCAGCAGCGGCGCGGCGAACAGGCTTACGGTCAGGCCGATGACGAAGGCGCCGTTGCCCCGTGCTGAGAGGTAGAGCGGCCAGACCACGTCGTACATCGAGAACACCGTGCCGATTGCCAGCAGCGCCAGGCACGGCACCAGGATCCCGGGTGTGCGCCACCAGCGCAGCGGCACCTCCCGCTCGCCGGCCGGTCGCTCCACCCGCGTCTCGGGAATACGCCGCATCGCGAGCAACCCGACCAGCACGGCAGCGCCGGTGACCCCGAACACCGCAGAGTCCCGCCAGAGCGCAACCGCCCCGCCCAGCAGCGGGCCGACCAACAGCCCCACCATCTCGCACGCCTGCAGCTGCGCGAATCGCTGGCCGCGCTGCTCGGGGGTGCTGAGGTCGACGATGGCGGCACGCAGGGCGGGGACATAGGCTCCGGAGACGACCCCTTGGAGGGTGCGCAGCACTGCGAGCAGCCAGAGCGGACCGACGTCGGCGAACAGCGCGAAGGCCAGAACGGCAAAGATGGCGCGCGACCCAAGCAGCATGGGCCTGCGCCCGACCCGGTCGGTGAGCCGCCCGGCGGGCACCTGCACCAGCATGTTGGCGATCAGCGGCCCGGCGATGAACAGCGCGATGCCGAGCGAGCTTCCCCCGTGGCGGCGCACGTACAGCGGGGCGATCGGAAACATCGCGGCAACGCCGGTGAACATGATCAGCTGGCCGCTGAGCAGCCAGAAGATCGGGGACGTGCGCGGACGGAGGCACTGGGGCACCCGCGGATTGTCGCGCCGAGGGCGAAGGTCCACGCCGGGGTACAATCCCTACCATGCAAGTCGGATTTACACCGGTGGCGGACGACCTCTACCGCGAGATCATCCTCGACCACTACCGCCATCCCCGCCATCGCGGACGGCTCGATCCCGCCGACGCCGTGGTGGAGGCCGACAACCCGCTGTGCGGAGACCAGATCGACATCTCGGTCCGGTTCGACGGTGATCAGCTCGCCGGGATCGCCTTCGAGGGCACCGGCTGCTCGATCAGCCAGGCCGCCTGCAGCATGCTCTGTGACGAGGTGAGCGGCGCCTCGCGGGCGCGGGCGCGAGACGTCGCCGATCGCTTCCGGGCGATGCTCGTCGAGGGCGGCAGCTGCGACGACCTCGGTGACCTCGAGGCGCTGCAGGGCGTTCGCGCCTACCCGGTGCGCGTCAAGTGTGCGACCCTGCCCTGCAACGCGCTTCTGCAGGCGCTCGGGCACGCGGAGGATCGACCATGACTGACACCGACGCGGCGGTGAGCGTCGATTCGGCCGCCGAGGAGCCGCAGACGGCCAAGGCCTCGCCGGAGCTGGTGCTCGCGGCGCTCAGCGAGGTCTTCGACCCCGAGATCGGCATCGACATCGTCTCGCTCGGGCTGGTGTACGGATCCGAGATTGACGACGGCGGCCTGCTCACCATCAGCATGACCCTGACCACGCCCTACTGCCCGATGGGCAGCCTCATCCAGGGCCAGGCCCACGCGGTCTGCCATGGGCTTCCCGGTGTGAAGGATGTGAAAGTGGAGCTGGTCTGGTCGCCCCCGTGGGACCCGCGCACGATGGCGTCCGAAGAGGCACGGCTGGAGCTGGGCATCTACTGACCCCCCGACCGGGCAGTGATCCAATCGGGATCGGCGTGCGTATCCGGGGTGCGTGTGCGAGATAAGACCGACTCAACCGCGACCCCCGGCGTGAACGTCTCCGACGACAAGATGCTCGACCTGCTGGCCCGAGCGGAACCTGAGGGAATCGAGATGTTGTACGACCGCTATTCGGGCTTGGCCTACACCCTGGCCCTGCGCGTCGTCAACGACTCTGCGACCGCTGAAGACGTTGTCCAGGAAGCGTTTCTCAGCATTTGGCGACGCGCGTCGACGTATCGCAGCGACCGCGGCAGCCTGCGCACCTGGGTGTGCTCGATCGTCCACCACCGTGCTCTCGATCGGCTGCGCGGGCGAGCCGGCCGCGCCCGCCATGACGTCGCCCTCGAGCACGCTCCGATCGAAGCGACGTCCGTGTCGGACACGTGGGACCAGGTGGCCGACGAGATCGAGCGCGCCGAGATCCGCACGGCGTTGACCGAGCTCTCCGTGGAACAGCGCGAGACAATCGAGCTGGCGTATTTCGGCGGCTACTCGCAGACGGAGATCAGCGAGCTCATGCACGTGCCCCTGGGAACGGTCAAGGGGCGCACCCGCCTCGCCCTGCGCAAGCTGCGCGGAGTGCTCGAGTTCCGGCTTGCGGAGGGGATGGCGTGATCAGCCATCAGGATGCCGAGGTGCTCGCCGCGGCGCTCTCTGTCGGCTCCCTCGATGCCGAGGAACAGTCCGCCCTGCAGCTGCACCTCTCGGGATGCGCCGAGTGTCGGCGCGTGGCCGGCGAGTACATGGCGGCAGCCGCCCGACTGCCGCTAGCGCTCGAGCCTGTGCATCCGCCGCCCGAGCTTCGCGGTCGGTTGATGCGCGCGGTGTACGCCGAGACGACCCAGGCGGCCGAGCGGGCCGCCAGGGCTCAGCCGGCACCGTGGTGGCACCGGCTCTGGGACGCAATCCCCGCGTCGCGGGGCCTCACCGCCCTCGCAGGGGCGGCGGCGGTCGCGGTGATCGCTCTCTCCTCGTGGGCAGTGCTCAACCGCCAGAACGGTGCCCCGGCACCGGTCGCGGTCGCGGTCGCGCTCACCGCCACAGCGGCCGCGCCACACGCGAGCGCCCAGTTGACCTACCAGCGCGGCGGCAATGAGGCGGTGCTGACGGCCAGTGGTCTGCCCAGCCCGGGCGCGGTGTCGGCCGGTGGCTCGGTGTACGAGGTCTGGCTGATCCGCTCCGACGGCTTGGCGGTGGCTGCCGCGTACCTCAGCCACAACCCGGACGGCACCTGGAGCGCGGCGGTCCACGGCGACCTGGTCGCGTACAGCGCCGTCGCGGCCACGGCGGAGCCGGCCGGTGGCAGCGCGTCCCCGACGGGGGCGAAGGTGATCCAGGGCTCGATCAGCGCCTCATGAGCGTGCGCACGTCGCCATCGTCGAGCGCCATGTCCCTTGTGTGGCAAGCCCGTTCGGCAGCTGACACGTCGCTTCGATTACCCGCAGCAGCTCGACCGCAGTGGCACCGCCATTGGCGATCTGGTCAGTCCTGGCAGTAACATGAGACCCCGGCACGGGCGCGGCTGTGGCCGGCTGCCCCTGCGGCCGCTACACTGGTTGTGCGTCTCTCGGCCCCGCCACCGCCCGCACTCATCCACCGACGCACGCGGACCGGCGCCGGGGCACTCTGAGAAAAGGAGGGTCCTGCCCATGACCGATTGTTCCGGTAGTCCTCAGCCGACCCGCGCCGGAGTGGCGGGCTGATCGCCGGGGCGGATACCAGGTAGCGCGGTCGCCAACGTCCGCGCGCCGGAGAGACGCCAGCCGTCTCGAGGTACCCGACGCTTCGACGCAGAGCGGCGGAATCCGTGGTGTACGGGTTCCGCCGTTGCTTTTTACGAAGGGGGGAACCTTGTTCCCCCTTACAGCGGTGTCAGCTCCGGCGACGTGAAGTCGCCTCCGCTAACGGGGGTGCTTCGGGTCAGACGTAGCGGGCCGCTTCGACCCCTGCTTGGCGGGTGGCCGTCTCCGGCGCGGCGACGATCTGGTCGCGTTCGACGTACCCCTCGGTGGAGTCGCTGAGCCTGACCTTGACGAACTCCGGCGTGCCGCCGGGAACCGCCTCCATGCGCGTGGCCGTGAAGATCTCTGCCCCTCGGGACGCGCCGCGGTGCGGGGCGGAATACAACGTGTAGGGCATTCCCGCCCAGGAGGACACCAGCGTGACGGGCCCGGGCGGAATGAACCGCACCCGGTAGATCGTGCGCGGATCGTCGACTCCGCGACTGAGCACGCCGATCAGCTGGAGAGCGCGGGGCACCGCGCCGCGTCCCTTGCTCGCCTCGAGCTGAATCACCGTCCCGGCGTCGTCGACCTTGGCTGTGCAGGTCACCCAGCGCTGGTTGCGCGCCGGTCGCCGACGCCGTCCCATGAACTTCGCGGTCCCGTCGACCCGGCGCCAATGCCCCACCAGGCTGTTGCGCTGGTACTCGACGATGCGCCCGGTGTCCTCCCCGACCACCTCGAAGCGATAGGGCGGGGTGCCGATCATCTGCTCCATGACGGCGAAGACCTCTCGCGGGGGCGCGGCGACCACGAATCGCCAGTTGGAGGCGCGCTTGGCAGGCACGGGCGGATTGTACGGATCGGCCCGCGGTGCCCGGTCGCAGACGTGGCCTCGCCGGTGAGCAGCAGCGAGCGACGTTTCACGTGAATCACCATCCACAGTGTTCGCACGGCTAACCATTTCGACCGGGTTGTCCACAAAGCAGGGGCACGAGACGACCAAACTGATCTCAGGACGGAGGATTGGCGCGTCGGCAACGTTGGGGATACGGTGGATAACTCCGGGCCAGCAGGGGTCGGTGGCGGCGGTCGATAATCCGGACTGTGGTCCCGCACGTGCTCGCCGTCGCCAATCAGAAGGGGGGTGTGGGCAAGACGACGACCACGATCAACGTCGGATCGGCGCTCGCCGTCATGGGGCGACGGGTCCTCGTGGTCGACATCGATCCCCAGGCGAACGCAACCTCCGGGCTGGGGGTCGACCGCTCCGCCGTCGAGACCACCAGCTACGACGTGATGATCGGCGGCCGGCCGATCGCCGACGCGCGCATCAGCACCGTCGTGGAGGGGCTCGACCTCGTGCCCGCCGACCTCAGTCTCGCCGGAGCCGAGATCGAGATGATCGAGCTGCCCATGCGCGAGCGGCGCCTCGCGCTAGCGGTCGAGGCTGTCGACGACGTCGATTACGTCCTGATCGACTGTCCGCCCAGCCTCGGACTGCTCACCGTCAACGCGGCGGTGGCCGCCCAGGCGCTGCTCGTTCCGATCCAGTGCGAATTCTACGCGCTGGAGGGCCTCGGGCTGCTGACCCACACCCTCGCCCTGCTGCGCCGCGAGCTCAACCCGGGCCTGCGCGTCGCGGGCATCGTCATGACCCTGTTCGACGGCCGGCTCGCGCTGGCCCACCAGGTGGTCGACGAGGTGCGCGCCCGCTTCGCCGACGACCTGCTCTCGCCTCTGATCCCGCGCAACGTCCGGCTCAGCGAGGCACCCAGCCACGGGGTGCCCGTCGACCTGTACGACCCCACCTGCCGGGGTGCGGTTGCCTATGCCGAGCTCGCCGCCAACCTCGACGCCCGCCTCG
>QHBU01000006.1 GCA_003244045.1 Candidatus Aeolococcus gillhamiae
GAGTTCATCCAGATCGACACCACCAACGTCTTGTTCATCTGCGGTGGGGCGTTCGCGGGCATCGAGAAGATCATCGAGAGCCGAACCGGCCACAAGGGCGTCGGCTTCGGCGCCGAGCTGCGCCGCACTGCCACCAAAGACGTGGGCTACATCCTGTCCAAGGTGCTGCCCGAGGACCTCCTCAAGTTCGGCCTCATCCCCGAGTTCGTCGGCCGCCTCCCCGTGATCGGGGCGGTGTCCAACCTGGATCAGGATGCACTAGTTCGCATACTGATGCAACCAAAGAACGCCCTGGTCAAGCAGTACCGCAAGATCTTCGAGTTCGACGGGGTGGAGCTCGAGCTCACCGACGACGCCCTGGTGGCCATCTCCGAGCAGGCACTGCTGCGTGGCACGGGGGCGAGGGGGTTGCGGGCCATCCTCGAAGAGGTGCTCCTCAACGTCATGTACGACCTGCCCAGCCGCAGCGACATCGGCAAGTGCGTCATCGACCGCTCGGTTGTGCTGGAGAAGGTTAACCCCACGCTGGTGCCCCGAGTGGAGCCCGAGCGCTCCTCCCGCCCCCGCCGGGCCGCCTCCTAGCCCCCTTCCGACGAGCTCGCGCCATTACCCCGCGGAGGGTGTACTTTCGCGAGCGGCGAGGAAGGTGACGACGTCGTCGCGGTCACGGGTGCGGCGCATCGGGGGCAGGGCGCGCAGCAGCGGGTGGCGGTAGTCGGCTTCGGCCAGGCGGGGGTCGAGCACCGCCACCACTCCCCGGTCCGACGCCGAGCGGATCAGCCGGCCTGCCCCTTGGGCCAGCCTGATGGCGGCATGGGGGATGTCCACGGTGGCGAACCACGCGGGGCCGGCCCGCTCGCGGCGGGCCTGGGCGACGGGATCGTCGGGGCGGGCGAAGGGGAGGCGGTCGACGGTCACCAGCGAGCACGACGGGCCCGGGATGTCGACGCCCTGCCAGAACCCCATAGTGGCGAACAGGCAGGAGCACTCGTCGGTGCGGAACGCCTCGATGAGGGCGGGCTTGGGCAGGTCGTCCTGGCCCAGGACCCGGTAGACGACGTTGCCCTCGATGGCAGCCCGAGCGGCCCGCATCGCCCGCCACGACGTGAAAAGGGCGAGGGTGCGCCCACCGGCGGCCGCGATCAGCAGCGCCATCTCGGCATGGGCTGCCTCCTCGTGGCCGGGGTCGAGGGGGCCGGGGAGCCGGGGTACGTAGAGCAGGGACTGGCGGCGGTAGTCGAACGGGCTGCCGACATCGATCGAATCCGTCCCCGCCCCCAGGCCCAGGCGCCTGGTGATGCCGTCGGGGATGGTGGCCGAAGTCAGCACGCCGGTGGCATGGGACCACACCACCTTGGCCATGTGACCGCCCACGTCGACGGGCGCCATGCGCAGTGCGGGCTGGGCGCCGGTCTGCTCCACCCAGGTCACGGTGTCATGGCCGTCGGCTGACAGCACGCTGTCGACGTCACAGGCGAGGGCGTCGAGAGCCTTGGCCGCCCGCTCGAGCCGGGGCGCCATCTCCTGTCCGTCTTGGCGCGACCTCGCCGCGGCGTGTTCTTGGCGAACGGCCTCGGCCAGGTCGTCGAGGGCCTCGGCCACTGCGTCAACGGCAGTCGCCGTCGGAGCCAGGCGCTGCCCCACGAGGGGCTCGAGCACACGAGAGATGGCATCGGCGTGACGCACCAGGCCGAGCTTGCGTACTCGCCCGGGAGTCAGGGTCACACCGAGGGCTGAGGCCAGGATGTCCTCGGCGGCGTGGGCCTCGTCGATCACCGCCACGTCGTGGTCGGGGAGCACGTGGCCGCCGGAGGCGACATGGGCCCCCAGCAGATGGAGGTTGACCACGATCACGTCGGCCTGGCGAGCCCGCTCGTAGGCGGCCTCGGCGAAACAGGAATCTCCGTGGGGGCAGTCGTCGGCTCCCGGGCACTCGTCGCTGCCCACGCTCACCGCCGACCAGGCGCGGGGCCGAGGCTCGAAGTCGAGCTCGGCCCGGTCGCCGGAACCGGTCTGGCGGCCCCACGACAGCAGGCGGGCCACCTCAGCGGCGTTGCCGGTGGCGTCGGAGCCACCGTCGTCGAGGTCGAGCTTCGGACTGGCCGCCTCCTCGGCGGCCTCGGCTGCGGCCTGGCGGCACAGGTAGTTGTTCCTGCCCTTGAGCACCGCCCACGCCAAGCCCGGTTCCACCGCAGCCGCCACCGCGGGTAGGTCCTTGTTAGCCAACTGGTCCTGCAGGGCCTTGGTGGCGGTGGCCACCACCACAGTGGAACCCGGGGAGCCGATCAGTGCACCCACCAGGTAGGCCCACGTCTTGCCGGTGCCCGTGCCGGCCTGGACCACCAGATGGCTCCCACTGGCGACCGCCCGGGCCACCGCCTCTGCCATCGCGGTCTGGCCGGGACGAGCCTCACCCTTGCCGTCCATGGCCTCGGCCAATGCCTGCAGCGCGGCGCCGACCCGCCGTTCCACCGCTTCGTCGGCGCTCATCCTTGCCAGGCTACGGTGAAGAGCCCGGTCGGAACGTGGGGTTAGCCTCATACAAGTCGAACGTTCGCGCTGACCAGAGCGCCCAAGGAGGCCGTGATGAGAAGGACCGTCAAGTACGCAGTGGTGGCTGCCGTGGTGGGCGGCGGCACCGTCGTGGTGCTGTCGATCCGCAGCGAGGAGCCCTCCGAGGATCTGCCCCGCCGGGCGGCAACCGCGGCCGGGGCGGCGGCGGTGGCTGGTGGGGTGGCCGGCCTCGTCGTCGACCGTCGTAGCCGCAGGCGCCAGGCCAAGAAGCGCCTCAAGCGTGCCGCGAGACTGCCCATAACCGCCCCTGCCCTGGGCGTCACTGCGGCCAAGGGTCGCAAGGCTGCCCGCCAGGCGGCCCAGCGCGCCGCCGAAGCGGTTCGGCCCTCGCTCGAGGTCGCGGCCGAAGTGGGTCGGCAACGGGCGCTGTGGGCGGCAGAGGCAGCCAAGCCCGCGGCCGAGAAGGCAGGCCGGGCGGCGCGCAAGCAGGCCAAGAAGGCCGCTAAGGCAGCCCGCAAGCAGGCCGACAAGGCGGCCATCGCAGCCCGTCCTCACGCCGAGAAGGCGGCCAAGGTTGCCCGCAAGCAGGCCGAGCGGGCGGCCGAGGTGGCCCGGCCCAAGGTGGAGATCGCAGCCGAGCTGGCCCGGGAGCAGGCCGCCCGGGCGGCGGAGGCGGCGCTGCCCCGGGTGGAGCAGGTCGCGGAGGCGGCCCGCGTCCAGGCCCAGCGCCTCGCCGACCCCGAGTGGGTCCGCCGGGCCAGCTAACAGATTGGTCATTGCGCCGGCGGCCAGCCTGCATTACCTTATTCTCGCCTGGTCAGTACCAGGAAAGGTTTCGGGTGCCCTAGGTCGCTTTTGACTATAGGCATACGACACCTAGTGATTTTAGACAGCTGCTGGCGGGCGCTTGCCTGGTTGGCCGTGACGGGAGAGGAAGTCTTCATGAGCAGATTCAGGAGCATCACCAGTGGGCTTTGCGCGCTCGGGCTGGGCCTCACCGGGCTGGTGCTGTCGGCAGGGCCGGCCGCGGCCGCCCATGTGGGCTGTGGCGCGGTCATCACCCAGAACACCACCCTCGACTCGGATGTCGGTCCCTGCACCGGCGACGGGCTGGTCGTGCCCATGGGCACGAGCAACATCACGATCGACCTCAGCGGCCACCGCGTGTTCTCGGTGCGTGCTCGGGGCGATATCGCCGGCGTGCGCCTGGTGAATACCACCAAGGTGACGCTGCAGAACGGCCGCGTCGAGGGGTTCAACGACGGCGTGGCTATCTTTGGCGGCTCGGCCAACACCGTCCAGGGCATCACTGCCGTCAACAACGTCAGCGACTTCGGCGTCGACGCCTCCGGCGGGTTCACCGGCGACACCTGCGATCTGGGCGACGGCATCGGCCTCTTCGACTCGCCCGGCAACCTGATCCGGGGCAACACGGCTAACAACAATGGCCCCTACGGCGGCATCTCCCTCGTCGGCCATTCGAGCGGGAACCAGATCCTCGGCAACACCACGAACATGAACAACATCGCTTCGCCGACTGGCGACAACCACCCAAACTGCATCGACAACGAGCAGCAGGACGAAGGGATCCGGATTGAGGGCCCAGGCGCCCAGAACAACCAACTCAAAGGCAACACCGTCAACGGCAACCTGCTGGCAGGCATCGGCATCCACGCCGCCAACAACATCGACCCTGGGGCCGATGCAACTCCCAGCAGCAACAACTTCATTCTGGGCAACAAGCTCAGCAACAACGGGCACACCAGCGGTGACAACAACGACAGCGGCATCTCGATCCTGGGGACGCCCGGGGTCAGGTCGTTCGGCAACACCATCACCGGTAACACCTCCACCAACAACTTCGCCAACGGGATCTACGTCCCCGCCACCTCGCACGACAACAACATCCAGGGGAACACCGTCAACAGCAACCAGAAGGACGGCATCTACCTCACCGGACCCTCCTTCGGCAATCGGTTCACCAACGTGGGTCCGACACTGTTCCAGCAGGTGTCACCCAACAACGTGATCTATGTCCAAGGGACCGACTACGCGGTCCTGTCGGGCTCAGGCAGCGGGAACGCCACCGCCCGGCTGGTTCCGGTCGGGGCCATCAACATTCCACCCACCGGCTTCGATACCTCGACCAGCGGCTGCTCGCCAGCCGACTTCGCCGGGTTCCCCCCCGGCGCCGTAGCCCTGGTCCAGCGGGGTTTCTGTGACCGGGCCACGAAGGTGGCCAATGCCCAAGCGGCCGGGGCCAGCGCCGTCATCATGTTCAACGAGGGCTCGCCTGGCCGCACCGGGCTCCTCACCGCCGGTGTCAATCCCACGACCATCCCGGTGCTGGGCACCACTTACGCCCTGGGTGTCCAGCTCTACAACCTCACCCAGGCGGGGCCGGTAACGGTCCACGTGATCACCAACACCACCAACGTGAGGGTGCAGACGGGTCCGGGGGCCGAGAACAACACGTTGGACCGGAACCGCGGCGTGGGCAACGCCGAGCACGACGGCCACGACAACAACCTCGCCCCACCGTGTGACAACAACCGCTGGAGCGGCAACCTCTTCGGTACCGTCAACCAGGCCTGCGTCGCCGCCGGGGGAACGGGCACCGTCAAGCCGTAGCTGTTACGCAATGAGGGAAGAGCCTGCCGATCCCGGCGGGCTCGTCCCTCATTGCGAGTCGGCCATGCAGCCCACTCGCCGGGCGGCCGCTTGGAGGCACCCGTCCCCCGTCCACAGCGCGGCATCGGGAGTGAGCTGGGCCGAGGCGATCAGCTGGGTTGTCCGCACGGTTGGCGTCCTCCCGGGAGATATGACAGTTGGCATCATATGATGCTATGGATCGTGCCTCGTACGCCGAGAGTACAAATTGGTCGGAATAGCCGACCTTCTTGCACGCTCGGCGCTGGCCCGGTGTGCCCATAGGCTTGTACCGAAATGGATCTAGCCGGTGCGATGGCCTACCTGGCCGACCACGTCAACCTGGAGAACGACCCGGCGCCATCGGCGGCGGCCCGGCGCCTCGACGGCATTCGCCGCCTGGTGGAGCTCCTGGGCGACCCCCAGTCGGCCTATCCGGTCATCCACCTCACTGGCACCAACGGCAAGGGCTCCACCGCCCGCATGCTCACTGCCCTGCTGGTGGAGCGGGGGCTGTCGGTGGGCACCTACACCAGCCCCCACCTGCAGCGGGTCAACGA
>QHBU01000007.1 GCA_003244045.1 Candidatus Aeolococcus gillhamiae
CCGATCGGGTTGACGTTGCCCCAGTAGGTCTCGGGCTGAGGGTGGATCTTCGGATCCCCGTAAACCTCACTGGTGGAAGCCTGCAAGTAGACCGCGCCGTGTTGCATTGCTGTCTCCAGCAGCTGCGCGACGCCCCTGCTTCCCACGTCGAGTATCTCGAGGGCGAGTGGTCCGAAGTCGGCCGGCGAAGCGGGGCAGGCCAGGTTGAGCACCGCGTCGAGCGGCGCCTGCAGGCCTGCGAGCGGGCCGTTTGGGCCTCCGAGCGACCGGGTCACGTCGGCCTGCACGAAGCTGAACCCCGGGTGGTCAGCGAGCTCCTCCACGTTCCCCGAGCGGCCCGTGAGGAGACTGTCCACGCAGACGACCTGGTTTCCCCGCTCGAGCATCCTCCGGCAGAGGCTGGAGCCGATGAACCCCGCCCCGCCAGCGACCAACGCGCGCATCAAAGGCCCGTTTCCACCAGCGCGTCGACCGTCCTCGCGAGCGTCTCGCGGTGTTCCGGCAGGAGCCCCATCCCGCTTGCGCGCAGCACGGCGTTGTCGAGCACGGAGTTCGCCGGCCGCGGAGCGGGCCTGGGCGGGACCAGCTCTGCGGTCGTGATCGGCTTGACCCGGTCGGGGTCCCGGCCCGCTGCCTCGAGGACGTCGCGGGCGAACTGGTACCAGGTGGTCGCGCCCTGGTTGGTCACGTGGAAAACCCCCGACATGCGGGCCACCGCGATCCGGTAGATCATCCCTGCGAGATCGTCGGTGAAGGTCGGGCAGCCGTGCTGGTCGTCGACGAAGGCCAGGACCGCGGGTCCCTTGCTCAGCTCCAGGATGGTCTTGACCATGTTGGAGCCGTGCTGGCCGCACAACCACGACGTGCGGACCACGGCCGCGCCGACCATGCCTTCCAGCACCTCGCGCTCGCCGCCGAGCTTGCTGCGTCCGTAGACCGTGCGGGGGTTGGTGTGATCCCACTCGACGTAGGGGGTGTCGGACTCCCCGTCGAATACGTAGTCGGTGGAGACGTAGACCACATGGGCGCCGGCGCGCGTGGACGCCTCGGCGACGTGGCGGCTTCCAAGGGCGTTGACCGCCCAGGCGCGCTGGGGGTCGCCCTCGCAGGCGTCCACGGCTGTCCAAGCGGCCACGTGCAGGACAAGGTCCGGTCGCAGCTCGCCGATGAGCTGGTGGACCAAGTCGCGGTCGGTGACGTCGAGATCGCCGATGTCGCTCGGAGTCAGGTCGTGCTGCGG
Organism: Candidatus Aeolococcus gillhamiae; assembly: GCA_003244045.1. Lineage (GTDB taxonomy): Bacteria > Chloroflexota > Dormibacteria > Aeolococcales > Aeolococcaceae > Aeolococcus > Aeolococcus gillhamiae. Next base: position 1,241 of record QHBU01000007.1, read on the forward strand.
CTCGCTCGCAAACCGCCGCTGCAGATCGACACCGAGTTGGCCGGCCGCTCCGGTGAGAAGGACCCGCACCTCTACACCAGCGCGGGGTGGCCCGCCTGGAGCGGCTCCCACCACCACCTGTTGTCGCGGTACCAACGGTGCGTGGATGCCAGCCCCTCGTCGAGACCGTGCCTCGGCGCCCACCCCAGCGCGCGGATCTCGGAGCAGTCGACCGAGTACCGCCGGTCGTGGCCGAGGCGATCGGTCACGTACTCGACCATGTCCTCGCCAGCCCCGCAGAGCCGCAAGAGTCGGTCGGTCAGGTCCCGGTTGGATAGCTCCTGGCCAGCGCCGATGTTGTAGATCTCCCCTGCTTCGCCCCCGCGCAACACCAGGTCGATGGCCGCGCAGTTGTCCTCGACGTACAGCCAGTCACGGCGGTTGAGCCCGTCGCCGTACAGAGGCACCTTTTGGCCATCGAGGAGGTTGGTGACAAACAAGGGTATGACCTTCTCGGGGTACTGCCAGGGCCCGAAGTTGTTGGAGGAGCGGGTGATCATCACGGGGAAGCCGTAGGTGGAGTGGTAGCTGAGCGCGATGAGGTCCGACCCGGCCTTCGAAGCGCTGTAGGGCGAACGGGGGTCGAGGGCGTCAGTCTCCAGCGAGTGGCCCCGCTCGACCGACCCGTACACCTCGTCGGTGGACACGTGCACCACCCGCTCGACGCCGGCGACCCTCGACGCGTGCATGACGACGTTGGTCCCCACGCAGTTGGTCATGACGAAGTCATGGGGGCCGGCGATCGAGCGGTCCACGTGGCTCTCGGCCGCGAAGTGCACCACCGCCTGGTGGCCGGCAACGGCCCGCGTGAAGGCCTCCAAGTCGCAGACGTCGGCGTGGACAAAGCTGTACCTCCCGCCGGCGGAGCGCTCCACTTCGGCCAGGGTGCTCCGGTTGCCGGCATAGGTGAGCGCGTCATACACGGTGACCTCGTCGTCGCTGTGGTCAAGCACCCAGCGCACGTAGTTGGAGCCGATGAACCCGGCGCCACCGGTGACGAGCAGCTTCATCCCCGAGAGGCTACCGGGGCCGGGGCGGGTGCTCAGGCCAGGTCGACGTGGCTGTGGTCGCCGAGCATCAGCCGCGTGGCCCTCGGGCGCCGGTCGCTCCGCGTCACTTCGACGTGGTCGCCTAGGAGGGAATCCTCTATGCGCCCTGCGCCCAGCACCCGGCTGTCGTCGAGGATCACCGAGTGTTCGATCTCACTTCGTTCGATGACGCAGCGGCGACCGACGGCCGAGAACGGACCTATGTAGCTGTCCGTCACCTTCGTGCCGGCGCCGATGATCGCAGGCCCGCGAACCCTGGACCGCTCGATGACAGCCCCAGGCTCGATCACCACCCTCCCGTCCAGCTGAGAGCCCCCGTCCACCTCACCCTCGATGCAACGGTCGAGGGTTTCGAGAATCAGCCTGTTCGCCTCGAGCAGGGGGGTGAGCTTGCCGGTGTCGATCCACCATCCTTCGAGGATCTCGCTGCGGACGCGGTAGCCACTATCGATCAGCCACTGGATTGCGTCGGTGATCTCCAGCTCCCCCCGACCTGATGGGGAGATGGCCCGCACCGCTTCGTGGATCCTCGCGTCGAAGAGGTACACGCCGACCAGAGCCAGATCGGATGGAGGGTCCGCCGGCTTCTCGAACAGGCGGACCACCCGCCCGTCGGGATCGAGCTCGGCGACGCCGAACATATGCGGGTCGGGGACCTGGGCCAAGAGGATCTGCGCCGTCGGGCCGGCAACGCCCTCGGGCCCAGGGGTGGACGTGCTCGACGAGCGACGGTCGGCCTCGAAGCCATCCACAAACTCGCGCAGGTTCTGCTCGAGCAGGTTGTCCCCCAGGTACATTACGAAGTCGTCGTCGCGCAGGAACTCTCCGGCGATGAGGACGCAGTGCGCCAAAACGAGCGGGGCCTCCTGGGGGATGTAGGTGACCGAGACACCCCAGGCGGAGCCGTCTCCGACCGCTTGGCGAACCTCGCTCCCGGTCTCCCCGATGATGATCCCGACCTCTTTGATGGCGGCGTCGGCGATGGCCTCGAGTCCGTAGAACAGGATCGGCTTGTTGGCCACGGGGACCAGCTGCTTGGCCCGGGTGTGGGTGATGGGGCGGAGCCGGGTGCCGGCGCCGCCGGCCAGGATCAGCGCCTTCACGCCCCGCGACGCTAACAGCCGTCTTCGGGCCTGAGGTGCACGACGTCACCGGCGGCCACGGCTACCAGCCTCCCTTCGCCCGTGCGCACGACCAGCCTCCCGTCTGCGTCTATCTGCTCTGCAACGCCCTCAAGATCGCCGCCCGACATCTCCACCCTGACGGCCCTTCCCACCGTCGCGCAGGTCGAGCGGTACTCCTCGGTCACGCTCTCCCAGTCCCCGCAGCGCCGCTCCAGCGCTTCCAGGAGTGCCACCAGCAGATCCTCGCGGCTGACCGCCGCCGCCGATAGATCGCTCAGGGCGACGCCCTCCCGGGGCGCCCACGTCAGGTTGATACCCACGCCCACCACCACCGCTCCCCCGGCCGACTCTGCCAGGATGCCGGCGAGCTTGCTTCCCGAGACCACCAGATCGTTCGGCCACTTCAGCTCCGGCGTGAAGCCCGCCACCTCCTCGACAGCCTGGCGAGCCGACAGTCCCGCGGCGGCGGTGACCAGGTGGAGCCTCGTGGCCGCAAGATCAGTCGGCCTGAGCAGCACCGACACCAACAGCCCCGAACCTGGCGGCGACTCCCAGGTCCTATCCATCCGGCCGCGGCCTGCGGTCTGCACGTCAGCGACCGCGACGGTCCCCTCAGGCGCGCCGGCCGCCGCCTGCTCCCTCAAGTAGGTGTTCGTGGACCCGATCTGCGCGAAGTGGCGCACGTCGCCGAACCGGGTCCGCTCCGACAACCTGCTCGCGGTTCGCTCGTCGAGAAACATGCTGACAGACTGCCTCCTCGTGCTTACCAAGGTCCTGATTGCCAACCGCGGCGAGATCGCCGTCAGAGTGATACGCACCTGCAGGGAGCTCGGGATCCAGACCGTAGCGGTGTACTCCGACCTGGACCGCGACGCCCTCCACGTCCGCCTTGCCGATGAGGCCTACCCCCTCGGGGGCCAGACGGCGACCGAGAGCTACCTGGATACGACCAAGATCCTCGACGTGGCCGCCCGGTCCGGGGCGGACGCCCTACACCCCGGATACGGCTTCTACTCGGAGAACGCGGCTTTCGCCCGCGCGGTCAGCGACAGCGGGCTCATCTGGATCGGCCCGCCCCCCGAGGCCATCGAGATCATGGGCGACAAAATCAGCTCCCGTCTCGCGGCGCAGCGTGCAGACGTCGAAGGAGTGCCCGGGACCAACGAGGTGATCCGCTCCCCCGACGAGGTCGTCGCCTTCGGCGAGGAGCACGGCTGGCCGGTCGCCATCAAGGCCGCGTACGGCGGCGGCGGGCGCGG
>QHBU01000008.1 GCA_003244045.1 Candidatus Aeolococcus gillhamiae
GTCACCCCGAGCACGGTCATGGGCCCGTTGCTCCCCACCAGTGCGCCGACTGTGGCCGCAAGAGTGCTGATTAGCACGCCGGGGCGCCATCCGGCCGAGCGCCCGATCCCCAGCACGGCACCGACGCCCACGCCGGTGACCAGTCCGGCGAGCGGTCCCAGGCCGGCGAGCCGGTTCTGGCGCGCTTCGTCGTTGCCGGGGATGGCCACGTGGGCCTCGCTCGCCAGCTTCTTCACGGTCTCCTGCGGCGTGCTGCTCGTCGGTCGCGCCCGAATCGCCATGTCCAGGTAGGTGACCGCATTGAGCGCCGTCGTCCCTGCCGCGCCCGCGGCAGCGCCGATCAGCAGGCCGCGTCCGATGCCCATGTGTTCAACGGTACCGCATGCCTAGCATGGAACCGACGCCCGTTCAGAGTCCTGGCCGGCAGCGTCTGACAGTCGTCGCACAGCGCTGATTGTGGCTGTCCTCCAGCGAGTACGCGCCGCTATTGGCGGTCTCCGATTCGACGACGCACCGTCGTTGAATGTGGCACGTGACAAGAGCTGTGCGACGGCGACGCCTGACTTGGTTGGCCGGAGGCGCAACTCTCGCTGCAGCGGTGACCTTCGTCGGGGTCCCCGTCGCCGACCGAGTAGCGGTGGCGTCCGCGGCAGGTGTGCCACGCACCTCGCTCGGAGCCTGGTCGGCAACTGTACCGAGCGCGCCTCCTACGCCATGTCCGTCCCCATCGCCATCCCCCTCACCCCGAGGTGGCGTGAGCAAGGACTGCCCGACGCCGGTTCCGAGTCCCTCGAGTAATCCGAGCCCGCCTCCCACGGCGCCACCGAGTCCACCCGTCCCATCCCCAACCGCATCGCAGCCTCTCAGCCCGGCAGCTACCGCCGCCGCCCTGCCTCCGGGCACCGGCGCGGTGATCATCGACGCGGCACTGGCCCCGAAGCGCGATGCACCTGTGAGTCATCCGCAGCCAAGCTTCCGGCCACCGCCATTGCTCCACTTCGATCCCTACGCCGCTGCCTTCGGTCCGCCTGCACCGTCCGGACTGCGGCCTGCGGTCCGTGACGCCACTCTGCGCTCGCCGAGATCGTCGACGTCGAACGAGGCCCTGATGCTTCTCGCCGCCACGTGCGCGATCCTGATGTTGCTCGGGCGGAGACGGTCAGATGCCGCTCCGGCGGCGTTCCCAGGCGGCCGATGGCCACGAGGCGGAGTCTTGGCGCGACAAGGAGTGACCCGACGTGTGCGAGTGTGGGTGTCCTTCCACTGCTTCGTCTCTCGACGATCCGCGATCGCGGCTGGAGTCGCGCTGCTCGGGGTGCTCACCGTTCCTGGCGCTTGGTCACCAGCGCCGGCGCCGACCAACGCACGCATCGCCGCGGCTCAGCGTCAGCCGGCAGTCGTCAGTGCGCGTGAAAGACGAGTCGCCGCGAGCGCGCGTCCTCAAGTCGCGATGCCCGCGACAATTTCTGCCACTTCTGTCTGGTCCACCTTCGTCCAGCTGGAGGCCGAGATTGCTGACCACCAGGAGATGCTCGCCCAGCAGCAGCGACAGCTCGCGACACTGACCTCCCAGGACATGGCTCCTTCCTCGGCCGGCCGCCCAGCAGATGTCATCGAGACGGGTTCGCGTGCGACCGCGCTCCGCGTGCTGGTGTTGCAGCAGCAGACGGTCCTGGGTGAGTACCACGCCAGCCTGCGAGAAGAGTTTCAGTTCTTCGTCGCAGTAGCGCAGGATGCGGCGTTGCGGGACGCCCTAACAGTGGCAGCGATCCAGACACCAGCCGCTGCCGCGGTGAACGTCGACCTCGGCGCCGTGGTCTCGGAGCTGCAGCAGCAACGAGCGGCGACCGCTGCCGCATCCGCTGTGCCCGTTGAGGCAATTGTTCGGCAGATCAGCCTGGTCGCGCGACCTCCCAGATTCCTGGCGCCGGTTGGCGGCGTCGTGTCCCAGGGCTTCGGCCCGACCAACTTGGCAATGGAGCCGTCGATCATGTTCCAGGGAGTGACTTACGCGCACTTCCACACAGGCATTGACATCATGAACGTCCTCGATAGCCCGATTGCGGCGGCGGCGGCCGGGCAGGTGACCTTCGCCGGGAGTGATCGCGACGCCTCCGGTCACCTCGTCGGCTACGGGAACTACGTTGTCGTTGCTCATGGAGGCGGCTACATGACGGTCTACGGGCACTTGGACAAGGTCCTCGTGGCCACCGGTCAGGTCGTTGGCGCTGGCGAGGAGATTGGGTTGCTGGGCTCCAGTGGCTGGTCCACCGGCCCCCATCTGCACTTTGCGATTCGCCTCAAGGGGATCTTCGTCGATCCCGAAACCCTGCTCGGCAGCGCGGTACGTCCGTGAGGATTCCATGTCCGGCGGCGCTTTAGGTGGGGATGCACAAGAGGGTGGCAACGGTCCGTGGCGCCTTTTCGCTATTGAAAACGACGCTGGGGAGCGCGTCGTGTGTGGAAATACGGAGGTGGCGAGCGTCCGGCTCCGTCACCCACGTCGGCGAGACGCGGGTGCCCCTGCCGCGACCACAGACCACACCACAGACCACCAAGGAGGGGCCCAGATGCCAGGGGTAACACGCCGCGGTTTCATGTACTCGTCAGGCGCCGCCGCCGCGGGCTTGGCCACGGCCGGCGTTGCCGGCGGTGCGCTGTCGGGAATTCTCGGCTCTGCGGCACCCAGTCTCGCCACCGCCAACGCGGACCAGCGAATGGTCGCGTACGTGCGCGACGGCTCCAAGGGCGAGGTGACCGTGATGGTGGGAGACCGCGCAGTGACCTTCCACGACGCTCAGCTCGTCCGTCGCATGCAGAAGGCAATCGCGTGATCGACACGCTCACCACACCCGCAACGCCAGGAGGGGAGTAACCACCATGTCGTCCCACAGGGAAGCGCCGGCAATCTCCGAGGACCCGGTCGCTGACAATACCGACGTCTACGCCTTCGTCAGTCCTGACAAGCCCAGTACGGTCACGTTGATCGCCAACTTCGTCCCGTTGGAAGACCCGGCGGGGGGACCGAACTTCTTCGTGTTCGGCGACAGCGTGCTGTATCAGATCCATGTCGACAACGACGGCGACGGGCTGGCCGAGGTCACGTACGGGTTCTCGTTTAGCACCACGTACGCGTATCCCAACTCGTTCCTGTACAACGTGGGCCCGATCACCTCGATCAGCAGTCCCAACCTGAACCGACGTCAGGTGTACACGGTCACCCGCACCACCGATGCGGGCACCGTGACGCTGGGCAGCGGGCTGGCCTGCCCACCGTGCAACATCGGGCCGGCGTCCACGCCGGACTACGACGACCTGGCTGGGGAGGCGGTTCACAACCTGGGCGGAGGTCGGACCGTGTTCGCCGGCCAGCGAGCCGAGGGCTTCTACGTCGACCTCGGCGCCATCTTCGACCTCGGCGACCTGCGGCCCTTCCAGAGCCTGCACATCGCCACCCACATGCCCAACAGCCAGGGCATCAACGCCACCAAGTACAAGAACGTTCACTCGATCGCCCTCCAGGTTCCCAAGACAGACCTCACAGCCGGTGGCAGCGCTCCCGCCGACCCCACCAAGACCAGCTCGACGGTCGGCGTGTGGGCCACGGCCAGCCGCCAGATGTCGCGGATGTACGAGGCCAACGGCACCATCCTTGACACCGGCGGCCGCGTGCAGGTCTCGCGGCTGGGCAACCCGCTCGTCAACGAGGTTCTCATCCCGGTCGGCAAGAAGGACTACTGGAACTCTCAGCAGCCGGTCAATGAGAGCCAGTTTGCGCAGTACTTCGCCCATCCCGAGCTGGCATCTCTGCTGCCGGGCCTTTACCCGGGGGTCTTCCCCCACCTCAACGCCCTGAACAAGTCCGGCAAGCCACGCGCGGACATCGAGGCGATCTTCCTCACCGGCATCCCCGCAGGCCTTATCCCGGGCTTCCAGAACTACACGGGATCGGTGCAGGCGGAGCAGCTCCGTCTCAACATGGCGATCCCGCCGACCACCAGCAAGCCCAGCAACCTCGGTCTTCTCGGCATGGACCCGGCGGGCTTCCCCAACGGGAGGCGCGTCTTCGACGACGTCACAACCATCGAGTTGCGGGCGCTCGCCGGCGTGACCTACGCGCTGGTCGACAAAAGCTACGTGCCCGACAAGGCTGCCGGGGAGATCACCCAGGGAATCAACTCGAGCAACACCGACCTGACCGCGGACAACACGGTGCACTACCGGTCCGCGTTCCCGTACTTGGGCCATCCCCACGCGGGCTTCGATGTTCCCAACGACAACGAGCCCGCCCCGGTCACCAGGTACTAGAGGAGGGCCCGCTGGGGGCGACGCGTCGCCCCCAGCCCCGCCTTGAGCAGATGGCTGAACACAACGATCTCGGACCCACCGGCGCCGGATCTGTCGTCGCGAACATCGGCGGCGACCGCGGCGCGCTGGTTCTCTACACGCCGGAGTCCATGGTCGGTGCCGAGATTGAGGTCAGCCTGGCAGCCGGCGGCGTCAGAACGCACGTGGCTGTTCGCGAGCGACGTGCGGGAGCCGAGCGACAGTTCGCCGCCTTCTATCCCACCCTCGTCGCTGGAGAGTACGTCGTGTGGGACGCGTCGTCACGCCCCACAGGGATGGTCACCATCGTCGGCGGAGAGGTGGCTGAGTTGTCTGTACGTATCACCGACCGCGCTCGCGGTCAGCATCACTTCTCGCTTTCGCCCGGGACCTGAAATCGCCTGCTGAGGGCGTCCGGCTGGCCACGTCAACCGGTGACAATCAACAGAGGTCATACGCCATGCCATTCGTCGGGACCGGTCACATTTGGCTGATCGGGATACTGCTGATCATCGTTCTGATCATCTGGGGCCCTGGTAAGCTCCCCGATGTCGGATCTGGAATGGGTCGGGCCATTCGCGAGTTCCGCAAGGCCTCCGAGTCAACCAAGGCAGAGTTCTCCAAGGCGACCACCATGGGGACGTCCGACGGGCCTGTCGCCACGGTGCCTGTGGTGCCTGTGGTGCCCTCGCCGGCGGCCGTTGCCGACCCGGTCCCGGTTGCCGCCGGTGTGACCCACGACGCCGGCGGCGAGGGCAACCACCGCACGCCGAGCTGACGTGACGTCGGCGACGCGGAGGGGGTGAGCGGGTGCAGGGGGTGGCCGGCGACGAACGCCGTATGCCGGTCCTCCAGCACCTCGAGGAGCTCAGGCGCGTCCTGATCATCTCGACGCTTGCCTGGGCTGCAGCCACCGTGGCGGCACTCGTTTTCCACGCGGCGATTTTCGAGTTCCTACTCCATCCCTTGGTCTCCGTCCTGGCAAAGACCAACCACATCACGTCGTCCGCGATCTTCACCAGCCTCACCGAGGGGCTCACGATTCCCATCAAGATCTCGGCGATCGTCGGATTCGTCGCAGCTTTGCCAGTGATCATCTGGCAGACGTGGGAGTTCACGTCGCCAGGGCTTCGCCCGGTCGAGAAGAAGTTCGTCGGACCGTTCATCGCCTCCGCGATGCTGCTCTTCGCAGGTGGCGCGGCATTTGCCTACCTGGTGATGCCGATCGGGCTCAACTTTCTGGCCACGTTCCTCGGCAACAGTGCGGTCTACCTGCCCGACATCGACTCGTACCTATCCTTCCTGCTGCTCCTGATCGTTGCTTTCGGGGTGACATTCGAGTTGCCCGTCATCGTCATCCTCCTCGGCGTGCTCGGCGTCGTCTCCTCCCGTCTGCTACGCGCCAAGCGCAAGCTGATCTGGGGGCGATCATCGGCGCTGCCCTGCTGGTCACGCCGGGTGCAGACCCGTATACCCCGACTGCCTTGTTCGTCCCGCTGATCCTCTTTTTCGAGGCCTCCGTTCTCATCCTTGACAAGGTGCTGAAGCGATGACGGCTGACTGACCCAGTTTGCGCTCGGCTTGCTGCTCGCCACGCGCCTTGTGCCCGGTCGTCTGCGGGGCGCGGGGCTCGGCCTCTTGGCTGTCGCGATCAGTGAGGCGGCCCTGCAGAGGTTGCCGGCCAGCATCAGCGCTCCGGGGGTGTATCGGGCCTTCGACGACGGTTGGGGTTTTGGCCTCTTGATCGCTGCCTACGGCGCTGTGGTGACGCTCGCGGCGAGTCGCTCGCTGAGGTCACGGCAGCGCCCATAGCGAGACAGGGCGCGGGCTCAGTTGGGAGGCGCGCCCTCATGCTGACGGGGTGTGACCAGGCCTTCGCGGCCTCGCTCCACGAGCCAGACGTCGGTGGTGAGGTGATCTACGCTTTGATTGGCCAGTGACCCAGGTGTCGTCGACCGCGCGCGCAGATCGCGGAGTCGCCATTCACGCGCATGCGCTGACGCACTCGTACAGCCGTGGGAGACAGAGCGTCTCAGTTCTGCGCGGCATCGAGCTCGAGATCGACGCGGGAAGTCATGTCGCGCTGCAGGGACCGTCTGGCGCCGGCAAGAGCACCCTCCTCAGCCTGCTCGGTGGGTTGGAACCCCCAAGCGGCGGGGAGCTCGTGGTGGGCGATCACGACCTGCGCAGGACGCGTGGCCGTGCGCTGGCGCAGTACCGCCGCCTCATCGTCGGGTTCGTCTTCCAGCATTTCGGCCTTGTCGAGGTGCTCACCGCTCGTGAGAACGTCATGCTCGCGATGAGCTTGTCGCGGGTCCCTCCGGCAGCGCGCCGCCGCCGCACGGATGAGGCACTCGCTGCGGTCGGACTCAGCCACCGCGGCACCCATCGCCCGGCACAGTTGAGCGGCGGTGAACGGCAGCGGGTGGCGATCGCACGCGCAATTGTCAAGCAGCCGCGCCTCCTGCTCGCCGACGAGCCGACCGGCAACCTCGACGACGAGGTTGCGGTCCGCGTGCTCGACCTGCTCGACGCTCTGCGGCGCGAGCACGGCTGCACCTTGGTGGTGGTGACCCACAGTGCGCTCGTCGCTGCGCGGGCGGATCGCCACCTCAGGCTTCGCGACGGCGTGGTGCAGTTGTGAGTTGGCGTGACGGGATCGCGCTGGCGCTGCGCAGCATCAGGCGCAGGCCGGCACGAACGGTGCTCACCATTCTCGCTGTTGCACTGGGCAGCGGGCTCCTCGTTGCCCTGGTGGCGATCGCACAGGTGGCCGACACGCAGGTGATCGGCCAGCTCGGCAAGGGCGGTCCGACCAGCGCCATCACCGTACTGCCCGCCGCCGCGACGAGCGCGCAGCTTGGCAGCGACTCAGCTCAGTCAGGTCAGCCCAACCCGATCACCGCCGAGACGGTGCGCACGATCAGCCGTGCTTCGGCGGTCAGCTCCATCCAGACGGTGATCAGCCAGGCGGTTATCGTCGTGCCACCACCGCTGGGCCAGTCGATCCCCAACTTCCTCGGTGAAGATCCTGACCGCGGGTTGGCCAGGACGTTCTTCGACAACCTCATCGGCGTCGACCTGAACTCAGCCGGCAACCTGCCCATTACGCTCCTGGCCGGGCGTCTCCCAACTCCGGGTTCCATGTCCGAGGTGGCCGTGACGGCCGGGTACCTCGATCACGTGGGTGTGGACGTCAAACACCCGGACAGGGTCCTCGGGAACGTGATCGAGATCGGCGCGCCGCAGGTCACCGATGCGTCCGCCGGCAGCGTCCGATCGCGGTGGACGCGCGCGGCAATCACCGGCGTGGTCGCGCAGAACGCGGGCAGCGGCAACCTCCTGGCCACCCAGGAGCTCGCATCCGCGGACCGCGCGTGGCAACTGGACGGTGTGGACGGCAGCAGCATCGGGCTCCCACTGCCGCCGTCACCATATGCCGGTCTGATCGTGGTGGCCGACTCCCTCAGTGACGTGCACCAGGTGCGTGCTGAGATCACAACCCTCGGCTTCGCCAACAGCGCTCCGGAACACCTGGTGGCGTCCACGCAGCGCTACCTGCACGTCGTCGACATCGTGCTCGGGGCCATCGGCACCATCGCCCTGGTCATCGCGGTGCTCGGCATCGCCAATGCCCTGCTCGCCGCCGTGCGCGAGCGGCGCCAGGAGATCGGCATCCTCAAGGCCATCGGCGCCCGCGACGGCGACATTCTCCGCTGGTTCCTCACCGAGGCCTTCCTGTGCGGTGGCATCGGTGGCATCCTTGGCACTCTGTTCGGATTGGGGGCGGTCGCCATCACTGCGCAAGTGGTGGACACGTACCTCGTTGGCCAGGGCCTCGCCAGCGTCTCGCTCGGGGGCGTTCCGATCCTCACGGCGATGGTTGGGGTGTTCGGCTCGGTGCTGTTGTCGCTCCTCGCCGCCGCATGGCCGGCGCTACGCGCCGCGCGCCTGCCCGCTCGCGAGGCGGTCGGGGCACTGTGAGACCCAGCGTGGCGAAGCTCGTGGGGACGGTGGCGCTCGCCGTGGCCTGCGCGAGCTGCGCCGGCGGCCCGCCTCCGCTCGCCTCGGGCCCGACGATTCCCGCGGCCGGCAGGCCGGTCGTCTACGCCGCGCTCGGCGCCAGTGAAACCGCGGGCACCGGCTTGAACGACACTTCGTTGCGTGCGCGGTATGCGTGGCCGCAGCTGTTCTTCAATGCGGCGCTTCCGCGGGCGGCGACGTACTACAACTTCGCCGTGCCCGGCACCACCACCGAAGCGGCCCTGCGAGAGGAAGTCCCGCCGGCGCTTGCCGTGCACCCGGGCATAGTCACGGTCTTCTTCAGCATCGACGACCTGGTTCAGGGGGTGTCGCCGACTACCTTCGGCACCAACCTGGACGCCATCGTCCACGCCATGCGCCAGGGCGGCCGGGCTCGGGTGCTCGTGGGCAACGCTCCGGCGATCGACACCCTCCCCGCATTTCTGGCCTGCCGAGGCGTGTCGTTCGAGGGGGTGCACTGCCCGGTGCTCGCGGGCGTCACCATTCCGCCGACGCAGGCTGTTGATGCCGCCGTGAGCGCCTATGACGCAGCCATCGCCGCGGTGGTCGCGCGCGAGGGCGCCACTCTGGTCGACCTGCGTGCCCACAGTGACCAGATCACCGCCCATCCCGAGGACGTCGCCCCGGACGGGTTGCACCCGAGTCCGCTCGGCGATCAGATGATCGCCCGGCTGTTCGCGACTGCGTTCGAGGTGAAGCGTGCCGGCTGAGGGCGGGTTCAATCGGAGCTCAATGGCCCGTTACCGGCACGGCACCTCGGCACACGCACCTGGCGCCGCGATGAGCTACCGTGACAAGCGTCCCGGATCCGCTGAGGAGCGGGCGCCGGGAGTGGTCCGTCAACCTTCCGGCCGCGTATGAGGGGCAGGCCCCGGCGGGCGTGATGGCGGATCCGCGGAGGAGGACGTTCGTTGCCGTACGCTGAGTTTGCCGTGATCGGCGGCAGCGGTTTCTACGCGCTCATCGACGGTGAGGGCGCCGAACGGGTGGCCGTCGAGACACCGTATGGGGAGCCAAGCGACACCGTCGCGCTGGGCTTTGTCGCTGGGCGCATGGTGGCCTTCCTGCCGCGGCACGGCAGTGGGCACACCGTTCCGCCCCATCGCATCAACTACCGCGCCAACCTATGGGCGCTGGCCTCGCTCGGCGTGACGCGCGTGATCGCGCCATGTGCGGCCGGAAGCCTCCGCGCCGAGGTCGACCGTGGCGACGTCGTGGTCTGCGATCAGGTCATCGACCGCACCCGAGGACAGCGTCACGACACGTTCTTCGACGGACCGGAGGTGGCCCACCTCAGCGCGCCATCGCCCTACTGTGCCGAGCTGTCCGCCGCCGCGGCGACGGCGTGCACGCAGGCGGGTCTGCACACACACCACGGCGGGACCGTGCTGGTGATCGAAGGGCCGCGGTTCGCGACGGTCGCGGAGTCACGTGAGTTCGCACGAACCGGAGCCCACATCATCAACATGACCCAGTACCCGGAGGTCGTGCTCGCCCAGGAGCTCGGCATGTGCTACGCGGGACTCGGACTGGTCACCGATCATGACGCCGGAGTGGACCGCGACCAGCCGAGCCAGGCGGTGACCCAGGAGGAGGTGCTGCGCGTCTTTGCCGCCAACCTCGAGACGCTGCGCGCCGCGATCATACGGCTCATCGCCGCGTTGCCCGCGACGCGCGGCTGCGACTGTGCAGCGCGCCGGCCACAGACGATCAGGCATTGAGCGCCCTGGACCGGGCCGGAGCGCGCGTGGCAGTCATCATTCCAGTGCGCGACGAGGCGGACAGCATTGGTGCCGTGGTCGAGACGGTCCGCACCGAGCTGGGCGCCGAGGTCATCGTCGTCGACAACGGCAGTCGTGACGGCAGCGGCGCAATTGCCGAACGGCACGGGGCTCGCGTCATCGGCGAGGCACGGCGCGGATACGGCTGGGCCTGTCGCACCGGCTGTACCGCCGCCGCGGGCAGCGACGTCGTGGTCATCATCGACGGCGACGGCAGCATGGCCGCGGCTGACATCCACCGCCTTCTGAAGCCCATCCTCCGCGACGAGGCGGACATCGTGTGCGGCGCCCGACCGCGCGGGTCTGCAGCCATGCCATGGCACCAGCGCGCGGGCAACCACGTCATCGGGCTGCTGTTGCGCACCTTGTACGGGCTGCCGCTGCGCGAGCTCGGGCCATTCCGGGCTGTGCGGGTGGCGACGCTCACCGGCCTTGCCCTTCCGGGCTCGCGGTACGCGTGGCCGGCACAGATGCTCGCGCGAGCTGCCCGGTCTGGTCTGCGCGTTGCCGAGGTGCCGGTGGGATACGCCGACCGGACCGCAGGACGGTCGAAGATCGGCGGCAGCGTGCGCGGTTCGTTCGGCGCCGCGTGGGGGGTCGGGTGGGTGCTCATCGGCGAGCGGCTGCGATGAACGCGCTTGTCGTCTTTGGGCGTTCGCCGGACACCGGCTCCGGCAAGAGCCGCCTGCGACCCCTGCTGGGGAGCGGTCGCGTCGACCTGCTGTACTCCGCCTTCCTCGAGGACATCCTCGGCTGGGAGCTGCCGCCCGCGACCACCATCTTCGTGGCCCTCACCGCGGAGCCCAACGGCCTCACCCGGATGGCACCGGACGCGACCTTCCTGGTGCAGCCGGCTGAGGCGTTCGGGGACAGGATCAGCGCGGCAGTGGACAGTGTCTTCGCTGCCGGCGCGGCGCGGGCCGTGATCGTCGGCACGGACTCGCCCACGCTGCCGGCGGTGACCCTGGCTGCGTGCTTCGACAGACTCTCCGAGCACCGTGCCACGCTGGTGCCGGCCGCCGACGGAGGGTGGGTGGCCATGGGTGTCGACGCAGCGCTCGACGGCTCCCTCGCCGGCGTGACCTGGAGCTCTGCGCAGACGTGCGACGCGACGCGGGCGGCGCTCCATCGTGCCGGCCGCAGCCCGCTCCTCCTCGATCCCTGGTATGACGTCGACGACGCCGCCGGGCTGGCGCGGCTGCGCCGCGAGGTGCGTAGTGAGACCGGGTCAGCGCGAGCGCCACGCACAGCGCGAGTGCTCGCCCTGTCACCGTGACCGGCCGTGATCCGCCGGACACTTCTACAACGCGGGCCACTGCTTGTCGCCGTGGCGACAGCGCTCGTCGTCGCCACGACAACCCTGCTCCGCTACCTCACTTTCCACTCGCCGGCATATGACCTTGGGTTCTTCGAGCAGGTCACCGAGCAGACCGCTCACGGCCACCTGTTCGTGTCGGCCTTCCTCCCGTACTCGTTCCTCGGTGAGCACTGGGAGCCGCTGCTCGGGGTCTTCGCCCAGTTCGACCGCCTCGTGCCGACCCCGATCTGGTTGCTTCTCATCGAGGCGGTGGCGGTAGGGGCGGCCCCGCTAGCGGCTGCCCGGCTCGCCGCTGCCTGGCTGCCCCTGTCGAAGGCGGCACCGCTCGTCGCCGCCCTGGCGATGGCGTGCAGCCCGTTGCTCACCACCGGCGCCGCCTTCGACTACCACACCGAGGCGCTGACGCCGGCGGTCGCGCTCTTCGCGCTCGACGCGGCCGCTCGCGGACGCTTTCTCCGCTTCGTTCTCCTTCTGCTTCTCCTGGCTGCCATCAAGGAGGACGCGCTTCTCGTCGTCGCTGGGGTCGGCTGGATCGCCTGGCGCGCCGACGGCAGGCGCATCGGGCTCGCGGCCGCCGGCGCTGGTGTCGCCGGCTTCCTGACGCTGGTCATCGCTGTCATGCCCTTCTTCCGCCACGGGCTGCCCACCGATCTCCTCAAGACATACGGTTGGTTGTCACCCGCCAGCAGGTCGGTAGCACACCTCTTGGTCACCGCGATCAGCCACCCGGGAACGGTGATGAGCCACCTTCTCTCCCACGACGCGCTGTACGGCTGGGCGATCGCTCTCCTGCCCCTGGCATTGTTGCCGCTCCTCTCAGGTTGGGCACTTCTGGGCGCCCTTGCTGTGCTGCTGGTTCCGCTGATGACCAATGTCCCCGCCGAGATGTCGCTCCACTACCAGTACGGCCTCGAAGCTGCCCCGTTGCTGCTGGCCTGCGCCCTCCTTGGCTGGCGGCGGCTCGCGAGCGACGGCGCTGCTCGTCAACGCCGTCTCGGCGCGTTGCTCGCCGCCACGTCGGTGGCCGCCTATGCGGTGGCAGCGCCGCTGCCCGGCGCCCTCGGCTTCGACGCGTCGACGGTGTCCGGCGTCGGCCGGCACGCGGACGTTGAGCGGCTGCTCGGCCTGATCCCGCCGAATGCGCCCGTCGCCGCACAGACCGGCCTCGTCGCCCACCTCGGCAATCGCGCCTCGTTGTGGGAGTTCCCATCGGGACTCGGGGTGCCGTACGTCGTGCTCGACGCTGAGGGACCGATCAGCACCCAGTCGCGGCACGGCTTCGCTCGCGCCGTGGCCGAACTACCGTCCGCCGGGTACGCGGTGATGGCGGCGGCGGCGGGCGTGACGCTATGGGCCCGGTGCTCGGTCGCGCCGGTGGGAAGCTGCGCTCATCGGTCAGCGGCCGGACCGATAGACTACCCCGGCCTCGCCCATGATCCGATCGGGCTCGGAATCCGTAAAGGCTGGACGTACACATTCGGATACCCAGGGGAGTCAGGGTGAGCGTGACGATGGCGCCGCGAGTGATCCAGGAACGGCTTGCCCCAGTACTCGAGGCCGCCGCCGGCAACGCTGCCGATGTCGACCGGGCAGGCAGGTTTCCGCGGGAAGCAGTCGACGCCCTGCGCGACAGTGGCCTCTGCGGGCTGACCGTGCCCGAGGCAGAGGGTGGCCTCGGGGGCAGCCCGCACGACCTCGTCGAGGTCATGTCGAGCGTCGCTGCGGCGTGTGGGTCCACGGCGATGATCTACCTCATGCACGTCGCCGCCACCATGCCCGTCGCGGTGGCGCCCCCCGATGGCCATCCCGGCCTGCTCCGCGAGATGGCGAGCGGCGCCAAGCTCGGCACGCTGGCGTTCAGCGAGCGCGGGAGTCGCAGCCATTTCTGGGCACCGGTCTCACGGCAGGCACAAACCAACGGTTCCGTCGCTTTCAGCGCGACGAAGAGCTGGGTGACCTCCGCCGGCGAAGCCGACATCATCGTTTCGTCAGCGCTGGTGCCCGAGGGCGGCCCCATCGACAGTGACCTGTTCGCGATCCCGCGCGCAACCCCCGGCATTGAGCCCGGTGGGCCGTGGACCGGCATGGGGTTGCGTGGCAATGACTCGCGGCCGATGTCGTTGGAGGTCGAGATCCCCGCCGGTTGGCGGCTGGGCTCACCGGGCGAGGGCTTCCGTCTGATGATGGAGGCGGTGCTGCCGTGGTTCAACCTCGGCAACGCGTCGGTCTCCCTTGGGCTCGCGACCGCGGCTGCCGACGGCGCAGTGAAGCACGCCACGGGTTCATCGTTCCAGCACCTCGGTGAGAGCCTTGCCGACCTTCCGACGATCCGCGCGCAGCTCGCGCGGATGCACATCCGCACCGACGCGCTGCGCTCGTACCTGCACGAGGTGGCTGGATCGCTGATGCAGCCCGACGACCGAACCCAGCTGCGCGTGCTCGCCAGCAAGGCGTACGCCAACGACACCGCGCTCGAGGTCACCGACATGGCGATGCGCGTCTGCGGCGGCGCGGCGTTCTCGCAGCACCTCGCCATCGACCGCTTCTTCCGCGACGCTCGCGCCGGGCACGTGATGGCTCCGACAGCCGACGTTCTCTACGACTTCTACGGCAAGGCGATCACCGGCCGTCCGCTCTTCTGATGGCGGCCCGGACAGTCGTCGTCGGCGCGGTGGCGTACACGGCCAACGTGGTGCCCATCTGGGACGGCATCCGCGAGTACTTTCGCGGCAAGGAGCCGGACATGGACTTCGTGCTGTTCTCGAACTACGAGCGTCAGGTTGATGCTCTCATCGCCGGGACGATCGACATCGCCTGGAACACCAACCTGGCCTGGGTTCGCACTGTGAAGCAAACCGGCGGACGGTGCCGCGCCCTCGCCATGCGCGACATCGACGTCACCTTCCGCAGCGTGTTCGTCAAGCGCGCCGGTGACTCGATGGCGAGCATCGATGACCTCCGCGGACGCCGGATTGCGCTAGGGTCGCGTGACTCCACCCAGGCGGCGATCCTCCCGCTCTATTACTTGCGCCGCGCCGGCCTTGAGGACATCGAGGTGGTGCGCTACGACCGCGACGCGGGCAAGCACGGGGACACCGGGCGCAGCGAGATCGACTCGCTGCGGGCGATGCTCGACGGTGAGGCCGACGCCACCGCGATCGGCATCACCACGTGGGAAAGCATCGGCCGCGACGACCTCATGAAAGGGACGGTAGAGGCATTTTGGGAGACGCCCGAATACTGCCATTGCAACTTCACAATTACCAATCTCGACGCGGCCGTGGCGGACGCCTGGGCTGCGAGCCTGCTCGCCATGGACTGGGACGTCCCGGAGCAGCGCCGGATCATGGAGATGGAGGGACTGCAGCGCCGCTGGGTGCGGCCTGAGCTCGCCGGCTATCAAACGCTGTTCGAAGCCGTCGAGGAGCAGGAGATCCCACTTCGATGGTGATCCTCGACCTCGTTGAGCGGGTGGGCCCTCTTGCTGAAGGCATGGTGGTCCGGGTCGACGCCGGCCTGCCCGCGGAGGTCGAGCTCGCGCGCGCTTGGTGTGACAGGACCGGCAACACGCTCGTCGAGGCGACAGGGCAGTGGATTGAGATTCGCCGGGGCCGTACGGCCGCCGCCCGCAGTAGCCTGCCTCCGGAGCGTCGGCCGGGCGTTCGCCTTTGGATGTACACGAACTTCGACTGCAACCTGGCGTGCGCGTACTGCTGCGTCCGTTCCTCGCCACGGGCGCCGCGCCGGGCCCTCGGCTCCGAGCGCATCGCCCGGCTCGCCGCGGAGGCCGCCGCCTGGGGAGTTGAAGAGCTGTACCTCACCGGCGGTGAGCCCTTCATCCTTGCCGACATCGACGAGAGCATTCGGGCGTGCGTGGCACTCCGCCCGACCACGGTGCTCACCAACGGCATGCTCTTCACCGGCCGTCGCCTGCGCACCCTCGCGGGGTTGCCCCGTCAAGGCCTCGCGCTGCAGATCAGCCTCGACTCCGCGACGCCGGCGATGCATGACCACAACCGCGGCGAGGGCAGCTGGGATCGGGCGATGGCGGGAATCCGCACCGCGCTCGACCTGGGTTTCAGGGTGCGCGTTGCAGCCACCATCGATCAGAACAATCCAGGGGCTCTCGCCGCGGCGGACCAACTCGAGGCGCTTCTCGACGAGCTCGGCATAGCGGCCGAGGACAAGCTCACCCGGCCAGTGGCCCTGCGCGGCTTCGCCGACAGCGGCCTGGTGCTGGCGCCCGAGACGATGGTGCCTGAGGTGACAGTCACGGCGTCGGGCGTCTACTGGCACCCTGTCGGCGCGGACGACACCGACATGCTCATCGACTCGGTGCTGTTCCCGCTGGCGCCTCGCATCGACCGGATTGTGTGCCTGTTCGAGGAACACGCGCAACGGCAGGCGTCAGCTGCAATGGTGTTCCCGTGCGCCTGATACGCTCCGACCGTGTCCCCGTCGTGAGCTGGAGCGCGGCACTGGTCGTGCTTCGGACATTCCTTGGAATCGCGTACTTCACCAATGGGCTGGCGAAGCTGATCGGATTTAGCAACTTTACGATCGGCCCCTGGACGCAGTACCTCATCAACCGACCCGGTGCCAAGGGCGTCCTCACGTATGACGTGCACAACCCGCACTACGGCATCCCGCTGGCGCGGGATTTTGCTCACAACTTCGTTCTGCCCAACTGGGACGTGATTGGCTGGGTCGTGACCGCTGGCGAGTTGGGCGTAGGCATCGCCTTGCTGCTCGGCATCTTCGGCCGCCTCGGGGCGTTCGCCGGTTTCCTCATGGCGCTGATGCTATTTATCTGGGATCTTGGTGCCGGTGGCTGGACCTACGACTACTTGTACGACGTCGTACTGTTGGGCATTCTCATGCTGACACCCAACCTCCCCGGACTCGACCGCTTGATGCCGTGGTCACGCGCCTATCGCGGTCGACGGACGGTCCAGGCGCCGGCGACCACGTCGACCGGCTAGAGCACAAGCAGAACCGATCGCGCCGGGCCGCGGGTGACCGGTAGGCAGGCGCGAGTGATCCGCTTGCGGCGGGCCCGCGTACGCAGGGGGTGAGCTCAGATCGCTCTGAGAGAAACCACACAGGGGTCACGCATGTTCACTGCACCACGACTCGTCGGCACATCTGGCGGCGCCATCATGGCGGCGCTCATCATCGCGGGGTGCGGAGCAGACGCGAGCACGTCCTCCTCGACCTCGACCGCCGGTGCGACAACCGGCACAACTACCAACAGTGTCGTCGCACCGGCGGCGGCGCTCAACATCACGGGCGGTGCGACGAAGGTTGACATCGACCCGGCCACGGCGATGGTCCTTCAGCAGCACGGTGTCTCAGTGGCACCGGTGGCGCCCGCGACCGCGGCGATGGTCAACGGCACCGTTGAGGTCACCTTCCCAGTCACCACAGGCTACGCTGCCATCTACCCCAACAGTGACCTTCCATACATTCGGGGCAGCATCGCGCACAGCGGCGGCATCACGTTCTCCGGCGGTGGCAAGTCGCTGACCGCCACGGATTTCGTCATCAACCCCGGCGTGTCGTCCCTGACCGCCACCGCTGGCGGCAAGGGTGTGCCGCTGCTCGATCTCGCTGGAAACAAGGCAATCGTCAGCACCGACTCGGCTGGCGTGCACATCAACGGCGTGGTTGCATCACTGTCTACAACCGCGGCGGACGCGCTCAACAGCACGTTCGGTGTCTCCCTCTTTGCGCGGGGCATCAAGGTCGGCGTTGCCAGCGTCACCGTGGCGGGTACCGCTGATCCAGGCGGCGCTGCCAAGGCGCAGGTGGAGCAACTCTCCGGCCAGGCAACGTCAGTCCTCATCAATGCGGGAACTGCCCAGGTGCTGCAGCAGCATGGCGTGAGCGTTGCCCCAGTTGGGCCGGCCACTGCGTCGACCTCCGGGGGCCTCACCGTCATGTTCCCGATCACGAGCGGGTACGTTGCCGTGTACCCGAAGTCCAGCCTGCCCTTCATCCGGGGACTCATCACCCACAGCGGCGGACTCACCTTCTCGGCTGGGTCCAAGTCCTTGACGGTGACGGACTTCGTCATCGACCCCGGGACCTCCCAGCTCTTCGCCACGGTCGCAGGTTCCGGCGCGGTCGTTCCGCTTCTCGACCTGCACGGCGACGCGCTGACCATGAGCGCTGATCCCTCGGGCGCGATTCACATCGACAACGTCACTGCGACGCTGTCGTCGTCGGCGGCCGGCGCCCTCAATGCCACCTTCGGAGTGACGCTGTTCACCGCGGGGATCGCCGTCGGCGTGGCCTCCGTGGTCGCGGTGGCCGCGACGCAGTAGCCCCCCGCTAGGTCGCACAGGCCGGAGCCGGCCCCCTGGCAGCAGGTGGGCGCCCGCTCCTTGCTGCGCCACGAGCTTTCCCACAGTGGCAACGACACTCGCCCGGCACTGCTGGCCGCTCCCCGCCGGACGGAACGAGATCGCTGGTTGTGGATCGGCCGGCGGATGGGGTGGGGGTGGGCCTGGCTTCGATTTGAGCCGGCGGTCACCGCCTCGCTCGTCGCGCCGAGCCGGGCTGCAGTCGCGACGGGTTGGTTGCCATCATCGGCGCGTGAGCAGCGCTTCCGACAGCACACCCGCACCCAACGGACGGCCCATCGCCGAGTACGGCCTCCTCTCCGACTGCTCGTCGGCGGCGCTGCTGCACTGCCACGGCTCCATCGACTGGCTGTGCATGCCGCGCTTCGACAGCCCCGCGGTGTTCGCCCGCATCCTCGGCGAGCGTGCTGGGCACTGGTGCATCCAGCCGAGCACAGCGTTCACGGCCCAGCGACGCTACCTGCCCAACTCGCTGGCCATCGAGACCACGTTCACGACCGATGCCGGCGTGGTGCGTCTCACCGACGTCATGGCTGCGCGCACCGGCCAGCGCGAGCATGACCTCGGGCTCGACGCACCGCACGAGGTGCTGCGCCTGGTGGAAGGAGTGGAGGGCAGCGTCGAACTGCACCTCGAGCTGGCTCCGCGCCCCGAGTACGGTCTGGTGCGGCCACTGTTCCGCCGCACCGACAACGGGGGACGCACCTTCGGCGGGCCCAACCAGGTGGCGGTCACAAGCGGTGTTCCCGTCGAGGTCGACGCCGGCACCATGCGCGCGACATTCGCCGTGACCGCCGGCAAGACTGCCGGTTTCGCGATGCGCTGGGCTGCCGTGGAGAGCCCGGATCCGGTGCCGACGCCCGCGGATGACGTCGCCGCGGCGGTGGCCGACACTGTGGAGGCCTGGCGCTCGTGGGAGGTCCACCACCACTACTACGAGGGCGCCCAGCACGACCGCGTCCAGCTCGGCTCCCGCGTGCTCAAGGGTCTCACCTACCGCCCCACCGGCGCCATCGTGGCGGCACCCACGACATCGCTGCCCGAGACCGTCGGGGGCGAGCGCAACTGGGACTACCGTTTCTCCTGGACCCGCGACGCCAGCCTCACCCTGCAGGCGCTGTACATCGGCACATGTCCGGATGAGGCTGTCGACTTCGTCTCCTTCATGACCAGCGCCGCCGGCGGTGGCGCCACCGCCGAGGACCCGCTGCAGATCATGTACGGCATCGGCGGGGAGCACGACCTCACCGAGCGCGAGCTGCCGCACCTCCCCGGGTGGCGTGACTCGCGGCCTGTGCGGGTCGGCAACGGCGCCTGGGGCCAGACGCAGCTCGATGTGTTCGGCCAGCTCCTCGACATGATCTACCGCTACCGTGAGCGCCTCGGCACCCTTCACCCGGAGATCCAGCACTTCGTGTGCCAGCTCGCCGACCGGGCCGCCTCGAGCTGGGAGGGACGCGACGCCGGCATGTGGGAGATGCGCGGTGAGCCGCGCCACCACCTCTCCTCGAAGGTGCTGTGCTGGACGGCCCTCGACCGCGCTGTCAAGCTCGCCGAGGGCCTCGGCGTGGACGCCCGGGTCGAGCGCTGGGCGCAGGAGCGTGACAGGATCCGCGAGGCGGTGCTGACCCGGGGCTGGAGCGAGGCGCGCCACGCGTACGCGCAGTCGTTCGACTCGGACGAACTCGACGCAGCGGCACTGCTCATGCCGGTCGTCGGCTTCCTGCCCGCCACCGATGCGCGCATGACCTCGACCATCGAGGCGATCGCCCGCGACCTCACCGAGGGCGGCCTCGTCCTCCGCTACCGCAACCAGCAGGGTCTGAACGTCGACGGCCTCACCGGCGAGGAGGGCACCTTCGTGATCTGCTCCTTCTGGCTGGTGTCGTGCCTGGCGCAGGCGGGGCAGGTGGAGCGCGCGCAGGGGCTCTTCGACAGGCTGGCCGGCTTCGCGAATGACCTGGGTCTGCTCGCCGAGGAGATCGACGGCGCCACCGGGGAGCACCTGGGCAACTTCCCGCAGGCGTTCAGCCACGTCGGCCTGATCACCGCGGCGTGGGACATCGACCAGGCGCGCGCCGCGGCCACCAGCGCGGCAGGCTAATCCGGAGCCGGCAGTCTTGACGCCGGAGCCCACTGACTCGACGGTGCCGACGGCCTCGTGGCCGAGGATGCGCCCATCGGTGACCTGGGGAAGATCAGCCTTGAGGATGTGCAGGGCCGTCCCGCAGATGGTGGTGGCGTCGACCCGGACGATCGCGTCCGTGTCGGCGGTGACGGTTGGCTTGGCGACGTCCTCCCAGGCCTTCCGCCTGGCCGTGAACGCTCACCCGCGCAGGCGTTGACCGGGCGCGCCAGGGTGGCCCGGATCGCCGGACCGATCCACGACAGGCTCGTCGTGTACGTCCTCGTCGCCGCTGTTGCCGGCCTTCTCGCGCCGGACGCGGCCAGTCGTCTCTCGGCCGGTGTGCCCTACATGCTGGCGGGGCAGGTGCTGGGTGTCGCGCTGACCCTGACCGTTGGGCAGTTCGCTACTGTGGCGCGCCGCCCGCTCCCGGTGTTGCTCGCGCTGGGCGCCCAGTGGACCGTGCTCCCGCTCGCCGGCGTGGCGCTCCTGCATGCCGGTGGCAGTGCGGACCTTCGCGACGGCGCGCTCATCGTGGCGGTCGCCCCGGCGGAGATCACCAGCGCGCTCGTCGCGCTTCTCGCGGGGGGAAGCGGTGCGGTCGCGACGCTCTGTATGGCCGGCTCGCTGCTGCTCGGGACCGTGCTCACGCCGCTGTGGGTGAGCGCCGTGCTCGGGCCCGGTGCACATGTCGACGGGCAGACCCTCATCCTCGAGCTGGCACTCGCGGTGGCGCTCCCGCTGATCATCGGAGTGGGTCTGCGCACCTCGCTTCCCGGGCTCGGCCGGCTGCGATCGCGCGCGCTGGACCTCTCCGCAATCAGTGTCGTGCTGGTGGTGTTCGTCAGCGTCGGCTCGGCGCGCACGCTGCTGTTCTCGACATCGCTGCTCGAGGGCCTGGCGCTGTGCGCCATCCTGCTGCTCGCCGGCTACGCGCTCGGGCTGGTGATCGGCCGGCCCTGGCGCCGGGATGCGCATCTGACGCGAGCACTGCTCTTTCCCGTGGCGATGCGCGAGTTCGGGATCGCGGCGACTGTGGCTCTGGCGGTGAGCCCACGCTCGCTGGGGTTCATCGGCCTGTACGGCCTGACGCTGATGGTCACCGCACCGACAGTGGCGCGCTTGATCCGACCCTGACTGAGGGCAGCCTCGCTACGGGGAAGGGACGATCCGGATGTAGGGCCGCGGTGCCTTCCAGCCGTCCGGGTACTTCTCCTTGGCCTGCTCGTCGCTGACCGACCCCGCGATGATCACGTCGCCGCCCTTCTGCCACTGCGCCGGCGTGGCCACCGCGTGCTTGGCGGTGAGCTGCAGGGAGTCGATGACCCGGAGGACCTCGTCGAAGTTGCGCCCGGTGGTCATCGGGTAGATGAGCACCAGCTTGATCTTCTTGTCGGGCCCGATCACGAACACGTTGCGCAGCGTTTGGTTCTGCGCCGGGGTGCGACTGGTGGGGTCGCCGTCGACGTCCGAGGGCAGCATCCCGTAGAGCTTGCTGACCTTGAAGTCGGTGTCGGCGATCATTGGATAGTTCGGGGCCGTACCCTGCGTCTCCGCGATGTCCTGCGCCCACTTCGCGTGGTTGTCGACGGGGTCAACGGAGAGCGCGATGATCTTGACGCCGCGCTTGGCGAACTCGGGCTCGATGCTCGCCATGTAGCCGAGCTCGGTGGTGCAGACGGGGGTGAAGTCGCGCGGGTGCGAGAAGAGCACCGCCCAGCCGTCGCCGATCCAGTCGTGGAACTTGATTCGGCCCTCGGTAGTGTCGACCTCGAAGTCTGGCGCCGTGTCGCCGATTGTCAGTGCCATCCTGCTGCTCCTGTGCCGCGATCTTTCGTCACCGTCGTGTGGGGTGGTCGATCGTAGCGAAGACTCGCCAGGCCGGCGCCTGACGCCCCGGTCCCGTGTGTTAGCCTACGGCCGGTCGGGCCTCCGTGGGGGAGTGCCCACAGCTCAGGAAGGGGCTAGGAAGGGATGATCCGCAGGCGGGTGCTGTTGTCCATTGCCGTCGTCAGCGTGGCGCTGCCGCTTGTCGGTTCGCCGACCCGGGCCTCAGCGGCCACCCTGGCCTTCAGCACCGTCCAGCTGCCCGACTACGGCGGCGAACCGTCGATCACCTCCGACAACAACGGCCTGCTCTACGTGAGCACCCCGAGCGGTGTGCCGAATCCAAAGGTCACGAACGCTACCGAGCCCGGCACGTACAGGTCGTTCGACAAGGGAGCGAGCTGGGGCCAGATCGAATCCCCGGACCCTTCCAGCGGTGACACCTGCCTGGCCACCGACCAAGCGAATGCTTTGTACTGGTGCAATCTCGCCGGCAGCCAGGGTTCCTTGCCCCTTCAGGCGGACGTGTGGAAATCGAACATCGCGGCCAACGCGGCGTGCACCACCACCGCCGGCACTCCTCCGGGAACGCCGAACTCGTGCAACTGGGTGCACGGCAACCCGGCGGCACTGGGGACCACCAACCCGACGCCGACTCCGTGCACTGTCCCCGGGCAGGCGTCCTACCCGACCAGCTGCAACTTCTTCGGGGTCGACCGGCAGTGGACGGCAGCGTCGAACATCGTCGCCCCGCATCCCATCCCCGCCGGCTACACAGGTCCGCAGGTGGTGCTCATGTACCACGACTTCTACGGACCCAGCCAGATCTGGGTGAACATCTCCAACGACGGCGGACAGACCTTTGGCGCGCCTATCGAGGTCTTGGCCAACTCGGCGACGGTCACCGGCGCCGTTGTCGCCGAGGGATTCACGCTGTGCAATACCGTCCCGGCCGGCGTGCAGATCGTCAAGCCCAATCTTCCCCACGCGGGACGCATCTACGTCTCGTGGATCTCCGTCGACGTGGCCTCGAACGCCAACGGCTGCAACATCAGCATGGACCAGTCATTCCACACTGCCTGGGTCGCGTACTCGGACGACAACGGAACCACGTGGACGCCGCAGATGGTCTACGATTCCGGCGTTGGCCACGACATGTCCACGCCGTTCGCGAGCTTCACCCTTGACGACAGGGGCAACCCCTACATGGCGTTCAACACGCCGAGCCCGGCCGAGAACCCGGCAGTGTGCGGCGCGGAGTCGAACCTGGGGACGGTCCAGTCCGACGCCAGCTGCATGTTCAACACGTATGTGGTCTGGTGCCAGTGCGGCGGCAACACAGTGTCATTCGACGACGGTGCCGGCCTGATCGGCGGCGCCGCTGCCACCGCCTACCAGGTGAACGCCACCCCGGCAAGCTGTCCGACTGACAACACGCGACCAGTCGAGTGCGGCACCAACATCTACGCCACCGTCGCCGCGGGCGACCCGGGGCAGGTGGATGTCTCGTACCTGCATACCGATGAGATCGTCCCGACCGGGGCACTTGGTGTCGGGAAGTTCGATCCGCTGGGCTGCGACAAGAACGACGAGCCGGCGCCACCGCCAACCTACCCGGCCCGCTGTCATTGGAACCTGTATGGAGCCAAGTCCCTGACCCTAACCTCCCCTCCGGCGACCGCCAGCTGGACCAACGTGCAGATCACCTCCGCGCCGATGCACTACGGCGACATCTGCAACCTGGGGATCGCCTGCGCCCAGGCCGTCGGCCCGATTCCTCGCGATCCACGCCACCTGCTCGACTTCAACCAGGAGACAATCGATCCCACCACCGGCTGCGCGCACATCTCGTATGCGGACGACAACGCCGGGAGCCCCTACGGTGATCCCACCAACCCCAGTCCGCACGGGGGTCACCTGGTCGTTGCCAACGAGATCCCCGACCCGACGACGGGCATCTGCATGACCCTCACCACCGACGTAACAGGGATTCCTGAAGCGCCCTGGGCCGCGCTCTTCGTGCCGGCAGCGGTGGTGGGCGCGCTCAGTTGGGTCCGTGGCCGGCGCCGCCGGACGGCTGCACTCGCCCTGAACTGACAGAGGCGCGCTCAGATCGCGTCCCGGTCCTCGTGGCGGCGTGTCGAGCGCGGGTCGATGTGGTACGGCACGTTCATCACCACCGTGCGTCGCCGGAAGAGCAGAGCGGCCTTGAGGCGCAGCGCGGTCTGGTTGTGGAGCAGGTTGTGCCACCACCGGTCGAGCACCAGCTCAGGCACGACCACGACCAGTGTGTCGTCGGGCCGCTGACGGTCGATCGCGTCGAGGTACGCAAGCAGTGGCCGGATGTAGGAGCGGTACGGGGTGTCGATGATCGTCAGCGGGACATGGTTGCCCCAGGCGTCCCACTTGGCTCGCAGCCGTGCGGTGTGCTCGGGGTTGTCGCAGATGTGGACGGCGATGACGGTGGGGGAGAAGGAGCGGGCCATCGCCAGTGACTCGAAGGCGATGCCGTTGAGGTCGGTGATCGGCACGATGAAGGTGGCCTGGACGGCGATCGGGCGCTTGGAGGTGTCCGCGTCGACCTGGACGGCGACGTCTGAATAGTGACGGTTGATCGCCCGGAAGATCATCACCAGCGTTGCCACGATGAGCAGCACCACCCAGGCGCCTTCGAACAGCTTGCTCGCGCCAAAAACGAGGAAGACGATGCCGGTGAGGCACATGCCGATGAAGTTGAGCGGCAGCCCGTGCTGCCAGCCCGGTTCACGGCGGCGCAGCCAGCGCACCACCATGCCGGCCTGCGACATTGTGAAGGCCAGGAAGACACCGACGGCGTAGAGCGGGATGAGCGCATCGACCTTGGCTTGGAAGATCACCTCGAGCAGGATGGCCAGCAGCCCGAGCACGACGATGCCGTTGCTGTAGGCGAGCCGGTCACCGAGGCGGCCGAATTGGTGCGGCGCGTAGTTGTCGCGGGCCAGGAAGTAGAGCAGCCGTGGAAAGTCTGAGAACGAGGTGTTGGCGGCGAGCACGAGGATGAGGGTGGTCGCGATGGCGACCACAACAAAGAGGATCGAGCCGTTGCCGAAGGCGCGCACCGCCAGTTGGGCGATGACGCTCTGGTAGGTACAGGCGCTGCCGCTGGTGACGGCCGCGCAGCTGATGTGCGAGGGGTCGAATGGACGCAACCCGAGCGTCTGGGAGGCGACGGTGACGCCGACGAACATGACCGCGAGGATCACGCCCATCACGGTCAGGGTGATGCGGGCGTTGCGCCATTCGGGCGGCTTGAACGCCGGCACCCCGTCGCTGATCGCCTCGACCCCGGTGAGGGCTGTGCAGCCTGAGGCAAAGGCGCGGAGGATGAGGAAGAGGGTGAGGCTCTCGGTGCCGTGGATGGCCGCCGTCTCGGTCGCCGGCAGCATCGAGCCGGTGGCACCGCGGACGATGATGGTGATGATCATCGTCAGCATCGCTCCGATGAACAGGTACGTCGGCGCCGCAAAGATCGATCCCGATTCGCGGATGCCGCGCAGGTTGCCGACCATGATCAGCGCGATGAGCGCCACGCAGATGGCCACGCGCTGGCCCCCCGCGGCGGGGATCGCGCTCTGGATCTGGTCGACACCACTGGCCACCGAGACGGCCACCGTGAGCACGTAGTCGGTCATCAGAGCGGCAGCCGCCACCAGGCCGAAAATCGGACCGAGGTTGTCCTTGGCGACGATGTACGAGCCGCCGCCCTTGGGGTACGCCTTGATGGTCTGGCGGTAGCTGAGAACCACGAAGGCGAGGAGGATGACGATCGCCCCCATGATCGCCAGAGAGGCGCCCAGCGCGGCGGCGCCCGCCAGCGCGAGGACGATGAGGATCTGCTCGGTCGCGTAGGCCACCGATGAGAGTGCGTCCGAGGAGAGCACCGCCACCGCCTTGACCTTGGTGAGCCGCTCGTGCACGAACTGGCTCGTGCTCAGAGGGGCCCCGATCAGCGCATTCCGCACCCTCCCGCGCAGCCGTGCCAGCGTCCCGTCGGGTTGAGCCACCCGTGGCGTGACCTGAA
Organism: Candidatus Aeolococcus gillhamiae; assembly: GCA_003244045.1. Classification (GTDB taxonomy): domain Bacteria; phylum Chloroflexota; class Dormibacteria; order Aeolococcales; family Aeolococcaceae; genus Aeolococcus; species Aeolococcus gillhamiae. The sequence continues at coordinate 25,847 of QHBU01000008.1, forward strand.
GGAGGCCGGGTGCGAGGCGGTCGAAGCCCTGCTGCCTAGCACGGACGACACGGACGAATCGGTCGGCGGGAAGCGCACCACGGTGCTCCACGTTGACCAGGTCAGGTGAGATCGCCCACGGAGACGGGGTGGTGGGGCTGGGCAGCGATTCCCAGGACTCGCCGGCAGCGCGCAGCGCAGCGACCTCGTCGGGGGGGAGGGTCACGTCTGGGACAGCCGGCGCGTCGTTGGTCACGCCACCCTGTCGTCGCTGGGTCCGCTGGGCTGTCGCCGCGCCTTGAGGTGACGGAAGCTGACGCGGCCGATTGGCACGAGGTCCTCGAGGTCAAGGCGCACCACGGTGTGGCGCAGCCAGCGCCGCCGCTCCACCAGCACGTCGCACCCATCCCCGCGATGGACCAATGCGGTGACCCGGCCAAGTCGGCGGCCGGAGTCATCGATGACCCGGCAGCCGAAGAGCGTGGCGGGGTCGAAGCGGTCGCCGTATGTCACGGGCCGAGCATCGCCCGGGCGCGGTCAACGAACCGTCAACGATCCCTGGCCAAGGGCGAGGAGCCGAAGCGATACCCCTGGTGGCCGACGGTCACGATCACTCCGGGGTTGGCGGGATCGTCCTCGAGCTTGCGGCGGAGGCGCTGGATGAAGGTGCGCAGGTAGTTGCGATCGCCGATGTACGCGGGCCCCCACACCCGCCCGAGCAGGGTGCGATGATCGCGCGTCATCCCCGGGTGCGAGGCCAGCTCAGCGAGCAGCACCCACTCGGTGGGGGAGAGGCGCACCTCCGCGCCGGCGCGTGTCACCGACCGGTTGGTGAGGTCCACCACCACCTCGCCGGCTCGGGCGACACCGGCGTCCCCGGTGCTGCGCACCCGCCTCAGCACGGCGCGAAGCCGGGCGAGCAACTCGTCGGCGCCGAACGGTTTGGTGAGGTAGTCGTCGGCGCCGAGGTCGAGCGCGCGGACCTTGTCGCGCTCCTCGCCGCGCGCGGAGATGACGATCACCGACGGCTGGCGCCGTCCTTCGATCTGCTGCAGGATTTCCCACCCGTCCACGAAGGGGAGGCCGATGTCGAGGAGCACCACGTCGTACGGCTCCTCGCGCAGGCGCTGGGCGGCCTGGACGCCGTCAGAGACCGCCTCCACTGTGAAGCTGCCGCCGCGCAGAGCAGCCGCGATCGATTGGCGGAGCGCGCGGTCGTCCTCGGCCAGGAGGATGCGGGCCGTCTCGCTCATGCGCTCGGCAGGGAGAAGGCGAACCGACCGCCATCGCCCGGGAGCGGATCCTCGAGCCACACCCGCCCGCCCTGGGCGGCGACCAGGCCACGCACGATCGGCAGGCCCAGGCCGGTGCCGCCGCTGCCGCGCACAAAGCGCTCGAAGATGCGCTCGCGCTGCTCCAGGGGCACACCCGGGCCCCGGTCGATGACCCGGATCACCACAGTGTCCCCATCCGCGACCGCCGCCACGGTGAGCGCGGTGTCTGCGGGAGCGAAGTGATCCGCGTTGGCGAGGAGGTTATCGATCACCTGTCCGAGCCTGTCCCAGTCGGCGAGAACCTCCGGGGTTGCGGGGGAAACCTGTACCTCGATCTCTCGCTGCGGGCTGGAGCGGCACAGACGTCCGGCCGCGGCCTCGACGGCGTCGGCGACGTCCACCCGGTCGAGCCGCAGGTCAATGGCGCCGCCCTCGATGCGCGCCATGTCGAGCATGTCCGAAACCAGCCGTGCCAGCCGTTGCGCCGCTGCCGCCACCTCGTCGAGCTCCGCACGCAGCGTCGGCTGCAGGTCGTCGCGGCCCAGCACAGCGGTGGCGCCTGTGAGGATGCCCCCCAGCGGGGTGCGCAGCTCGTGCGACACGTTGGCGAAGAACTCGTGGCGCACCCTGTCGGTCTCCTCGAGAACCTGTACCTGCCGGTCCCGTTCGGCGAGCCGCGCCGCGACCTGCGCCGCCGCCGCCTGCTCTCGGTTGAGCCGGGCGAGGTCGATGTTGGCGCGCTGCAGCTCACCCGCCAGGGCCTGCGAGCGCAGCTGAGCGTTGCGCCGCCGGGAGCCGAGAGTGCCCACCAGTCCGGCCGCGCCGAAGAACACGATCAGGTTGACGACGTCCTCGGCGTTGGCGATGGACAGTGTGTGCTTGGGCGGTACGAAGAGGTAGTCAACCAGGATGGTGCTGAGGGCGGCCGACACCAGCGCGGGCCCGACGCCGATGGCCACGCCGAGCACGGCGACGATCGACAGGTACAGGAAGGCGTAGTCGCGCGGGTTGTTGAAGTTGACGCCGACGAGCACCAGCGTCAGCGCTGCTGGAGCCATTACGGCGGCCACGTATCCACCGATCCTCACCATCGAGAGCTGCCGCCCGTAATCCGCCATGGCTGGAATCATGAATCGCCGCGCGAGGGCCTGGCGCGTCACCTCACTTGGTGAGCAGGCTGGCCACCACGTTGATCGTGATCGCGACCACCACCACGCCGAACATGTACGACAGCATCGCGTGGCGAATCGCGGCCCGACGGATCTCCTTGCTGTTGAGGTCGGTGTCGGACACCTGGAAGGTCATCCCGATCGTGAGCGCCACGTAGAGGAAGTCGCCGTACGTCGGCATGTAGCGGCCGGAGTGAAAATCGATGCCACCGCCGCCCGTGTAGAAGAGGTGCGCGTAGCGAAGCGTGAAAACCGCATGGACCGAGCCCCACGACAGCACCACGCTCGCGACCGCCACCGCGGTGAGCACCGTCTTGGCCGATCCCTGCAGCGTGGCAGCGTGGATCAGGGCGAACACGACGCCGACCAGGCTGGCCACGCAGGCGCCCACGATGATCGCGTCCGCGGCGGCCCTGGAGTTGTCCTCCGTCAGGCAGTGGGCCTTGGTGCTGGAGGCGTCCATGTGGTGCAGCTTCAGCCACGCTGTGGTGAGGAATGCGAGGGCAGTCGCGTCCCAGCCCACCAGCACCGCGATCTGCCACTGGGCGAAGACCATCGTCGGGACGAAGGCGATCACCCCGAGAGCGACACAGAGCGCGAGGCGGGTGCGGGCATTCATCGCTTCCTTGTACGCGCGCGGTACGGTCCTGTCCAGCGCGAGCATCCCGGGCGGCGCAGATGGTAGAAGGGCCGCGATGGATCTCGTTGGCGGCGTCGACAGGACCGTGGGCGACCTCATCGAGGGCGCCGAGCGCCGTCACCATGGGCGGCGCCTGGGCCGCATCGGCTGGACCCGCGCCCTGGAGGGCCGGAGTGCGGGGTGGGCTGGTGGAAGCACGGCTCCGCGCGACGGCAACCGCCTCGAGGTGTGCGTCGACGGCGCCGCCGCGCTGCCCGAGATTGCGGCCGCGATTCGGTCGGCGCGGCGATCCGTGCACGTCGCGGGCTGGGCGATCAGCCCGGAGTTCGCCATGGAGCGGGAGCCCGCCGTCACCACCCTGCGCGAGCTCCTCGCCGAGGCTGCCGAGCGGGTCGAGGTGCGCGTCCTTGTGTGGGCCGGAGCCCCGTTGCCGCTTATCCACCCCACGCGTGCGGAGGCCAGGAGGGCGCTCGCCAGCCTGACCCGCGGAACGCGTATTCGCGGTGCTCTCGACGCGCGCAACCGCCCCATGCACTGCCATCACGAGAAGCTCGTCATCGTCGACGGGGCCACCGCGTTCGTGGGCGGCATCGACCTCACCTACCTGGGCGGCGACCGGTTTGACGGCGCCCCCCATGGGGCACGTGACGGCCTGGGGTGGCACGACGCCGCCGCACGGCTGAGCGGCCCCGCGGCCAGCGACGTCGCCGCGCACTTCGCGATGCGCTGGGAGGCCACGACCGGTGAGCACCTCCCGTCCGACGATGTGCCTGCGGCGGCGGGAATGAGCCGCGTGCAGGTGGTCAGGACGGTTCCGGAACGCACGTACCCGGCGCTACCGGATGGTGACTTCAGCGTCCTCGAGGCATACGTCGGTGCGCTGCGGCGCGCCCATCGCCTCATCTACATCGAGAACCAGTTCCTCTGGAGCGCGGAGATCGTCCGCGTGCTCAGCCGCAAGCTGCGCCGCCCACCCAGCGACGAGTTCCGTCTCTGCGTGGTGCTGCCTCTGCGCCCCAATACTGGCAACGACGACACCCGCGGCCAGCTCGATGTGCTCATGGAGGCCGATCGCGACCAGCGCCTGCTGGTCGGCACTGTCGGGCCACCCGGTCGCCAGTACCCGCGCGTCTACGTGCACGCCAAGATCGCGGTGGTCGACGATGAGTGGCTCACGCTGGGGTCGGCGAACCTCAACGAGCACTCCCTCTTCAACGACACGGAGATGAACGTGGTGACCGACGACGCCGGCCTGGCGCGCCGCGTGCGTGAGCGGCTGTGGTCCGAGCACCTCGGCGAGGACTGCACGGGCGCCGATCCGCTCGCGGTGATCGAGGAACGCTGGCGGCCGCTGCTCAACGGCAATGCGCCGAGCAGTGTCCAGCTCCGCCCGCTGCCGAGCACGTCGCGTCGGGCAGCGCGACTGCTGGGACCGATCAAGGGCCTCTTCGTCGACGGCTGAGCCGGACCGGCCTGCTCAGATGGGACGAGGACGCCTCCTGCGCCTCAATGCCGCGGCGGCCACCGTGGTGCCCACCAGCGCGATGAGCAGGGTGGCCGGCGCCTCAGGAACCGCAGCCGCGACGAAGGCGACCGGGGTCGTGTTGCCGCCGTCGAGGTCCTTCATGAGCTTGGTGATATCCGGAGTGCCCCAGCCAGAGGCGTAGTCCCAACCCGTTTTCGAGCAGGAATACGGTCCCGGGGTGGGCTCACAGGATGGGATGGTGTTGGTGTTCCCGGCCTGACCGATGTCGAAGAAGTCATTCGCGTAGCGGGTGACGTCAGTGTTGTTGCGTAGATCGCCGGTGACGCGAACCCGAGCCGTCCGGGATTCGACGAAGCGGCCTGGATGCGCGTCCACATGCCCAGCCACAGCGGCGAGCTCAGGCTTGTGCCGCCACCGGCGTAGTACCCCCTCCTCCGTCTGGACGCGTGCGAGCGCGCCTTCCTGGTACCCGCACCTCCTTAACCGCCTGCTGGCGACGAACCTTGCGCCTTGACAGGGGGTCAGGCGGGCTATATAGTCGGCGCCGACTAATCGGAGTCGTCTATGCCGAATTTCAACCGAACGCCCGCCGCTCTCGTGGTGCTCAACCTGCTCTGCGAACGGCCCCGTCACCCCTACGCGTTGCGCATCCTGATCCGAGAACGCGGCATCGAGAGCGTGGTGAAGATGGGCAATGCCTCGATCTACGACTCGGTGGAGCGCCTCGAGCGGGCAGGCTACATCGAGGCGAGCGAGACCTCCCGGGAGGGCCGCAGGCCGGAGCGCACCGTGTACTCGGCGACCGAGGCCGGCAGGGACGAACTCCACATCTGGATGGGGGAGCTGCTCTCCGAGCCGGTGGAGGAGTACCCGCGGTTCGGCGTGGCGCTTGCGTTCGTGCTCGGCCTTGGCCGCGACGCCACGCTGCACACGCTGAGGCACCGCATCATGCGCCTCGAGTCACTGGTCGCCGCGCGCGACGCGGTCACCGCCTCCCTGACGCATGTACCGCGGATCGTCCTCATCGAAGGGGAGTACACGCAGGCGTTGCACGTTGCTGAGCTCAGCTGGCTGAGCGGCATCGTCGACGACATCGCCGCCGGGCGGCTGTGGACCGACGCCGAGATCGAAGCCCTGTTCACGCTCCCGTCGGGGGCGGACGAGGAACCCGGCGGCAATGCTGAGATGACCCGACTCATAGAGAAGCACAGACAGAAGAACCGTTCACACGAGGGGGCTCGAGATGGCTGACACGCAGACCCACACCACGGAGCGGCCGAACCGGCCCATCGCCGCGCTCGTCGTCCTCTCGCTCGGCCTCTTCATGACGCTGCTCGACCTCACCATCGTCAACGTCGCCATCCCGCGCATCAGCGACGGCCTTGGCGCTGGCCTCGACAGCATCCTCTGGGTGCTCAACGCGTACAGCCTGGTGTACGCGGTGCTGCTGATCACCTCGGGACGGCTCGGGGACATCATCGGACCACGACGCCTGTTCGTGATCGGGACCGGCCTGTTCACGCTCGCGTCCTTGCTGAGCGCGCTGGCGAGCTCACCTCTCCAATTGATCTTCTCGCGCGCTCTCCAGGGTCTCGGCGCGGCAATCCTCGCGCCGCAGGGTTTGCCAATCCTGCTGAGCATCTTCCCGGTCGAGAAACGCGCCGCGGTTTTCGCCATCTTCGGTGTGCTCGCCGGGCTCGCTGTGCTTGCTGGTCCCACCCTCGGGGGGTTCCTCGTGACCCACTTCGGCTGGCAGTCGATCTTCTATGTCAACCTGCCTGTGGGGGTGCTGGTGATCGGCGCGGCACTGCTGTTCGTGCCCGACATCCGGCCCGGACGCAGGCACCGTCTCGACTTCGTCGGCGTGGCCCTGGCGACTGCCGGGCTGCTCGGAGTCGTGTATGGGCTGATCGAGGGCCAGCGCTACCAGTGGGGCACCATCACCGGCGTCATCTCCATCCCGCTGGTGATCGCCGCGGGTGTGGTGGTGCTCGCGGTGTTCTTCGTCCATCAGACGCAGCGCCAGGATCGCGAGCCGCTGCTGCCCTTCGCCGTGTTCCACGACCGCAACTTCGCGGTGATGACCTTCGTGCTCAGCGCGATGGGCTTCTCCATCGTGAGCTTCTACCTGCCGCTGACCATCTACCTGCAGTCCGTGCTCGGGCTCTCCGCCGTCGACGCCGGGTTGACGATCGCCGCGCAACCGGTGGCGATGATCCTCATGTCGGGGGTGTCGAACGGGCTGATGACCAAGGTCAGCGCAAAGTACCTGCTGATACCCGGCCTCGTTGGCCTCGCCGCGGGGGTCGCCTTCATCGCGATCGCTGTGCACGCCGACTCCGGACGTTGGAGCTTCCTGCCCGGTCTGATCCTCGCCGGTGTTGGGATGGCGTTCATCTGGGGTCCTGTGTACTCCCTGGCCACTCGCGACCTCAAGCCGGAGCACGCCGGCGTGGCCTCAGGTGTGCTCAACACCATCCAGGAGCTGGGCGCGGTCATCGCCGGTGCGGTGGTGGGCGCGGTTCTCCAGACACAGCTGGCGACCAACCTGCGGGCAGAGGCGGTGGCGCGCTCGGCCGCTCTGCCGCAGCAGGCACAGGCGCCGTTCGTCGACGGCTTCAGCCACGCCAGCAGCTCCGGTCTTGCGGTGGGTGCGAGTCAAAGTGCGATCCCTCCTGGGGCGCTGGCGCACGTCCCGGCGGCGCTGGCCGCGCAACTCCAGCAGGCGGGGCACGAGGTGTTCGCCAGCGCATTCGTCGGCGCGATGCGGCCGACGCTGGTCATCGGCGTCGCGGTGGTGCTTGCGGCGGCTGGGGCCGGCCTGCTGGCCCGGGCGAGGTCGAGGCGGGCGGGCGAGCAGTACCCGACAGCGAAGCAGCCGGCAGCAGCGATGTGACGCTCGTGGCCAGCCTGCCCCCCAGGTGATCGGGTTGCCGACTACGCGACAGCGCTGCCGCTGCGCGGAACGGTGACGGGCTCGTCGAGCGCGAGCTTCACCCGATCGCGACCCTCGCGCTTGGCCCCGTACATGGCCACATCCGCCGCACGCACCAGGTCGGCGAGTGTGGACCCATGCTCGGGGAAGCTGGCGATGCCAACCGATGCGGTGATCCGCTCGATCCCCAAGCAAGCCGGCGGGATGGGCACCTTGGTCATCGCCGCACGCAGATCGGTGGCGACCCGCACGGCGCCCGCCGCGTCAGCGTCGCGAAGCACGAGGACGAACTCCTCGCCGCCCAGCCGCACCGCACCGTCGCCGGCCCTGCTGGTGCGCCGCAACTCGTCGGCGACGCGCTGCAGCACCTCGTCGCCGGCGGCATGGCCGCCGGTGTCATTGATCCTCTTGAAGTGGTCGAGGTCGACCAGAACGATGCTCAGAGGTGCGCCGCGGCGCCGACAGTCGGCGATCTCGCGCTCGCCGGCCTCGCGAAGCCAGCGGCTGTTGAACAAACCGGTCAAGCCGTCGGTCATGGCGCGGCGAGCGAGCTCCTCGTACAGCTGCGCGTTGTGCCACGCGGCGGCGGCGGTGTGCCCGAAGAGAGAGGCCGCCTCGAGATCTTCGTCGGTGAAGCGGTTGAGCCCCATCCGCCGGCAGTTGAGCATGCCGAGCTTGTGGTCACCGGCGACCAGCGGGATGAGCAGCAGTGATTCATGCTCGAACGGTGTGTTGGGAATCGTGGTGGCGGCCGGGTGGGCGCCCGCGTTGCCGAGGTTCTGTGGGGTGCCCAGGGCGAATGCCCAGCCGTTGAGGCCGACCGACATGGAGAAGCTGTCGGCCATGATCTGCTCGGCCTGCGGACCGGTGGCGAACGCTGCCACGAACTGCTCGGTGTCCGGGCCGGCTTCGTAGATGGAAAGGTCGTCGACGGGCACGACCAGGGACAGCTGCTCGGCGATCACAGCGAGGATGCGCTGGGGGTCGTGCTCAGCTTGCAGCGCCAGGGCGGCACTGCTCAACGCGTGCGGGAGACTTGCCTGCTTCACAGTGCTCGCCGCCGGCGGATGCCGGGTCACCAGCTGGTTGGGGTGCACCGGGCCGTCGGGGGTGAAGGAGTCGACAGTGAGCGAACTGAGCAGACCGAAATCCACCGCCACCAGGTCGCCCTGGAGCGATGGCATGGCAAGCGGTTCACCAACATGCGCCCCCTGCCCGAATTGGATGCCGAGATCGAGGAGGGTGGCGAGGTCGTCGTGGGTGTCGACGCCTTCGGCCACGATCTGGGCGTTGAGGTGCGTGGCAAATGACAGCAGCGACACCACCAGCGCGCGGCGCGGATGGCTGGCGTGCAGCTCGCTGGTCAGGCGCGGACCGAGCTTGATGAAGTCGGGCCGAAGCTCTGCGATGCCCAACATGCCCGCCTGGGAGGCCCCGCCATCGTGGGTGGCGACCCGGAAGCCGCAGCTGCGAAGGTCGGCCACGATGGTGCCGAGGCCGGCGGCATCGGCCGCGGATCCCGGCTCGCTGATCTCGATGGCGATGCGATGGGTCGGAGCATCTTCATCAGCCGCCAGCTCTTGCAAGCTCTGCACCGCGCCTCGCTCGACGAGCGCGGAGACCGGCAGGTTGAGAAACAGAATCGGCGGGCGGATGGCCACCGAGCAGGTGAGCGCAGCCCGTACGAAGATGAGGTCGAGCTCGGCACCCACGCTGCCTTCGCGGATCGCCTGGTAGCCGAGGACGCTCCCGTCCAACAGCCGGGCCACCGGGTGCAGAGCGGCGCGCACGCCGTCGAAGTCGCTGAGCTCCATCTCCGGGCAGCTTCCTCGCGACCGTCGACGAGACCAGTGACGTGTATGTCGCAGGGCGGCATCAAATCCGGGCCGAATTGCAATGTGCGAACCGGTGCCCCTGGTGCAGCGCTCGGCGTTACCAGCCTGTTATCGATTGGACCCGTGCGCCTCGACATGCGATGACTGACAATCGCATCACTCCGCTCAAACGTCACAGGGGCCGTCATCATGAGTCGAATCCACCGCCTGGTCAGACCAGCTGTCATGGTGATCGCGGGTGTCTCCGCAATCGCCACGCTCTCGGGCTCCGTCCCGGCAACCGCGCATGCTCGCGCCGCCGGCGCCCAGGCCCACGCCCGCATCCACGGGGGGCCCGCCGTTGCCCATGCCCGCGCCATCGTGACGCTCGCCTAATCGCGCTTCAGGACACCACAACCTGTCGTTGACGTCGGCGGCGGGCCACGATGGCCACCACCCCGGCGCCGGCGACGAGGAACAGAGCGGCCAGTGGCGCCTCGGCGGCGGTCGATAGGGGAACAGCGCAGCTCTGACCGGTGAGGCTGGTGCCGTTGGTCTGCTGGATGAAGAGCGGGCGGCTCGTTGCTGCGCTCGGATCCGTGGTGGTCTCACCGCTGGCGATCATCACGCAGCCGTTCTGGTCGACGGAGTTGGTGAAGAAGTCACCGAGGCGCCGGTCCTGTCCGGTGGCCACGCATGTGGTGCCGCTCTGGCACATGCCGCCGTTGTGGATGGGCGCTCCGATCGGATCGTTGGGGCCGAGGATCGTCGGCGACGCTGTGTCAGCGCCAAAGACGCTGGTCTCGAGAAGCGAGACGTTGCCAGTACCGCTGTCGGGCTGGGTGGCGCCGTCGTACTGGTACCAGACCACCGAGACGTTCCCCGCTCCGGCAGCGGTGCTCGGCACCGCCACCCATGGCCAGAAGACGCTCTTCCCTGGTGAGGTGATGGTGATCGGCGTGGTGAACCCGGCCGACGTGTTGTGGAGGTCGAATGTCGAGAGCTTGATCGCATTGACGAGGTTGCCAGCGAGGTCCGTCGTGGTCGTGTCCCACACCAGGTATACCCGGTCGTTGGCATCGATGCCGATCGACGGCCAGTGCGCGAACACCGGGTTGGTGCCGGGCACCTCGAACTGCTGTGGAAACTGAGTGACGGTCGAGTTGGTGGCGAAAGCGCCGTTGGCGTTGGGGAGGATGCTGATGCCCACGCCACTGCTCTTGTCACTGTTGGTGAAGAAGGCGGGTTCGATCAGGGCTCCGTGATAGCCATCGGTGGTGATGTTGTGGTCGTAGAAGAGCTTGCCGGCGGCGGTGTACGTCCCGCCGCGGCTGGCAATGCTGGAGTTGCCGTAGTCGAGGATCCCGGGACCGGTCGCACCACTGGGGTCGCTCGGGATGACGGCGCCCGCAGCGCCCTGGCACTGCAGCGTTGTGAGACCGCCCGCGTTGGTGATGACACCTCTGAAGATCTCGTGCCCGCTGCTGAGGCTGGTCGAGGCATCAAGAGTGGTGTCGGTGGCGAGGTAAACCTGGCCCGAGGTGCCGCCGGCGAGCCACGGACGGTCACCGCTGTGGCAGTTGTTGTTGCCGACCGGGAAGCTTCGGGCGCCGTCGTGGGACGCGAACACCGCGTCGTTGGCAAGGTCGATCCCCGTGTTGTAGAGCCAGCCGCCCTCGTCCGTCGACCAGTCAGGGTCGCTGAAGCCAACCCCGAAGGGGCTGGTGGGTCCGACCGAGCCGACGCCGTTCTCGACCACGGTGGTTCGCTGCCAGCTCGAGCCCTGGTTCGTCGAGGTCCAGACGTTGACCTGGTTGGTGTAGCTGCACACGAAGCCACTGGGCAGGCTCTGTGGCGGAACGGTGGGGGTGGCGCACAGGTTGGTGGTGTCGGGGGAGACGAGCCCGTCGCGGAACAGGTGCGTGGTGCCCTCGTGCGACGTGTAGGCGAGATCCGCTCCGTTGATGTTGTTGCTGTAGTAGGTCACCAGGGGCTCGCCACCGGCGAGCGTGGGGTCGACGGTGTGATGGGTCCAGCCTGGCGGACTTGGGCTGGACGCATGAACGATCACGGGCAGTGCAGCCATGGTCGCGACGGTTGCCGTCCCGACCGCGAGGAGCGCAGCCAAGTGGCCGCGCGATGGACGGCGTGGTGCGCCATGGAGATCAGTCATCGGCCCCTTCCTGTTGTCGCGCGTCGCCACCGGCGGCGCGGACGTCTTCCCTTCGCCGCGCAGCGTACTCCACCGCGCATTGGCGCGTGGCCCGCGACCCGGGTGGGTCAGGTGCGGGCCGCTGGGCCTTTCGCTGCGGCGAGCGACCGCGGTGCGGACGCCGCCTTCGCGCGGGCTGCCGGAGTGTGCCCGACGAGGTCACCATCGGTGTCCGTGGCGGCGTCGGCAGTGGCGGCGTCGACGAACTCGAGGAGGCGAGCCACCGCGATGGGCTTGGTGATGTAGCCGATCGCCCCGCCGGTGAGGTAGCGCTCGATACCGGAGGGGATGGCGTCCGCGCTCACCATGACCACGGGGATGGCGCGGGTTGCCGGGTCACTTCTCAGCCGCTTCATCACCTCGTCGCCGTCGATGTCGGGAAGGTTGACGTCGAGGAGGATGAGCCGCGGCGAGTGCTCCCGGGCCAGGTCGACGGCCAGCTCGCCGAGCATCGTCGACACCAGGTGCACGCCGGGACGGAGCCTGGTGAAGAAGCCCTGCATCAACTCGATGTTGACAATGTTGTCTTCAACGTACAGGACGGTGCGCCCGGAAGCGCGCGACGGTGCAGTCGAGGGGGGGTCGACGGCGGGGATGTCCAGCAGCGGCGGGCGTTCGCCGGCCGTGAGCAGGATCGAGAGGGTGGTGCCACTCCCCACCACGCTCTGCACGTCCAGTCGGCCACCCATGGCGTCGACGAGCTGGCGGGAGATGCCCAATCCCAGCCCCGTGCCCTCCACGGTACGGGCCGCGCCGAGGCGCTCGAAGGGGACGAAGATCGACGCCAGGTCGGCGGCGGCGATGCCCGTCCCGGTGTCGGTGACGTCGATCTGCACGGTCGTTCCACCGGCGTCGACGATGCTCACCGCGACCTCGCCGTTGCGGTGGTTGTACTTGATGGCATTGCCGACCAGGTTGAGCATCACCTGGCGGAGCGCCTGGTTGTCGCTGAGAGCGACCGGGCGGCCCGCATCGGCAAGCTCGGAGCGCAGGGCGACGCCGTACCTGGCGGCCAGCGGGCGCATCAATGCGAGCACGTCGAGGATCACGGCGTTGACATCGACCGGCTCCATGGACAAGCGCAGCTGGCCCTTCTCGAGCCGCGACACCTCAAGGACGTCGTTGATCAGGGCGAGCAGATGGTTGCCGCCCTTCTGGATCGCCGCCACATAGCCCTTCTCGCGCTCGGCTAGCGGGGAGAGGTCGAGCAGCTCCGCGTACCCGAGCACAGCGGTGAGGGGGGTGCGCAGCTCGTGGCTCATGCGCGACAGAAACTCCGTCTTGGCGGCGCTGGCAACCTCGGCCACCTCGCGAGCACGTCGCAGGGCGGCTTCGTACCTGGTTCTCTCGGCGACGCGGCCGAGCACCATGCCGACCTGCACCATGACGTCGAGGAGCATGCGATCGGCCTCGAACGGCGTCTCCGAGAAGAACTCGAGCACGCCGACGGCCTCGTCTCTCACGATGATCGGGAACGCCGCGATAGCGCGCATGTGCTCGTCGTCGACGAGCGAACAGCGAACTCGGTCAGCGTGGTCCTTGGAGAGACGGCGGACGTCGGCGATGTGTTCGGGGTTGCATGTTGCGAACACACGACCGGGCACGCACACGCCGGCCGGGAAGCTGACATCGTGGTGGCGGCTGCGCAGGCCCGCCAGCTGGGCGGGATCGTCGACGTGCCAGACGCCGCTGGAGACGAGGACCCCGGCGGCGTCCTCGTCGGGGAGGAGGACATGGCCGACCGTCCAGCCGGTCTGCCTGCAGACCTCGTCGACCGTTGTCTGCAGGGCATGGGTCATCGACGTGGGGGCGCCGTTGGCCGCCACCGAAACGACCTGGAGCAGCTGGAGGAAGGCGTTGCGACGCTCCAGCTCCGCCTCGATGTGGAGCAGGGAGGCTCGCGACGTCGAGCGCCGGGGGGCAATCGGCGGCCTCAACCGAACACTGGATGGCTGAGGCGTTCTGGACATGGTGGTGAGCACACCACTCGTACGCCTTTGCCTGGGATCCGTCTGTCTCGCGCCGTACCGTGACGCGCTTCGTAACCGAAAAGTTCGTCGGCCAGCGGCTCAGCCGCGCAGGCGCCGCCACCACGACAGGGCACGGATCCGCTCCAGCTCGGCGGTGGCGGCGTCGGCCATCTGCATCTGCTGGTGGAGGAGGCTGATGATCTCACGCTCGCGATCGCACGCCTCGGCGGCGTCGCTGCGGCGCCCCGCCTGCTCCAGGCCGGCGCGTTCACGCCAGGTGCGCAACCCCACCCGCAGGGTGGCGATGCGGCGGTCGCGGTCGGCGAGCTCAGTACGCAGCCGGATCATCTCCACGAAAGAGTCGATGGCCTGCAGTTGGAGGGCGAGGATCACCGGCGTGTCGTCCTCGGGGGCGGGCGCACGGCGCGCGCCTTGGCCGGTGCCGACGAGCTCCACGATGCGCTTGCGGTTGGCCTCGATGGACCCCGATGGGGGAGCGTGCACAGCCATGGGGATCTCCTGGAAGAGCGTGGAGTACGACGGAGAGACCTCGCTGCGCCAGACGGTACACCGGAACGGCCGGCAGTGCACGGATTGCGCCGGCTACCGGGCTTTCTCGAGCAGCGCTTCCAGCTGGCCGGCAAGCACCGCCGTCTGGGCGGGGTCGCGCCCGACCAGGTCGGCGACGGTCTCGAGGACCTCCTGGCGCAGGATGGGCTCGAGCTTGGCGGCCTCGGCGTCCGGCACGGCGTCGACCGGGCCGGCGTGGACATGCCCGGTGGCGGCGAGCTCGGCGGCGGCCAGCGACGCCACCGCCGCGTCGAGCTCCTCCTGCTCGCGCGCCAGGCGGGCTTCGATGCGCCCGATCCGGGCGGCCGTGCGGCGCTCGGTGGCGGCGGCCTCTGCGACGGGGCTCACCACGGCCATCTCACGGTCGGACTCGCGGGCGGCGCGACGCCGGTCGGCCCGATTGGTGAGCGCGATCCACACCAGCAGCAGAGCGGTCACCACCATCCCGGCGATGGCCCACCCCGAGAGCGTCGTAGCCAGCCGCAGGTTGTTGGCGCGGGCGGCGCTCCAGGCGATGGCGATCAGGAAACCCGATGCCCACCCCACGACGACGACGCCGAGAGAACGTCCCACATGCACCATTCTGCCAGCGTGTCACCCGCCGGTGCGACCCCACGGCGCCCCCCGGGAGAGGCGCCCTGCCAGCGGCGCGGTCGACGTGACCTCCCCGCTACGCTCCAGACGTGGGCCACGACCTCGACGACTACTGCGCCGCCAACCAGCCCCGGTTCGTCGACGAGCTGATCGAGCTGTTGCGCATCCCCAGCATCTCCGCCCACCCCGACCACGCTCCTGACGTTCGCCGCAACGCGGAGCACCTCGCGGCGGCGGCTCGCGAGGCGGGGTTCAGCACGGTGGAGGTGGTGGAAACCGAGGGGCACCCGGCGGTGTATGCGGAGCGGATGGTCGACCCCGCGCTGCCCACTGTGTTGGTGTACGGCCACCACGACGTGCAGCCGGCCGATCCGCTCGACGAGTGGGTGTCGCCGCCCTTCGAGCCGGAGGTGCGCGACGGCAAGCTGTTCGCGCGCGGCGCGGTCGATGACAAGGGCCAGGTGTACATGCACCTCAAGGCGGTGGAGGCGCACCTGCGCACCCGCGGTGAGCTGCCGGTCAACCTGCGCCTGCTCGTCGAGGGCGAGGAGGAGGTGGGTTCCAGCCACTTCGAGCAGCTGGTCGCCGACCTCGGCGACCGCCTGGCCGCGGACTTCGCGGTGGTGTCCGACACTGGCATCTTCGCGCGCGGTGTGCCCTCGCTGACAGTCGGGCTGCGCGGGCTCGCCGGCGTCGAGGTGGAGGTGCGCGGTCCATCGCTCGACCTCCACTCGGGCGTGTTCGGCGGCGCGGTGCAGAACCCTATCGAGGCGCTGGCGCGGATGCTCGCGTCGCTGAAGGACCCTGCCACGGGGCGAGTGACCGTTCCCGGCTTCTACGACGACGTCGTCGAGCCGACGGCCGCGGAGCGCGAGGGATACCGCTCGCTGCCGTTCGACGAGGCAGCCTTCCGGGCCACCGCCGGCGGCATCCCCGCGACCGTGGGGGAGGAGGGGTGGTCTGTGCTCGAGGCGCGCTGGGTGCGTCCGACCTTGGAGATCAACGGGATCTGGGGCGGCTACCAGGGCCCGGGTGGGAAGACCATCGTCCCTGCGCATGCGGGGGCCAAGATCACCTGCCGGCTGGTGCCCAACCAGAAGCCCGAGGTGATCGCCAATCTCGTGGCCGGGGCGCTGCGGGCGGCGACGCCGCCAGGCGTCACCACCGAGGTGACGGCGCGCGGTGGTGGCAGCCCGGTGATCACGCCCGCCGACCACCCCGCGGTGCGGGCGGCGTCGCGGGCCATGGGCGCGGTCTTCGGCGTCGAGCCGGTGATCATCCGCGAGGGCGGTTCGATCCCCCCGGTGGAGGTGTTCCAGCGCGTGCTCGGGATGCAGTCGGTGCTGGTCGGCGTTGGGCTGCCCGATGACCAGATCCACGCCCCCAACGAGAAGTTCGACCTCGACCACTACGCGATGGGCATCAGGATCCTGGCCCGGCTGTGGGACGAGGTCGCCAAGGAGCCGGCATGAGCGAGCAACCCCCGCCACCGCCACCGGACGACAACCGTCTCGAGCTGCCTCAGCCGGCGTCCCCCGCGCCCCCGGCGTACCCGGTGCAGTCCGCGTACCCGGTGGCCGCGCCGGTGCTGCCCGGCCTGCAGCGGCCCGGGCCGGCTCCGGGGGTGGTGTACCTCGGCTTCGGGGCGCGGCTGCTCGGCTACATCATCGACGTCATCGCCGTGTTCATCGTCGAGGCGCCCTTCACCGTCCCGCTGGTGTACGTGCCGATCGCGCAGTACTACCGTGACCACCCGCCGCCGACCGGGCAGACGATCGCTACCCTGCCCGCTGACCTTTCCAACCGGTTCCTGGTGGTGGGGCTGATCGGGGCGCTGGTGAGCGCGCTGTACTTCGGCGGGCTGGTGGCCTGGCGGGGCCGGACCCTCGGGCAGCAGGCCATGGGGGCAGAGGTGGTGCGCGCCGAGGACGGCGGCCGGCTGCCGGCGGGTCGAGCGTTCGCCCGCGCGGTCATCTTCTGGGGGCCGGGGGTGCTGGGACTGATCCCCGCCGTGGGGTCGATCGCCGGGTTGATCGCGCTGATCGGCCTGCTCTCGGCGGCCTGGGACCAGCGCAAGCAGGGCTGGCACGACAAGCTGGCGCGCAGCCTGGTGGTCAAGCGGGTGCCGTTGTGAGCCGCATCGAGCATGTCGACGCGCTGGAGGTGCTCGACTCGCGTGGCAACCCGACGCTGGAGGTGCGGGTGCGGCTTGCGGGGGGCGCCGCGGGGGCTGCCATGGTGCCGAGTGGTGCCAGCACCGGTGCGCACGAGGCTGTGGAGCTGCGCGACGGTGACAAGGCGCGCTACGGCGGCAAGGGCGTGCTAACCGCGGTGCGCAACGTGGCGGAGGTCATCGGGCCTGCCGTCGCCGGCATGGACGCGCTCGACCAGCGCGCGCTGGACGACGCGCTGGTCGAGCTGGACGGCACCCCGAACAAGGGTCGCCTCGGCGCCAACGCGCTGCTCGGGGTCAGCCTGGCGTCTGCGCACGCCGCCGCTGACTTCGCAGGGCTTCCGCTGTATCGGCACCTCGGTGGACCTGAGGCGCAGGTGCTGCCGGTGCCGCTCCTCAACGTGATCAACGGCGGTCTGCACGCCCAGACCAGCGTCGACTTCCAGGAGTTCATGTTGGTGCCGCTCGGCTTCACGACGTTCGCCGACGCGCTGCGCGCCGGCAGCGAGTGTTTCCACGCACTGCGCTCTGTGCTGCACGGGCGCGGCGAGAACACCGGCCAGGGGGACGAGGGTGGCTTCGCACCGAGCCTGCGGCACAACGAGGAGGCGATCGAGGTGCTGCTCTCGGCGATCGCGCGCGCCGGCTACACGGCCGGTGTCGACGTCGCCCTGGCGCTCGACCCGGCGGCGTCCGAGCTGTTCTCCGATGGCCGCTACGTGCTGCGGGGCGAGGGGCGGGAGCTCGAGCCGCTCGAGCTGGTGGAGCTGTGGGCGACGTGGGTGGCGCAGTACCCCATCGTCTCGATCGAGGACGGCATGGCCGAGGACGACTGGGACGGCTGGGCGGCGCTTACCGAGCGGCTGGGCTCGCGGGTGCAGCTGATCGGCGACGACCTCTTCGTGACCAACGTGGCGCGGCTGCGTGAGGGGTTCTCGCGAGGCGTCGCCAATGCCCTGCTGGTGAAGGTCAACCAGATCGGAACGCTGAGCGAGGCGCTCGAGGCCATCGCGCTGGCGTCGTCGCACGACTACGCGTCGGTGATCAGCCACCGCAGCGGCGAGACCGAGGACACCACCATCGCCGACCTCGCGGTTGCGGTCAACGCCGGCCAGATCAAGACGGGCGCGCCGTCGCGGTCGGAGCGGGTGGCCAAGTACAACCGGCTGCTCCGCATCGAGGCTGAGCTGGGGTCGTCCGGGCGGTACGCGGGGCGGTCGGCGTTCCGGTTGCTCGACGCGGCCGGGGCTGGCGGCGCCGATGCTCGCTGAGTGAGCGACGACATCCGCCTGGCGGCGATCCGGGCCGGCGCCGTGCCCGCCGGCGGCGACGAGGGGAGGGACCTGGTTGCGCCCCCGGCGCTCTCGTCGGCGCGCTCGTATCCCGACCTGGACGCGCTCGACGCCGCCATGGAGGCGGATCCCCGGGTGTATCGCCGCTACAGCAACGAGAGCGTGGCGTTGCTCGAGGCAACGCTGGCGGCGCTCGAGACGCCTGGTGGTGGCGAGGCGCCGGTGGCGCGTGTCACCGCCAGCGGGCAGGCGGCGCTGCTGCTGCTGGTGAGCGCGGCGGCGATGAGCGGACGGCGGCGTGTGGTGCTGGTGCGGCCATGTTACGGGGCCACCGAGGCGTTGCTGGTGGGGCCGCTGGCGGCGCTGGGCATGGCGACGACCGTGGTCGACCTGCCTGTTGACGGCGGTGCTGACGCGGGCGCGCTGGTGGCGGCGGTGGGCGGCCCTGACGTCGCCGTGGTTGTGGTCGAGATCGTCACCAACCCGCTGCTCACGGTGGTCGACGTGCCCGCGGTGGCCGCGGCCGCGCGTGCGTGCGGCGCGGTGTGCCTGGTGGACAGCACCTTCGCGACGCCGTTCCTCTTCCAGCCGCTGGCGCATGGGGCCGACCTGGTGCTGCACAGCCTGACCAAGCATCTCGGCGGCCACAGCGACGTGCTCGGCGGCGTGGCCCTCGCGTCGCCGCAGAGTGAGGCGGCCGGGTGGCTCGACGCCACCAGCCGGTCGCTCGGCGCGGTGCTGTCGCCGTTCGACGCGTGGCTGACGCTGCGCGGTCTGCGCACCGCGCCGCTGCGCGTGGAGCGCGGCAACGCCACCGCTGCAGCGCTCGCCTCTGCTCTCGCCGGCCACCCGGGCGTCGTCGCCGTGCACCATCCCGCGGTGCGCGGTGGAGCCGACGCGGCGCTCGCCGCGCGCCTGCTCCCACGGGGAATCGGCCCGATGCTCAGCATCGACGTGCGCGGCGGGCGGTCGGGAGCCGGGCGCGTGGTCCGTGCGCTGGATGGCATCCGCCTAGCGCCGACGCTCGGCGACGTCAGCACCACGGTGTCGCACCCGGCGACGACATCGCACCGCAACTTCAGCGCGCAGGACCGCGTCGCGCTGGGCATCTCCGACGGGCTGCTGCGCTTCAGCATCGGGATCGAGGACGAGGCGACGCTGCTGGCGGAGCTGACGTCGGCGCTGACCGCGGGGGGCTGATGCAGGGCCGCCGGGCCGTACCATGGGGCCCGCTCAGCATCGACCACCGCGGAGGCACGCATCAATGGCTGTGATCCGACTCTCCAACGGGTCCGACATCGCGGTCAAGCTGACGGTGGCCGAGACCATCGCCGCCATCCAGATCACCGACGGCACGCCCGACTTCGTCGAGCTGCCCGGCGAGGAGGGGCCGATACACCTGCGTCCGGCCGGCGTCATCGCGGTCATCGAGGACACCGGCCGCCGGACTGCAGGCTTCCGTTTTGGAGCGCGCGAAGCGGAATAGGGCTGCGCGGACGGTCATCCGCGCGTGTCGTCCGATAATGGCGGCATGCCCGAGACCACGCGTGGGGCAGCACCGGAGCGCGTGGCCCCGGTGACGCTCGGCACATCGATCCTCGGCGGCATCGGCCACACGCCGCTGCTGCGAATCCGCCTGTTCGAGCGCGAGTACCCCGGAGTCACGGTGTACGGGAAGGCGGAGTTCCTCAACACGGGCGGCTCCGTGAAGGACCGAGCCGCGCTGCGCATGATCCGCGACGGTGAGGCGTCCGGGGCCTTGACGCGGGACCGGATCATCCTCGACAGCACCAGCGGCAACACCGGCATCGCCTACGCGATGGTCGGAGCAGCGCTGGGGTATCGGGTGCGGCTGGTGATGCCGCACAACGTCAGTGACGAGCGCAAGACGATGATCGCCGCGTACGGCGCCGAGACGGTGTTCAGCGACTCGCAGGAGGGCAGCGACGGGGCCATCGTGCTCGCGCAGCGGATGCTGAAGCAGGATCCAGACCTCTACTTCATGCCCGACCAGTACAACAATCCGTCCAACTGGAAGGCGCACTACGACGGCACCGGCGCGGAGATCTGGGAGCAGACCGCTGGGACGGTGACGCACTTCGTCGCGGCGCTGGGCACCAGCGGGACGTTCGTCGGTGTGTCGCGGCGCCTGCGCGACGAGCGCCCGGAGATGGTGTGCGTCTCGGTGCAACCGGAGGATCCGTGGCACGGCCTGGAGGGGATGAAGCACATGCCCACGGCGATCGTGCCGGCGATCTACGACCCGACCATCGCCGACGAGAACCTCTGGGCACCGACGGAGGTGTCGTACGACCTCGCCCGTGAGCTGGCGCGCCGCGAGGGCATCATGGTCGGTCACTCCAGCGGCGCGGCGCTCTGGGGTGTGCGCGAGGTCGCGGGGCAGATCGAGCGCGGCGTCATCGTCACCGTGCTCTGCGACGGTGGCAGCCGGTACCTGAGCAGCGGCCTGTACGGAGGTCGGTTGTGAACGTCGCGCTGGCCGCTGACGCCGATTCGCGTATCCGCCTGCTCGCCGTCGCGGCATATCCGAACGAGGGCTGTGGCGTGCTGATCGGCCGCTCTGACGGCGAGCGCGTGGAGGTCGTCTCGGCGACCTCCGGGACCAACACCAACACCGAACGCGCTCGCGATCGGTACGTGCTCGACCCGCTGGACATGGTGCGTGCGGACCGCGAGGCGCGCACGCTCGGCCTCGACGTCGTGGGCATCTGGCACAGCCATCCTGACCATCCGGCGATCGCGTCGCAGTTCGACAGCGATCACTCCTGGACCGACTACGTTTATCTCATCGTCAGGACCACAGTCGATGGGGCGGGTGACCTGAACGGCTTCGCCCGCAAGGACGAGGGCGAAGTGCTGGAGCAGCTTGCGCTGGCGGTCACGCCGGGCGCGGAGCCGATGCAGTGAGCCGTGCCGCGACCGCGCGCGGGCGTCCGCGCCGCCGTCGCCGTGCCGCTGAGACGGACCTCGCCACCCCGTCGGGCATCGTCGCCATCGTGGGACGTCCCAACGTCGGCAAGTCGACGCTCTTCAACCGCTTCACCGGCCAGCGCCACGCCATCGTCGACGAACTGGCTGGCCTCACGCGGGATCGCCTGTACGGGGTCACCGAGTGGAGGGGACGGCGGTTCACCGTCGTCGACACCGCCGGCCTGGACCGCTCGATGGCGCGCGACGATCCTGGGCTGGCCGTCCTCACGGCCGGCACACAGCAACAGGCGCGGCTCGCCATCGCCGAGGCGGACGTGTGCGTGCACCTGGTCGACGTCAGAGCGGGCGTGACCGCTCTCGACGAAGACGTCGCCAACATCCTGCGAACCGGTGGGAAGCCGGTGATCCTGGTGGGGAACAAGGCCGACAGCCCTGCCAATCCCCACTACGCGCACGAGCTGTACAAGCTCGGACTCGGCGAGCCGCTGTTGATCTCCGCGCTGGTCGGCACCGACACCGGGGATCTTCTCGACCGCATTGTCGACGAGCTTCCGCCGCCGAGTGAAGACGACGCCCCCGCCACGTCCGAGGAGCTGCGCCTGGCAATCATCGGCAAGCCCAATGTCGGCAAGTCGTCGCTCCTCAACGCGCTGGTGGGGCAAGAGCGGGCGCTGGTGTCGCCGCTGGCGGGGACGACACGCGATGCCGTCGACACGCTGGTCACTCACGGCGATCGCACCGTGCGACTCGTCGATACTGCCGGCATTCGCCGCCGCGGTGTCGTCGACACCAACGTCGAGCACTACAGCCTCCTTCGAGCGCTGCGCGCCCTGGAGCGCTGCGACGTCGCGCTCCTCGTCGTCGACGCCGCCGAGATCGTCGCCCAGGACAGGCACGTCGCGGGATACGCGGTGGACGCCGGCAAGGGGTTGGTGGTGATCGCCAACAAGTGGGACCTGGTGGACCAAGAGACGCGTGTCGACCCCGGGTTCCTCAAGTCCATCCACGAGGCCTTCGACTTCGTGCCCGGTGTCCCTGTCCTGACGGTGTCAGCGCTGGAGGGACGCAATGTCGGACGAGTGCTCGACGCCGCAGCCGGGGTGGCCGCCGCGCGGGCGGTGCGTATCCCGACGGCCGCGCTCAACAACCTGCTCCGCGACGCCTTTCTCGCGCATCCGCCGCGACATGACAAGGGGCGGCAGCTGAAGCTGCTGTACGCGACCCAGGCGAGCACTCCCGCTCCGACGATTGTCCTCTTCGTCAACGACCCGGAGCTCATGCACTTCGCCTACGGGCGGTACTTGGAGAACCGCATCCGCGCCGTCTTTGGATTCGCTGGGACGCGCATGCGCATCGTCGCCCGTGCACGCGCGGAGCGCGACCGCTGATGCGAGTCGCCATCGTCGGCGCGGGCTCGTGGGGAACCGCGCTAGCCCAGAGCCTCAGCACGGCCGGCTGCGATGTGCGTCTATGGGCGCGCGACCCGGATGTTGCCACTGCCCTGCGGTCGAGTCGTCGCCACCCGTGGGCACTCCCCGGCATCGCACTGAACGCCGATGTCGACGTTGATGACGAGCTTGAGCCCGCTCTCGCTCAGGCGGCTGTGGTGATCCTCGCGGTCCCCAGCCACGGCATGCGCGATATTGCTGTGGCGACGAAGCCCTGGTTGGGCGATGCCCACGTGGTCAGCGCTGCCAAGGGATTCGAGCTCGAGACTGGTCTCACCATGACAGCGGTGCTGACCGACGTCCTGGCCGGACGACCGACTTCTGTTGCGGCGTTGAGCGGCCCCAACATCGCGATCGAGGTCGCCCGCGGGCTTCCCGCTGCCACGGTGATCGCCACCGTTGACGGCCATGCGGCGGAGACGGTTCGCGACGGGTGCAACGGTGGCTCGCTCCGCTTCTACAGCAGCGACGACGTTGTGGGAGTCGAGTACGCAGGCGCGCTCAAGAACGTCGTGGCGATCGCTGCCGGTGTGTGCGACGGGATCGGCGCCGGCGACAACGGCAAGGCCGCGGTGATCACGCGCGGGCTCGCCGAGATCGCCCGTCTCGGCATCCGCGCCGGTGCGCGCGGCCTGACGTTCGCCGGCCTTGCCGGGCTGGGCGACTGCGTGGTCACCTGCGCCAGCCCGCACTCGCGCAACCGGGGGCTTGGCGAGGCGATCGGTCGCGGCATGCCCCCCGCGGACGCGATCGCGGCCAGCCAGATGGTCGTGGAGGGCGTGAACGCCACCAGGGCGGCGCTGCTGCTGGCCGAGACCCACGGTGTCGACATGCCGATCGCCCGCGAGATCCACGAGATCCTGTTCGCCGGCAAGAGCGTCGCGGCCGCCCTCAACGACCTCATGACCCGTGGCGCGGGTAACGAGCTGCGCGGGCTCGATATCGGCGAACCCGGAGCCGGCAGCCGCATCTGACCGCCGTCGGGCGCTAGAGTTGCCAGGCGCCCGGGCGGTCAACGCCCGCTCGTCGGGGAGTAGCTCAGGTGGTTAGAGTACTGGTCTGGGGGACCAGGGGTCGCAGGTTCGAGTCCTGTCTCCCCGACATCGTATTCACGACAACGCATTTGTGCGGTCGTCAGTGCCGGTCGCGGTCACGGGTCCAGTGCTCTAACCGGAAATAAGGACCTTTTCCACAAAAGGCATCATTTCCGGCCAGCTGGGTGCAGGTCAAGGTGGACGGGCTGTTCTCATAGCGTCGGATTATTCCACCCCGGTGCTTACATAGCGATTACAGTTTTGGAGTTCCACGGCTCGAGGTGAACCACCCTGGGTCTGATGGAGGCTCCACCAAACCCAGGCGATTCAGTCAACGAGGTGGACGTCAGCGGCGAGCGACCCGACTGATTTCGGCCCCGTTGCGTGCACGATGCTGGGACGTCTGCGAGCACCGCGGCGACGACATCACAATCGTCGTCCGGTACATCCCGTCCGGCGTACGCAGGGGGGACCAACGGCATGAGCGGCATCGAATCAACCACCTCCGTCGCCGTGCTCGGCCCGGGGGGCGTGGGCAGCCTGGTGGGAGCGCTTCTCGCCCATGAGGGTGTGCGGGTGGTGTGCCTGGCTCGCCAGGCCACGGTCGACCGCCTCCGGGCGCACGGCATCACGGTGCGCAGCGATCGCTTCGGCAGCTTCACCGTCCCGGTTGAGGCGGCGACACGTCTGCACGTGAGGGCTGACGCAGTGCTGGTCACCGTCAAGGCGCCGGACCTGCTCGCAGCACTCGACGCCGTACCACCCTCGGCACTCGGCGATGCGCTGGTCATTCCGTTCCTCAACGGTATCGAGCACGTCGCCACGTTGCGAGGGCGGTACTCGGCGGAGGCTGTCGTGCCGGCGACGATCCGAGTGGAGGCGACCCGCGTCGCAGTCGGACAGGTCGAGCACACCAGTCCGTTCGCGTCGGTGGAGTTTGCGGCGAGCGCCGCGAACGGCGACCGTGTCGGGCAGCTCGCTGCGCATTTGCGGGGTGCCGGGCTTGAGGTGAACGTTCGCACGGACGAGACAGCCATGCTGTGGGAGAAGCTTGCGTTCCTGGCCCCGCTGGCGATCTTGACCACCTACGCGGAGGCGCCGGCCGGTGCAGTGAGGACCGACTGCCGTGACGACCTGGTCGCCTGCATCCGCGAGGTCACCGAGGTCGCCAAAGCGAAGGGCGCGCACGTCGACGTCGATCGCCTGATCGCCGCCATCGATGGTGTACCGGCGAGCATGCGGTCGTCGATGCAGCGCGACGCCGCGGCCGGTCGTCCGACGGAGCTGGAAGCGATCGGCGGTGCAGTTGTGAGGGCCGCTGATCGAGCACGCGTACCGGTGCCGGTGACCCGGCGCTTGGTCGAGGCTCTGCGCGACCGGCAGCCCACTGTGAGCCCCTGACAGCTGAACAGCAGCCACCAGTTGACCGGATAGTGGTGGCGAATCCAAGCACCATGCCGATCTGCATCATCAACCAGTCACCCGTCTAAATCACACTGAGTGATGTGAGGTCGGTAACGATTGTACGTGTGCAGCCAGTCGGTCAAGGCCCGCGACCGAGCTGGTGATCGACACCACCCAGTCCCATCGTGCCCGCATGTCACGCGCGGCGGCCTGGCAGTCGCTCTGGTCGCCGCCCTCGTAGCGGCACGACGCGCCGCGGGTTGTCGACAGAGGATTGAATGTCCGGCTCGAGCGGCCCCGAGAAGGCCGCCGGCGGTGAGGAAGGATCAGCGTTGCACACGCCCTCGGGGACGGGCGGGTTCATGAGCCCGGCGGTGGTGCTGCCGCTCCAGCCTGACGAGGTGATTCGTGAGCCGCTGGACCGCCTCGCGCACCTCGGCGGCGAGCTGGTGGGTGGGGGGATCATCGATCGCTCCAGCCGCAGCCTCGACCTTGTCAACGCGACGCAAGAGGAAACGAGCCTCTCGCAGGAGCGCCTGGGTTTTCTTGGCCGTTTTGGTCGCGGCGGCCGGGCGCTGGTCAGCGGGAGGGTCGTCTGTCATCGCGACAGTGTCCGTCTTTCCCGCCGCAGAGGCGGGTGGATCACACGGAACCGGGGTTGTGTCGCATCTGCTCCACTTCGTCCCAGATTGGCCCGATTGCCCCGAGGCCAGCGGCGTATCGAGGTCGCCCCTGAGCGGCTCACAGGACTGACGCGTTCGGCGGGTTCGTGGCGTCCCTGGGCCTGTGTAACCCGCGGCGCGGTGAGCGAGGGGTAGAGGTCAGATCAGCAACTCCGGCGGGGCCGTGGAGCGGGTGATCGAGTCGAGAAAGCCGCGCGTCTGCTCGGAGTTCTCCACGGTGATGGGCTTGCCGCTGCGCATGTGCAGACCCCAAACCGACGCATCGTTTGCGAGGTCGTCAGGAGGGTCTACCCACTCGACAGCGTCGAGGTTGACCAGCTTTTTGATGCGCTTGTTGTTGATGCTGACGTCGTGGAACTCATGCAACTCCATCAGTTGGTCTCCTTCATCACGCGGGGTGGTCATGTGCTGATTGTCCTGCCACGCGTGGGTTGCCACACACGGCGGTCGATCACGGGCCGAATGCCCAGCTGCGCCATGCGACTACCCGCTGGGGTACCGCTTGAGATACATCGCGATCTTGTGAGGCCGAAGTGGTAGTTCTGGTCCTGCGCTTGTCGCTGGAGGGAGCGATCAGTGCCGGCAACCGCGGCACGTCCCTCCCTCCGCGACGGCCGAGGCCCCGTTGGCGATGGCGTGCTACGCCGGCCTTTCGGTGGAGCACGTCCCGTGAGGTCAAGCCTGCTCCCGAGGTCGTGCGCGAGCTGATGTCTCTGGTGGCGTGAGCAGCCCCGAGCTGATCCCTTGCCGGGACGAGCCGCGCCCTTCGGCGATTCGCGCGGCCCGGTGGGCGGGCGCTCGAGCTGCCTCGTGACGTAAGGGTCGACCGAGACCGCCGTATCGCCTTCGCCGGCACGTCTACTGAGCGAGGCCTCGGCAACTGCTCCGCGACATCGTCGAGCTGTGTCCGGACCATCCAGAAGGTGCTCAGCCCGAAACCGCGTGGCGCATCGCCTGTGAGGACGTGGCCATTGGGTAGAGGACGAGCGGCGCTTCGCGTCCCTGGAACTTGTCTAGCGTCCCGACCCGGACCCCTGAGCATCGTCTCTGGGTGAGCGCCTCTTCGCGCGGGGCGGTGGCGGAATCA
>QHBU01000009.1 GCA_003244045.1 Candidatus Aeolococcus gillhamiae
AGACCATGCCCAAGAAGGTGGCCTTGCCGAGAGTGCCAAGGCCCGGCCTTCCCAGAACGCGCTCCATCTGGCCTCGGGAGACAAAGGCCTGCACGACGCCGGACAGACCGAATCCCAGGATGAGGGCCCAGAGCGTCTCCCAGAACATGAAGAAAGCTTCCTCGAGACTGCCACCAATGGCACCCAACACGCTCATGGTCGACGTCGCCGCCTTCCTGCCATTTCTATACCCACTGGGGGTATCGTAGCAGCTGAGATGCCAGCGGCGGGGTCGGCCACGGGGCGAGCGTACAGCGACCGCCGTGGGTCGCCGCGTCGCTCGAGTGAGAGGGAGCCGAGCTTCAGGCGGCCACCCGATTGCGTCCTGCGCTCTTCGCTCGGTACATCGCTGCGTCAGCCCGTGCGACGAGGGTTCCAAGCACGTCGTGGCTGTCGGCGACCGCGAGCCCCACGCTCACCGTCATCGGCAACCGCCTGCCGTCGTCACTTGCGACCGGTGTGGCGGCAACGTGGGAGCGCAGACGCTCGCCGATGAGCTGCGCGACCTCCGCGGCCGTCCCCGGAAGCAGCACCAGGAACGCCTCCCCTCCCCAGCGGCCGAACACGTCGCCGGGGCGAAGCGCGATACGGATGGCAGTGGCCATGCACCGAAGGGCCCGGTCGCCGACCTCATGGCCTTCGATGTCGTTGACCGCCTTGAAGTGGTCGACATCGAGCATCAGAACACTCAATGGCGCCCTGTCGCGCACTGCGGCGTGAAGAAGAATATCGATCTGCTCCTCGATGTGTCGCCGGTTGTACACACCGGTCAGCTTGTCGATACGGGCCAGGAGCGCCAGGTCCTTGTTGGCCTCAGCCAGGTCGGCGTTGGTCACCGCCAGTTCCCGGCGACCATGCTGCAGGCGGATCAACAACCGCCCAAGGACGACGCCGGCGACAGCAAGACAGAGGAATATCACCCAGGGCGCCCATTGTGAGCTACCGCTCAGCGCCGCATAGAGCGTGGGATCAGCAAGCCGGTCACCGACTCGAGCGGCGGCTTGTACGTCCTCATCAACTGCTCCACCTTTCCGAACAACGTCTCGCCAACTGGAGGGCCGCTCGACCAGCTGTACATCGCCATCAGCCGCGACGGTGGAGCGAGCTTCCATACCACCCTGGTCAGTGACATCAGCAACGGCGGCACCAATCCCGGCACCTGGGGCCACGTGTTCAATCAGCTCGCGATCGACGCCGCCGGCAACCTCTACGTCGGCGCCTCGGGCAACCTCAAGGGCACTGACCCCGTGCAGACCTTCCTGATCCGCTCACTCGACAACGGCACCACATGGCAGCCGCCCATCAACCTCAATGCCGACACCCCGGCCTACGCGTCCGTCTTCCCGGCGATTGCAACGGGACAGTCCGGGCAGGTGGCGGTCGGCTACTACCGCGTGGTGAACTGCCGGACGTCGGTCAACGCCAACTGCAAGACGAGCGACTACCGCAACGACGGCGTCACCTTCCAGTACTTCATCTGGCAGACGCCGAACGCTCTCCTGGTCAATCCAGAGTTTGCCGTCACCCAGGTGACCTCCTCCGTTCCTCACTACAACGGCATCTGCACCGATGGCCTGTTCTGCGGTACCCCGCTGAGCTCGGGTGGCAATCGCAACCTCGCCGACTTCGAGTCGATGACCGTGGATCCCACGGGCAACATCGAGCTGATCATCCCGGCAGATCCCCTCAACGTCCTGCCGACCGACTCGCACCCAACGGTCAACTGGTACTTCAAGGAAACCAGCGGGCCGCTGATGCCGCCAGGGGCGACCAACGGCAACGGCACCGGTAACCAGACCTACGTGGCCGCCAGCCTGGCTTTGCCCGAGGTGCGGTGGGCCGCTCTTCTGCTCGTTCCGGGCGGCCTCGCCGCGGCCGTGTTCATCTCCCGGCGGCGGCGCCGCGGGGCACTCCTCGCCTGACGTCTCGCGGTGGCGACACCGCCGTGGCAGTCCACGATTCGATTCTGCAAACCGTATCCGGAGGCAGCGGCTGCAACTCAGCGAACCGCGGCGATGATGGCGCTACGGGTGCCCCCTGGTGAGGCGAAGCTGACCTCGTCGCCAACGGTGCGGCCCATGAGCGCGGCGCCAAGCGGCGACACCATCGAAATGCGTCCACCGGCGACGTCGGCCTCGACCGGACCGACGATCACGTACGTCGACTCGCCGAACTCGTCGCGAATGGTCACGGTGGACCCCAGGCCCACCACCTCACCGACCGTCGTCTCCAGGACCTGCGCGTTGCGCAGTGTTGCCTGGATGGTCTGGACGCGCCCATCAAGCAGGCCCAGCTCCTGGCGGGCGTCGTGGTACGCGAAGTTCTCGCTCAGGTCTCCTTCGGCACGGGCGGTGGCGACGCGCTGCACGATGACCGGGCGCCGGTTTTCCACGAGGTCGCGCAGCTCCTCCTCGAGCCGGTCGCGGCCTTCGGGGGTGAGGTGCACGACGTTGTCGCCCGCCATCGGCGCAGCCTAGCACCGCGCTCGCTCGACGCCGGTGGCACAGCCGGCACAGCCCTCAGCCGGTGGCGGCGACCTCGCGCGACTCGCCGGCGCCGTGCAGCAGCATCACCTGGTCCATCGGCATCGGTCGAGCGTGCAGGTATCCCTGCGCCATGGTGCACCCGAGGCGAACGAGCGCAGCGTGCTGCTCCTCCTCCTCCACGCCCTCGCCCACCGTCTGTAGTCCGAGGCTGTTGCCCAGCCCGATCATCCCCTCGACCAAGGCCGCGCCGGGACCCCCCGCGAGGAGGCCGTCAACGAACGTCTTGTCGATCTTGAGGATGTCGACCCGCAGCCGGCGCAGGTAGGTGAACGACGAGTAGCCGCTGCCGAAGTCGTCGATGGCAACCCGGACACCCATGGCGCGCAGCTGGCGGAGGCGGAGCCCCACCACCTCGCTCTCGCCGATGCTGCCGCTCTCGGTGAGCTCGACGACCAGCGCGCTCGGCGGGAGTCCGGTGGCGGCCAGCCTGTCGGCGACCACAGCCACGAAGCCGGCGTCGAGCATCTGCGAGCTGCTCACGTTGACGCTGACCGAGAGGTTCTGCCGGCTCTCGGCACGCAACCGCATCGTCTGCCTGCAGGCCTCCTCCAGAACCCAGGCGCCGACCGTGACCATGAGCCCCGCCTTCTCGAGGTCGTCGATGAACTCCACGGGGCCGAGGAGGCCGAGGCGCGGATGCTCCCAGCGCATCAGCGCCTCCACCCCCACCATGGTCCGCGTGCTCACGTCGACGACGGGTTGGAAGTACAGGATGAACTCCTGCTCGGCGGCGGCGCGCTCGAGGTCTGCGCGCCGCTCCAGCGGCGCGTACATGGCCACGTGCATGCTGGGCTCGAAGATCCCGAACAGTCCCTTGCCTCGGGCCTTGGCGGCGTACATGGCGATGTCCGCACGGCGCAACAGCTCGCCGGCGTCGTCGCCCGCCTCGGCGATGGCGACGCCGATCGTCCCGCACACCGAGGCGTGCATGTCGGAGCTCTGGAAGGGCTCGTTGAGGGTTTCGATGAGCCGCTCGGCGATGGTCACCATCTGCCCGACGTTGTTCAGCCTGGTGAGGAAGACGGCGAACTCATCGCCGCCGAGGCGCGCCACCAGGTCGTGGTCGCGCATGCACGACTTCAGGCGCTGCCCGACGGCGACGATGGCCTGGTCGCCCATGGCGTGGCCCATGCTGTCGTTGATGTGCTTGAAGTCGTCGAGGTCGACGAACATCACCGCGCACAGGCGGTCGGGTGTCAGGTTGTCGAGGAGCTCGTCGACGGAGCGGATGAAGCTGCTGCGGTTGCTGAGGTTGGTGAGAGGGTCGTGCTCGGCGCGGTGGTGCAGCTCGTGCTCGTTGGCCGCCAGGCGGCGCAGCAGGATCACGTTCTCGCGCACTGAGAGACCCTGCCGGAGCAGGACGAGGACGAAGAGCGCCAGCGCCATGGAGAGGGTGAAAGCGCTGATGTAGCCGTTGGTGAGCCGCTCCTGGATGGCCAACCCGATCGCCACCGGCAGCGGCACGTACGGCAGCACTGCCGTGCGCCATCTCGGAAGGGTGCCGCGCTTGCTATTCATCGGCCGGCCGATCGCTAACAGTGCGCCGAGGCCCACCATCAGGTACCCGGCCACCCAGCCGATGTCGACGACGTTGCCGGAGCCGAAAAGCGCCTGCGCTTGGAGATACGCGAAGGTGCTGTCGGCGACCGCGATCGAACCCAGACCGGCGATGATCAGCATGATTGGCCCGCGCGACTGCGTCGAGGCGCGCGACCACATGATCGCGAGCACCGTCACCACGATCACGTCGCCGACGGGGTAGGCGAGGCTGAGCCCCTGCCCGAGCGCCGTGTCCGCAGGGCTGGCGACGATCGCCGAAAGGATGGTGTACCAGCTGATCAGCAGCAGGCCGCCGGCGATGATCAGTCCGTCGGTGACGGCTCGCAGCTTGGCCACCGTGCCCGACGGCCACACCGGCATCGTGAACAGGCCGGCGAACAGAAGCGGCACCGAGCCGATGTAGCCGACGTCGGCGAGCGACGGGAACGGGTTGTCCTGGTGTACCACCAGCTCGAGCCAGCTCCAAGCCGCCTGGCCACTGCCCCATGTGAGCGCGCTCGCGCCGACCAGGTACCAGCCCACGCGGGAGCGGCCGTGGTGGCGCCGGGCTGCGAGCAGGCATGCGGCGGCGCCGAGCACCGGGGCCACCACCTCGGCGATGTCGTCGACCGGCAGGGTCGCCGACGGAGGGGCAATCAGCATCACGGCCACCAGGACGGCACAGCACACCGCCACAGCGGCTGCCAGGGCACACCACAGCCGATTGCTCACCCGGGGCCTCCACGCAACACTGAATCAACGCCGATCCTCGCCGACCCCGGCGGCGCCCGCGCGCTGCCGGGCGGGCTCGTAACAAGCTGACGACATCGTGTTCACCGCTGTGACGGCGCATGCTCGCCTCCATGCCCCGGGACACCAGCGCCGCCCCGGACAGCCGGCGAGCTCAGCTTCACGTGGGATCCGAACAGCCGCCGCTACGACGCCGGGATCGCGCCCCACCGCTGTGCCGTGTCGGACCTCGCCAGGAGGCTGGCATCATCGCTCGAGTGATCCCCGAGGACAGCTACTCGCCGGTCTGGACGAACGACACGCGCAGCCCGCTGCCTCTGGTGGGAGAGGAGCGCGAGATGCTCACCGCCTTCCTCGAGTGGCACCGCGCCACTTTCGAGCTCAAGTGCTCCGGGGTGCCGGCTGAACGCCTGTCGGAGCAGCCCGTCCCGCCGTCCACGATGAGCCTGCACGGGCTGGTGCGCCATCTCGCCGCGGTGGAACGCTGGTGGTTCCGCATCCAGTTCGCCGGCGAGGACGTGCCTCTCCTCTACTACTCCGACGACGATCCCGACCAGGACTTCGATTCACTCGACGGCGACGTCGCTCAGGCGTTCGAGGTCTGGCGCACCGAATGCGACCGGGCTCGGGAGATCGTCCGCAACGCCGGCCTCGACGACACAGCCATCCAGCGCCGTACCAGCGAGCCGATCTCCCTGCGCCGGATCCTGGTAACGATGATCGCCGAGTACGCGCGCCATGACGGACACGCCGACTTGCTGCGCGAGCGGATCGACGGAGCCACCGGGTACTGACCGCCGGTCACGCGCGCCGTCGCTCCATGAACACGACGTCGCGCCACCGGCGGCGGTGCTGCCCGATCCGCTCCCGGACGCCGACGACGCGAAAGCCACAGGCCTCATGGAGGCGAAGACTGGCCACGTTCTCGGGGAAGACCCCCGTCTGCAGGGTCCAGATGTCCCCGGCGTCGGTGCTCGCGGTGAGAGCGTCCAGCAGGCGGCGACCCACCCCGCTGCCGCGCGCCTGCTCCGCGACGTAGACGCTGCTCTCCGCAACGCCGGCGTAGACGCAACGCTCCGACACTGGGACGACCGCCGCCCAGCCCACCACGGTCCCGCCGCGCCGGGCGACCAGGCGATGCTCCTTGAGATGCTCCACGTCCCACGCCTCCCACTGCGGTGTGGTCTCTTCGAATGTGGCGTTCCCGGTCGCGATGCCGGCCTCATACATCGCGCGGACCGCCGGCCAGTCCGTCGCGGACATCGCCTCGATGGCCAGGTCATCGCTCACAGCAACTCGCTCCTGCATCCTCCCAGTGTCGCAAGGCCTCCGTCCGGCGCGCCAGACTTGGAACATGGCTGACGACGCCGCACCACCGCCCACGTTCGCCAGCTTCGACAGCGCCTACCTGGGCACACCACCGTGGGAGATCGGCAAGCCGCAACCGGCGCTCGCCGCACTGTTCGCGGCGGGCGAGGTGAGCGGGCGAGTCCTCGACGTGGGCTGCGGCACGGGCGAACTGGCGCTGCTGGCCGCCTCGCGCGGCCTTGACGCCACCGGCGTCGACTCCGCTCCACGGGCAATTGACATCGCCCGAGCGCGTGCCGCCGAGCGCGGCCTCACCGGCGTGCGCTTCGAGGTCGGCGACGCTCTCGACCTGAACTTCCTCAACGCCAGATTCGACACCGTGCTCGATAGCGGCGTCTTCCACGGCTTCTCCGACGAGGACCGCGCGCGCTACGTCGAATCCATCCGCCGCGTGCTTGTACCCGGAGGCAAGTACCACCTTGCCGTGTTCAGCGACGCCCAGCCCGGCGACTGGGGACCGCGCCGGGTCAGGCGCGAGGAGCTCAACGCCGCCTTCGCGCACGGCTGGGAGCTGCGCAGGGTCGAACCGGTGACGTTCGAGGTCAACCTCGACGACGGCGTCGTCCAGGCCTGGCGTGCCACCGCCCTCCGGATCTGATTCGGTCGAGGCTACCCCGTGTGCTGGTTCACCCTCAACGCCTCCACCAGGCGATCGGCCGCAGAGGACAGTCCGTGCCTCTCCGCAAGCGAGGCCAAGGCCGCCGGATGGGCCGGGTAGGAGTCCCGCCTCCCCTCCGGCAACACCACCGGCAAACCCTGCACGGGCGGCACCACCTTCATCGCCCGCGCGAGGTACTCGCGCTGCTGCTCGGACACCGCACCGTCGCGGAGCAGCCCGGCGACGCCCCCGTGCCTGCGGATGATGTCTGCGGCGGCGACCGCCCCCACTCCGCGCAGCCCCGGCAGGCCGTCGGACGGGTCGCCCCGCAGGATCGCGTAGTCGGCGTAGCTACGACCGGCGATGCCGTAGCGGCGGGTCACCTCCGCCTCGGTCACCACGGCCATACCTCCCTTCTCGGGATACAGCACGCACACACGAGGGTCCTCGATGAGAGCGAAGAGGTCGCGGTCGCCGCTGACGATCTCCACGGGGTCCGGGGTCGCCGCCGTCCAGGTGGCGATCACGTCCTCGGCCTCGTAGTCGCGCAGCCCGATGAAGTCGATGCCGACGGCGTCGAGCACCTCGTGGATGATCGGCATCTGCGGCGCCAG
>QHBU01000010.1 GCA_003244045.1 Candidatus Aeolococcus gillhamiae
TATTCCTGAGTCGGTGCACTAGTAGCCATTCACGAGGATGCCGGACTGAGTGGCAAGGCGCTGACCCGCCGCCCCGCGCTAGCCGCCGCCCTCGAGGCGCTGAGCCGCGGCGAGGCGTCGGCCTTGGTGGTGAGCAAACTCGACCGTCTGTCGCGGTCCATGCTTGACTTCGCCCGGCTGCTCGAGCGCTCTAGTCGCGAGGGGTGGAGGCTCCTTCCCCTTGACCTCGGCGTCGACCTCACCACGCCGGCCGGTGAATTGGTGGCAAGCATCATGGCTTCGGTGGCGCAATGGGAGCGGCGCATCATCTCGCAGCGCACCCGCGACGCCCTCGCGGTGAGGCGGGCGGAGGGCGTTCGCCTCGGAGGCCCCGTGGCCGTGCCGGTCGACCTCGCGGCTCTCATCGCGGCCCGTTACCGTGGCGGGTCCACCATGCGCGACATAGCCGCCGAGCTGACCGCTCAAGGTGTGCCGACGCCTCGCGGTGGCACCCAGTGGAGACCGTCGACGCTGGTTCGCGTCCTGCACCGGGAAGGCGTGCCGATGCTGCCCCGCGGGCGCCGCCGCCTGAGTCCGGCCGCCTGACGAACGGCGGTCGAATGATCGACACGTTGTAGGCAGCCAATACGCAACGGTTGGCAGGCAATCTCGTCGAGGTCAGCACTCTGCTGGCGCGAAGCGCAGGCCACTCTCGGTGCCTCCACCGCTCCGGTGAGCGGGACGGGCCCGGTTATCGGTGGCTCGGCTCGACGGCCACTACTGCTCGGGGCTGGAAGCGGCGCCGTGTTCACGCGAACTGATCTCGCGCAGCCGGTCCTCTAGCCGTGGGTCGGCTGATGCGGCCATGGCGATCTCGAACGGGTCGATGGGACTGCCGGTTCGGCGCACATAAGCCGTGGCGGCCTCCCACAGGTCGATCGACACGGTTCTGCCTAATCCGTCGGAGACAACGGACAGCTCCCCCGTGCTGGACAGGGGCTCGAACCGCGAGCGCAGGACGTCGCCTTCGATGGACACGTGCCGACCTGCCGACCCGGCTCCCACGATCACCAAGGGATCGCTCAGGAGTTGGCGGTTTTCCTGAGCTATCGACGAGGCAAACTCGTGCAGCCGCGGGTCAGCGGGGATGATCGCAATGCCAAAATCCGACAGGCCGTTTGCTGGATCCCCGCGAACGACTCGACCCATGATCTGGCGGAAGGTCAGCTCCGTTAGAACATTTGTTGCGTAAACAACGACGCGGAGGCGGCGGATATCCACGCCTTCCGAGACCATCTTGACTGCGACAATCCACGGATCTCTCGACGCCGAAAAGCTAGCGATCGCGGCGTCAGGCGCTGGATCTTCAGGATCATTCAGTCGGCTGCACGCGACGACCGGCCGGCGGCCAACCTTGGCGTGGAGAATTCGCGCCACCTGGTCGGCGTGGTCGCAGTCCATGGCCACGACGAGGCCGGCTGCATCGGCATCACCAGCCGCCCGCATCTGGACGATCAGATCGGTGCCGAGGTCGAGCATTGAACTCATGTGCCCCCCGTCTGCCATGAGCGCCGTGCGCAGGCGATACGACTCGCCTTGCTCGTTGAGGTCGTCGTCGAAAGTGACCGTGTGCTCGCGCCGGTCGGGTGCTCGGAAGGTGGCTGTACCGCCGAGCTCAGCAAATCGGACGGGCCGGCACACTTGATCTTCCACCGCCTGGCCGTAGCCGTAGGAGAAATCGGGGATGGCACGCCCTGCAAGCGTTTCCACGAAGACAATGGGGTCGTCGACGCGAAACGGTGTGCCCGAGATCGAGACGATCTTCTGGGCGGCATCCATGAAGGCCTGTTGGGCGTTGATGCCCCACGCGCTCTCGGCGCCGGCGTGGTGAATCTCGTCGAAGATGACCAACGTCCGCATGCTCCGCTCGTTCGCGAGGGCCTCGAACATTGTTGGCTGAGCGAACAGCGCGTGATAGGTAACCACCGCGCCGCACCAACTCTCGTACAAGGCCGCGGTCGGACGCCAACCTGGCGGCGCCAGTGGCAGGGTTGGTCCGCCCTCAGGGCCCTGCGCGGCTGCGACCCACTGAGCCACTAGATACTTGGTGGGCACGACCAGGATGACCCGGTTGATCTCCCCAGAGCCGAACAGTCGGGCCGCGAGCTCCAGAGCAAACCGCGTCTTCCCAGCCCCCGGGCAGGCCTCAATCAGAATCGACTTCTTTGTCGAGGCTAGAGCCACTTCGAGGGCTGCCTCCTGCCATGCCCGTAGGGGTGCCGTTGAAGGGGCAGTGGTAATGGCGGCCAGCGCCGGCTCAGGCGCTGCTCGATTGCCCTTGCGTTTGTTGCATGGACCGCAGAGCGCTTGCAGATTGTCCAGTGTCGTGGTGCCACCTTCGGTCCACGCAACGATGTGATCGCCCTCGAACAGGTCGCGGTCGAGCTTCCGCTTACAGACGGCGCACCCGCGATCCTGCCGCAGCCAAGCTGCGGTGATCTCGGAGGGGGTGAACCATCTCCGGCCGGACAGCGGCTGCGGAATTTCTACCCCTTCCATGTCGAGCGCCACGTGATGGAGCCACTCCGCGTCACGTGATGGAGCCATAGGCGGTCACCTAAATGGAGCCACTTGCGGTCACCTAAATGAGGCCACCCTCCGGGCCTCGTGAGACCGCCCGGTGCCACAGCACGATGTGCCGGAACAGCAGCTTCACAGGAGGGAGCAGGTGGCCGGCAGGAGATTCGATGTGGCAGACGTGGTGGACGTTCTCCAGCACTGGCAGGCGGGGCGCAGCGATCGGCAGCTGTCCCGCAGTTTCGGCATGGGCCGCAACCGGGTGGCCCGGATCACATCCGCGGCGGAAACCGCCGGGCTGACGCCCGGTGGGGCGCCGCTCGCCCGACAGGAGTGGGAGCAACGCGTTCCAGAGCTCTTCCGTGGCCGCGCGGTGCCGCGCCCCGGCGACGGCCAGGATGAGCTGAGCCATGTGCACGACAGCATCGTGGCCGGCTTGACGGCGAGCACGGTGACCACGGTGTGGCAGCGGATGCACGACGAGGCTGGGATCCATGCGAGCCTCTCGACGTTCCGGCGCTACGTGCGTCAGAACATCCGCATGGTGCGTCCCGAGGACGTCACGGTGCGCAAGGAGGTGACGCCGCCGGGTGAGGTCGCCGAGGTGGACTACGGCCGTCTCGGCCGCTGGTTCGACGCCCTCGACGATCGCTGGCGAACCGTGCAGGCCTTCGTGATGACGCTGGCATACAGCCGCATGGTGTTCGTGCAGCCGGTGCTCAGCTGCGACCAGAGTTCGTGGGTGGCGGCGCACGTCGCTGCCTTCGCGTTCTTCGGCGGAGTGCCGGCGCAGATCCGGCTCGACAATCTCAAGACCGGCGTGCTGCGCGCCGACATCTATGACCCGCAGCTGAATCGCGCCTACGCGGAGCTGGCGGTGCACTCCGGGACCCTGCTCGATCCCTGCCGAGCCGGCAAGCCCAAGGACAAGCCGCGGGTGGAACGGAACATGCCCTACGTTCGCGACAGCTTCTGGAGCGGCCGTGACTTCGATCGCGTCCGGGCCATGCAGGACGGGGCGATCCGATGGTGCGGTGGCACCGCAGCCCACCGTCCGCACGGCGACCTGCCGGGGACGGTGGGTGAGATCTTCCGGCGCCTCGAGCACCCGGCACTCCGGCCATTGCCGGCGGACCCGTTCGAGATCGCGCACTGGGCGACGGCCACCGTGCACCCCGACTGCCGCGTGCAGGTGCAACGGCGCTTCTACTCAGTGCCGTGGACGAATGTCGGCAAGCGGGTCCACGTGCGCGTCGGCGAGAAGCTGGCGCACGTGTACGACGGCGGCACGCTCATCAAGACGCACCTGCTCCGTCCCGGTGAGCGCCACTACCTCGACCTGGCCGACTACCCCGAGCAGAAGGTGGCGTTCCTGCAGCGCACCCCGGCATGGTGCCGGCGACGGGCCGCGGAGCTCGGCCCCGCGGTGCAGGCACTGGTGGACGAGTTGCTCGCCGGCCCGCACCCGCTCGCCTGTCTGCGCCAGGCGCAGGGCATCGTCCGCCTCGCCGATGTCCACCCGGCGGCCGAGCTCGATGCCGCATGCGCACGAGCGCTGGTTGCCGACGGCAGCCTGCGCACGGTGCGCAACATCCTCGCGCTGCCACGCAGCGCGGAGGAGACACCGCACAGCAGCAGTGCGGGCGCGTTCCTGCACGGCCAGCAGGTGCTGCTCACGGGGACGCCGTCATGAGGGCGCACGAGCTGCAGACCAACCTCAAGGCGCTGAAGCTGGGCGGCATGTTGCTGACCCTGGAGATGCGCCGCGCCCAGGCCGAGGACCAGCGCCTCGGCCACGTGGAGTTCCTTGCCCTCCTGCTCGAGGATGAGATCGACCGCCGCCAGTCCAAGATGCTCACCCAGCGGCTGCATCGCGCCCGCTTCGAGGAGCAGAAGACGTTGGAGGAGTTCGACTTCTCCTACAACCCGCAGATCCCCGCCGAGCAGCTGCGCAACCTCGCCACCTGTGGCTTCGTGGAACGCCGCGAGTCGGTGTTGCTGTGCGGCCCGGTGGGCGTTGGCAAGACGCACGCGGCGCAGGCCTTGGGGCACGCTGCGTGCCGGGCCGGCTTCACCGTCCTCTTCGCCAAGACGAGCGCGTTCCTCCGAGACCTCGCCGGTGGCCGTGCTGACGGCACGTGGGAACCGCGGCTGCGCCGTTACCTGCAGACCAACGTGCTCATCCTCGACGACTTCGGCATGCGCGAGTTCACGCCATCGCAGGCCGAGGATCTCTACGAGCTCATCTGCGAGCGGTACCGCGCCGGCAGCATGATCGTGACCAGCAACCGCTCACCGAAGGACTGGTATCCGCTCTTTCCCAACCCGGTGCTCGCCGAGAGCGCGCTCGACCGGCTGGTGAACAGCGCCCACCATGTGATCCTCCGCGGCCGCACCTACCGGCCGCTGCGACGCCCCGACGGCGGCGGCTCCAGCGTCTCCGATGACGAGGACGAGCTCACATCCGTCCAGACCGGGCGATCGCTGCAAGTACGTGCCGCTGTGCGCGCCCAGGAGCCCCACGACGACGTCGACGTGACCCTTGATACCTCGTCCGATGACGGCTCCGGACGGCCACGCAGGAGGGCGAAGGAGCAGCTACCATCCTGACCCGACAAGACAGGCACCGGGTGGCTCCATCACGTGACCGTGAGTGGCTCCATTACGTGACCGCACCTGGCTCCATTGCGTGGCGTTCGACACTTCCACCAGTGCCTCTTTGTCCGCCCGGCGGTCTCTGAACTGACGCCGACAGGAGACACGAGTTCCAGAAGGTGCCGGTGTGCCTCCGTTCCTTGAGCGTAGAACCGCTCGAACTGCACTCGAACATCGCGCTCCGCTGCCGATTCGAGAGGGAGCCCGTCTGCGAAAGCTCCCTCCCGGGGGATGGCACCCAGCTGACTCCGCAGCAGCGGATCTGACAGGACCTCAGTCGGTGTTAGCCGAACCAGGAACCGCGATTCAAGATATTCGAGGGCAGCCACAAAGTCTGCGGCCGATGACTCCACCCCTCCACTCGGAACGTAGTGGCTAATGCCATACTCGCCGCGGATTACGACACCACGCCTCGCGGGCTTGATGGGGGCGGTGATCATCTGCTCCTCCAGCCGCAGCAAGCTTGTGTCCGGCATTGGCTGACTGGCTGCATAACGCATCGCGAAGCTTCGGAGGGAGGGAATGTCGGGGAGCACGCAGGTGGTCGGCGTTCGCCCCCGTTGGGTCATGGCGTCCAGCAAACCGTGCAGGAACAGGTCGTTTCGGGAGACGCCCCGGTAGAGCACGCAGCTGGGAACAACGGAGGCGCTTACCGTCGAATACGCGGCACGAACGAAGCGGTCCACGTCCTGGCAGTACAGCCAGTGGCCAACCCTCGGCGCCGCGAGAGACGACAACTCGCGATCCGATGGAAACGTCGCTGGGTTTCGTCCAGTCACTTCGCGGGCGATCTGACGGAAGGGCCAACTGTCGTTGCCAGCTTGGAACCCAAACACTCCGGTCGCACCCCGTTGCTCGATGCCGATGATGCGCTCACAACACTGCACCGCTTCGCGCACCCACCTTGGGTCGATCACCAGGGCGCTGAGGCGTGACACTTCCTGACTGATGGAGCACGTCGCCCATGTGTCGGCCTGACCGCTCCCCTCCAAATCGACGTAACGGACTTGGCCGCCGACGAACACAAAGTCCACATTGCCCCGTGATGCGAACGGAAGCGGCTGGTCGAACTCCGCACCCAGGTAACTCCTGCCGGACACCACGAGCTGCGTTGTCAGGGTCGCGAGACCGCTCGTCGTGGGCAGTTGAGTCTGCTGCGCTGCCCAGACGTCTGCCCACGGATCCCGTGGCGGAACCTTTGGGAGTTCGACTCCAAGCGGCGTCTTCATGGGGACCCGTCGGGCCGGGGAAGCGGGAGCCGACTGAGGTAGGTTCTGTCGTTTTTCGAGTCGCACGCGCCGTCTCGCCATAGCTTCGGCCGTGGGGCTGCTGGGTGCCACCTGCCCGAGCGACTGCTTCAGGACGTGAAGAGCATCCTCAAACCGGTCCTGCCGTTCGAGCAGCATCGCAGCGCGCTCATATGTGTAGGGCGTATCCACACCCGCCCGAACCCCTTTGAGGAGAATTGCGAGCTCCCTTTCGGGGTCGCCAGCTTCTTTGGCGGCGATGGCCCGCTGATTTACCTCCCAGCCTTCCATCAGCGCCTGTTCATGCGGGCTGGCTCCATGCCGACGACACGAGCACGAGGTTAGCCGCTTGGCATGCGGCTAGAGTCAGACTGCGAGGGGATACTTGGAGATCCGCTGCGAGGCTTCCTGGGTCAGTGCGGCCACCCGAAGGAGGGCCGGGATCGATGTCCAAGCGCGAGCAGGTCGTCTACGACGGCGATGGACGGGTCGTCAGCCGGACGGTTACTCAGAAGAAGGGCGCGTGGGGCGGCTTGGGCTGCATCGGTCTGATGGCGCTCATCTTCGTCCTGGTCGGGCCGGCGGCGTGGGCTGGCAACGGCCAGATTCCGCTCGCTGCTGCGGTGGTGATGTACTTGATCGAGGCGACTCTGTTGGTCGCCGTCATTGGTGCAGCACTCAAGCGCCACCGAGTGCAGCAGCCTCCACGTCCAGCGTCGTCGCCGGTTGGTAGTCCGGGGTCGGCGCCCGGCGCGGTCACGCCAGCCAAGCGCTACAGCGTGAAGTGTCCTCACTGTGCGACCACAATGTTTGCGCCGGCTGGAAGCGGCGTGAAGTGCCCGGAATGCGGCGGAATCCTCTCGGTGACGCCCTACGCCTGAGGGATGCGCGTGCTATTGTCGCGCCCCGGTGGCAGCAGCCCCCGAGAGGGAGATCCAAGTGCTCAAGATCCGGGTTCTTCGATCCGCCGCTGGTGTTGGTTCCGTGGCGTCTGCACTGCTATTTGCAAGCTTGGCAACCGCTTGCGGCGTCAGCTCGTCCAGCTCCAGCTGCGACGTCGTGCCGAACGGCGGCCAAGACACGCGCATAGAGGTCTCAGGCACGAATGCCGGTTCAGCGTGTCAAACCATCGCGAGCCAACTAGGCGGCGATTGGAGCCTTCACGACTCCAGCAACAGGCCTAGCGAGGACGTGCGAGCCATGTGCAGCGGCACAGTCAGCGGGGCGAGCTATACGGTGTGGGATCACCTCCTAGTCAACGCTACGGGATACGGCTCTTGCCAGACGCTCGGCGGTACCTTCACGGGCGAGAGCCCGAGCCCCACCTAGGAGCGGGGAGCGAGGATGAAGGGCGGCGGGTGCTCGCGCCGCTGAAGACAAACATCGGACCGAAGCCGCCCGCGTTGTCGTACCGACTAGAAGAGGCGCCCAACGGCGTCGTGCGCGTGGTTTGGGAAGCGGGGGAGTGCGGGCTGACCACGGCTCAACTGCTCGCCGCCCCGACAGACGACGAGCAGCGCAGCCAGGTCAATGAGGCCTGTCGTGTGATGACTGAGCTTCTGTCCGACGGACCAGTACCCGCCGGACCTGGGGACGCGCTCAAGCGCCGAATCGCGGAGGAGGCGGGAGTGTCACTCCGCACCGTCGACACCGCCAAGGCGAAGCTCGGTGTGATATCTCGCAAGGAGGGACTGGGCGCGGGCTGGGTGTGGATGCTGCCCGCTGGAAGATGGCAAGCCTATCCCCAAGATCGTCAGGCTGCGGGGGTTACAACCTTCGCGCCTCCGCTGCGATCTTCGCATGAAGCAGCTCCTGCGCAACGAGCTCTGCAACCGGCGTTCGAGGAGGTGTTGTGACCGCCGCTGAGGAGACGCTGGCGGCGCTACGCGCTCGTGGATCCCTACTGCTCCGCGACGGGGACAGCCTGCGACTGCGGGGACCTGGACACCTCAATGACCCGGCCGTCCGCGCCGCGCTACTCGCACACAAGCGCGAGATCCTCGCCCTGCTCGACCCATCCGCCGTCGTCGATCCCCGCCCCGACCTCAGCGATGACGCGGCGCTATGGGCGCGCCTGCTAACGCTGGCGTGGGCACGTGACGGAAGCGACCGATGCGGCGTGTATGGATCGCTTCTCGGGATGCGGTGCCTGGGTGTCCGGCTCACGAGCGGCGTCCACACGCTGCGTCTGCAGGCACGCCGGGAACCACCGGGCGAACCGCCCAGTTGGGCCACGCCGGACCAGTATCGAGAGGAGCGAGCCCGTTGGCTGGACCCACACCGCGAGGCCGTGGTCTCGTTGCTTTCTGCTGCCGTCTCTGCACCGAACAGCTTGGTGACCGCCCGATGACTCCCAGTAGGCGATCGGGCGCAGAGCTGCCCAAAACGGGACAGAGCCGACGGGCGCATCGTCCGCGACCCACCGCTCACGGGGGCCGCGGAGCGCGGCACAGTGACGTGGTGTCTGCCTGTGGCCGCGCAGGGCCGTCTGGCGCAAGATCCGACCCCCTATCGGTCGAGTTCACTGCGCCAGACGGTCCTGCGCCAGATTCACGCTTCGGAGCGACGACTTCGACCGCTGGCACTCAGCCGTTTAGACGGAGCGGATAACGTGGCAAAGTTCGCACCCGGCAACCCGAGTGATGTCCCGTAGTGTGGTG
>QHBU01000011.1:0-952 GCA_003244045.1 Candidatus Aeolococcus gillhamiae
CAGCAGCAACGCCCCCAGGGCGGCGCCGACGACGCTCCCGCTGCCTCCGAAGATGGCAACGCCACCGACGACGACCGCGGCGATGATCTGCAACTCCAAGCCGTTGGCGGCGGTTGCGTCGATCGTGTTGTACTGCGCCGCCCAGAAGACGCCTCCGAGGCCCGCGATGGCCCCGGACAAGACGAATGCGAAGAACACCCGCCGGGCGATTGGGATGCCGGCAAGGCGAGCCGCGTCCGGATCCGAGCCGATCGCATATAGGTCGCGGCCGGACCGGTAGGACCTCAGGTAGTACGACGCAATCGCGACCAGTATCGCCGTCACCCAAGCGAGATCGGGGATCCCGATGACCGTGTCATGAAAGATGCTGATGAACGAGTTGGGCAGCGAGTTGGCGACGACCTGCCCGCTTCCGACCACGATCGTGTCGACCCCGCGAATGATGTACAGCATCGCCAGCGTCACGACCAAGCTGGGCACCCGGCCGATCGCGGTGATCAGTCCAGTGACGACACCGCAGGCCACGCCGATGCCGACTCCCACCAGGAACACCACCGGAATCGGGATCCCGTGGTGGGCCTGAAACATGTTGGCCGACACGTATGCCGACAGCCCGACGACTGAGCCGACCGACAGATCGACGTTGCGCGTCAGCACCACGAACGTCTCTCCGATGGCCACCAAGGCGTACAACGTCGCGTTGCCGAGCACGAACCGGATGTTCGAACCGCTGAGGAAGCTCGACTGGATGAGCGTCGTAAAGATGACGAACACCGCGAGGATGCCCACGATCCCATAGGTGCGGGCGCGCAACACCAAGTCGACGAGGCTGCGCGGGTTAGCCAGGGTGCCATCCTGGGCAGCGTCGCCGCTCGGTCGGGGTGGGGTCTGGGCCGTGGCGCTCACTGGCGGCCCTCCCCCTGAGCCGACGTGCTCACGCCGGCGTTCCGAT
>QHBU01000011.1:998-3595 GCA_003244045.1 Candidatus Aeolococcus gillhamiae
CCGCGGCGACGATCGTCTCCTCGGACGCCTGCGCGCGAGCGAGCCGCGCGACCAAGC
Organism: Candidatus Aeolococcus gillhamiae; assembly: GCA_003244045.1. Lineage (GTDB taxonomy): Bacteria > Chloroflexota > Dormibacteria > Aeolococcales > Aeolococcaceae > Aeolococcus > Aeolococcus gillhamiae. The sequence continues at coordinate 1,056 of QHBU01000011.1, forward strand.
GACCCTCGCGCATGACAAGGACTCGATCCGCAAGCGTCAACACCTCGGGCAGCTCGGACGAGATCATCAACACCGCGACGCCCTCGCCGGCCAACGAAGAGATGAGCCGATGCACCTCGCCCTTCGTGCCGACGTCGATGCCCCGTGTGGGTTCGTCGACGAGCAGCAGCGACGGCTTGCGAGCCAGCCATTTGGCCAGGACGACCTTCTGTTGGTTGCCGCCGGACAGCAGCGCCACCGGATTGGAGATCCGACCGTACTTGACCTGAAGACGGTCTGCCCACTCGAGTGCGAAGTCTCGCTCGGTGCTCGGCAGGATGAGACCGCGACGGCGCAGGCGACTCAGCGACGCGAGCGCGATGTTACGGGCCGTCGACATCTGCATCACCAGGCCGTGCTGACGTCGGTCCTCGGGCACGAGACCGACGCCCGCGCGCATCGCGGCGGCTGGCGAGCCGCCCGCCAACGTGCGTCCAGAGATCTGGACTGAGCCAGCGTCATAGGAATCGATGCCGAAGATCGCCCGGGCGACCTCGCTTCGCCCGGCGCCCACCAGCCCCGCGAGAGCGACGACCTCGCCAGCATGCACGTCGAACGAGATGTCAACGAACACGCCCTCGCGGGTGAGGTGCTCGACGCTGAGGACGGTCTCCTTGGCCTGGTGTGCCTCGTGCTCACCGACGACGAGATCACGGCCGACCATGGCTCGGACCAGGTCCTCCGGAGTCAGACCCTCGAGGCGCTGGGACAGAATCAGCTTGCCATCGCGCAGCACGGTCACGCGCTGACAGATAGCGAACACCTCCTCCAGGCGGTGAGAGATGAACACGATTGCAGCTCCCTCGGCCCGAAGCGCCTCGACCACGCCGAACAGTCGCTTGGCCTCCACCGGCGACAGGGCGGCGGTCGGCTCATCCATGATCAGCACTCGCGCGTTACGTGTCAGCGCCTTGGCGATCTCCACCAACTGCTGCTCGGCAATGGAAAGGCCACGGGCGATCCGCTCGGGATCGATCGGAACGCCCAGCCGCTTTAGGATCTCCTCGACCTGCCGATCCATCAACTGCGCGTCGATCCGTCGGCCGCTCCGCAGCGGCTGACGGCCAATGAAGACGTTCTCGGCCACCGACAAGTCCGGGAACAGCGTCGGCTCCTGGTAGATCACGGCGATTCCGTGGTCAGCGGCATCGCCGGGACCGTGGAGGAACAAGTTCTCACCGCCAACTGTCAGCAGGCCGGTGTCGGGTTGGTGCACGCCGCCGAGGATCTTGACCAGGGTCGACTTACCGGCGCCGTTTTCCCCGACGAGTGCGTTCACCTCCCCGGGGTACAGCTCCAGTGACACGTCGTCCAACGCGCGGATGCCGGCGAACGACTTGCTCGCTCGCAGAAGCGTCAGCACCGGGCGATCAGCGGGACTCAGATTTGGAGGCATCGTGACAGTCGAAAGCTCGATGGGCTCGGCTCGGGCGCCCGCGTCGGCTGACGCCCGAGTCGTTGCCTTCTCTAGATCAGAAGTTGAACTTGCTGATATTGGCCTTGTCGAACACCTGCGGCGGTCCGAGCAGGATCGAGTTGCCTGTGCCGACCTTGAAGGTGCCGAGCTTGCCGGCCGTGAACGACTGGCCAGACGCGGTCGTGATCTTCTTGGACGCGAGATTGACCGCGGCGTACGCGGCGAGATAGCCGAGCTTGGCGGGATCCCACAGCTCGAACGTCTTGACTGTCCCGTCAACGACGAACTTCTTCATCGAAAGGGGCGTCCCGAGGCCGGTGAGAGCCACCTTACCGCGGTACTGAGACGTGTCCAGTACGCCCGCGGCAGCGACAATCCCGACCGTGGTCGGAGAAATGATCCCGGCCAGGTGCGGATAGTGCTGAAGCAGACCGCTGGTGACCTGCGTGGCGGTGGTCGGGTCATCGTTGCCGTAGACCGTGGAGACCAACTTCATCTTCGGGTACTTCTTGAGCTCCTGCTTCATGTAGCCGATCCAGGTGTTCTGGTTGGGCGCCGAAGCAGCCGCCGACACGATCCCGATCTCACCGGTGCCGTGGATGTCCTTAGCCAACAGGTCGACCTCGCTGGTGCCAATCGCTGCCGTCGCCGCCTGATTGACGAACAACGTGCGACAGGCCGGGGCGTCTGAGTCGTAAGTGACGACGGTGATGCCGCGGGCCATCGCTTGCTTCAACGTCGGACACAGCGCTGTCGGATCGGTGGCCGACACGATCAGCGCGTTGGCGCCCTTGGCGATCGCCGCTTGGATCGCCGGCAGCTGGGAAGCGGAGGTCGCCGCCGAGCCGCTCGTCTCATTGCCCGACTCGCCGAGCGTTTGGAGCGCGGCGAGAGCGCCGCCCGTCTTGGCGCTGTCAGCGACCGTGAAGTAGTTGTTGCCGAGGTTCTTCGGGATGACGAACACCTTCAGCCCCTTCTTCAGATTGCCGCCGGTGGCGCCCGCCGCCGACGAGCTGCTGGTACCAGAGCTTGCAGGGGCCGCCGACGAAGACGACGACGAGCTGCTCGACGAACCACACGCGGC
>QHBU01000012.1 GCA_003244045.1 Candidatus Aeolococcus gillhamiae
TTGCGGTTGTCCTCGCCGGCCTGGTTGGCGGCGCCCCACACCACCTCGTCGACGCGCGCCGGATCCAGCGCGGGCACGCGGTGGAGCAGCGCCTTGATGACGTCGGCGGCAAGGTCGTCCGGCCGGATCGAGGCGAGCTGGCCTGCGGCACGACCCATCGGCGTGCGCACCGCCGCGGCGAATAACGCCGCGCCCGCCTCCATCAGGCGAAGGCGCTCACGCCGGTCAGCGCCTGGCCGATGATCAGCTTCTGGATCTGGCTTGTGCCCTCGTACAGGGTGGTGACCCTGGCGTCGCGCAGGTACTTGCCAACTGGGTACTCGTCGATGTAACCGTAGCCGCCGAACACCTGCAGGGCGCGGTTGGCGGAGCGCACCGCAGTCTCACTCGCGAAGTACTTCGCCTTGCTCGCCGCCAGGTCGATGCGCTCGCCCGTGTCGGCGAGGTCGGCGACCAGCCAGGTGAGCGCGCGGGCCGCGTCGGTCTCGACGGCGATGTCCGCGATCATCTCCTGCACCAGCTGATGAGCCGCCAGCGGCTTGCCGAACTGCTCGCGCTCCTGTGCGTAGGACACGGCTGCCTCGAGGCATCCGCGCGACACGCCGACGCACCCCGCCGCGAGGCTCATCCGGCCGCGGCTGAGGGCCGCCATGGCCACCTTGAAACCGCGCCCCTCCTCACCGAGTCGATTGCGATCCGGCACCCGGACCGCGTCGAGCCGCAATGACGCGGTGGCCTGGCCGCGCAGGCCGAGCTTGCCCTTGATCTCGGCGGCGCTGAATCCCTCCGAGTCGGTGGGCACCACGAACGCGGTGATCCCCCGCGGTCCCTCGCCGCCGCTGCGTGCGAAGACCAGCGCAAGGTCGGCCCAGCCTCCGTTGGTGATGAAGATCTTCTCGCCGCTGAGCAGCCAGTCGTCGCCGTCGCGCTGCGCACGCGTCACCAGGCTTCCGGCGTCGCTACCGACTCCTGGTTCGGTGAGCGCGAAGCAGCCGAGATGCTCGCCTGAGCAGATCCCCGGCAGCCACTCGGAACGCTGCTCATCGTTGCCCTCGGCGTACACGGTCTTGCCGAACAGGCCGAGGCTGACGCTGACGATCCCGCGTACCGACGAGTCGCCGCGGCCCAGCTCCTCCATGAGCAGGCAATAGCCGCGGTGGTCGAGCGGTGCGCCGCCGAACTGCTCGGGGATGGTGACGCCGAGGAAGCCCAGCGCCGCCAGCTTGCCCACGATCGCGCGGTCCACCGCCTCGATGCGATCCCACTGCGCCCGATGAGGGATCACCTCGCGTTCGACGAAGTCCGCAGCGGTCTTCTTGAGCAGCTGCTGCTCGGGAGTCAGCGAGAAGCTCACCGCCGATCCACCCCGGTACCGAGAGCCCGTTCCACCACCTGCGCGATCGTGGCCAGCGCATGCGCGGGCACCGCCTTTCGCCGTTCGATGACCAGCCAGCGCAGTCCCACGAAGTCGCCGATCCCCATCAGCGCGTAGGCCAGCGTCTCGACATCGTCGACACCGGCGATCTCGCCGTCATCGATTGCCACACGGAGCGCCTTGGCGTAGCCGTCGGCCAGCTGCCTGTACCAACCGCGATAGACGAGGCCGTCAACGTACTCCGCCTGGCGCACGATCAGGTAGAGGCCGCGATGGCGCGCCATCCACGTGAAGAATGCGGCGAAACCCGCCTGCTCCTTGGCGACGCGGCCGGTCACGCCGGCGGTGGCGCGCGCCAGAGTCTCGCGCAGCTCGTGGCCGCGCTCCTCGACGACCGCGCGCATCAGCTCGCGCTTGCCGTCGAAGTACAGGTAGAACGTGCCCTGCGCCACGTGCGCGGTCTGGGTGATCTCGGCGATGGACGCGTCGTGGTACCCACGCAGTCCGAACACCTCCTCGCCGGCCGCGACCAGGCGGTTGCGGGTGCGCTCACCGCGCGCGGTCAGCGCACCGGTCTCCGCACGAACCGCAGGCGCCATCTCCCCCTCTCCCCCGAGCTGGAAACTGATTCAGGATTCATGTTAGCATCCGGCGCCGGGCCACCCGGGGCACACAGGGGTTGGGTGATGCGACGCGTCAATGCCAGGCCATCTGACTCGTCTCCTTCCGCATTGGTCGTCTCCGACCTGACCGTCCATTTTGGTGGTGTCGTCGCACTCCGCGACGTGTCCATCGACATGCAGTCGCAGCAGATCATGGGCATCATCGGACCCAACGGCGCCGGCAAGACAACACTGTTCAACGCCGTCTCCCGGCTGGCCGCACCCAGCCACGGCACCATCACCTATCGCGGCCGGTCGCTGCTCTCGATGCGCACGCCGCAGCTCGCCGGCCTGGGCATCGTGCGCACGCTCCAGGGCCTCGGGCTCTGGACTCGGCTCACCGTTCTGGAGAACGTCATGCTCGGCGCACCGCCGGCAGCGAGCATGGTCAGTGACCTGCTGGCGCTGCCGCGCGGCGACAGGGCCGAGCGCCGGCGCGCCGACGAGGCCATGGCAGTCCTCGAGCAGCTGGGCGTCGCCGACCGCGCTCGCGCGTTTCCCGGCTCACTGGCGCACGGCATCCAGAAGCGAGTAGTGCTGGCGCGGGCGCTGATGGGCCGTCCCACCCTGCTGCTCCTCGATGAGCCCGCCAGCGGGCTGTCAGCGGGAGAGGTGGAGCAGCTGGTGGAGCTGCTGCGCACGCTCCGCGCGGACATGGGCATCGCGCTGGTGGAGCACCACCTCGACATGGTCATGGCTGTCAGCGATCGCGTGACCGTGCTCAACCTCGGCCGGGTGATCGCCTCGGGCACACCCGCGGAGATCCGGGCGAACGACGAGGTGTCGACAGCGTACCTCGGCACTTCGGTCGCCCATGCTTGAGATCGTCGACCTGACGGTGGCCTACGGGGGCGTGGTCGCCGTGGACAACCTCTCGCTCAGCGTCGCGCAAGGGAGCATCACCACAGTCCTCGGTGCCAACGGCGCGGGCAAGACGACCCTGGTGCGCACCATCTCCGGCCTGGTGAAGGCCCGCGCCGGGAGCGTGTGTGTCGCCGGCACGGAGCTGCGTGGTCGCGCGCCGGAGGACATCGCGCGGTTGGGCGTGTCCCACGTCCCGGAGGGGCACGGGATCATCAGTGAAATCACCGTCGACGAGAACCTAAGGCTCGGGGGACTGTGGCGCCGCGACCGCGCCGACCAGCGGCTCGCGGTCGAGGAGGCGTACGAGCTGTTCCCGCCACTAGTGGCGCGGCGCCACGTGCACGCCGCCAGCCTGTCCGGTGGCGAGCGCCAGATGCTCTCCATCGGGCGAGCACTCGCCTCACGCCCGCGCGTGCTGCTACTCGACGAACCCTCTTTGGGTCTGCACACGGCGGTGCTCGCCCAGATCATGGCGCGCCTGCGGACCCTTTCCCGAGAACGGAACCTGGCGGTGTTGCTGATCGAGCAGAACGCGCGCAGCGCGTTGTCGGTCGCGGATGACGCCGTGGTGCTCTCCCTGGGCAGCGTGGTAGCCCGCGACAGCGCCGAGCGACTCGCCAAAGACGACTCTCTGCGCCACGCGTACCTCGGCTTCTGAGGTGAGGACATTCCTGATCCTCACCGTCGACGGCGTGACCAACGGCTTCGTCTACGCCGCCGTGGCGCTGGCGCTGGTGATGATCTGGCGTGCCACGCGGGTGATCAACTACGCGCAGGGGGCGTTCGGCATGTTCACCACCTTCATCGCGCTCTACGCCATCTCACACGGGGTCACCTATTGGCTGGCTTTCGTGGTCGCGCTGGGGTGCGGCTTCATGCTGGGCGCGGGCATCGAACGCCTGCTGGTGCGGCCGGTCGAGTCGCGACCGCCGCTCAACGTGGTCATCCTCACGCTCGGACTGCTCATATTCCTCGAGGCGCTGGCTCCGATGCTCTTCGGTGGCCAGGTCAAGTCGTTCCCGGCGCCGTTCTCGCGTGTCGACCTGGCCATCGGCAGCACTCAGCTATTCATCTCGCCATACGACATCTTCGTGGTCGGGGCGGTGCTGGTCACCATGGTTGCTCTGCTGCTTTTCTTCCAGCGCACCTCCATCGGCCTGCGCATGCGCGCCGCCGCGTTCGGCCCCGAGATTGCGCGGCTGCTCGGTGTGCGTGTGGGGCGGATGCTGATGCTGGGCTGGGGGCTGGCGGCGGTGCTCGGCGCGCTGGCCGGGCTGCTCATCGCTCCGGCCATCTTCCTGTACCCGAACAACATGGACGAGGTGCTGGTGTTCGGCTTCACCGGGGCCATCCTCGGCGGGCTCGACAGCCCCGTCGGAGCCGTGGCCGGTGGCCTCGTTGTTGGTCTCGGGCTCAGCTACGTCGGTGGCTACGGCGGTTCCGACCTGGAGACCGTCGGCGGCCTGATCATCCTCATCGCCGTCCTAATGGTCCGGCCGCACGGCCTGTTCGCCGCGCGCAGGCAGCGCGAGGCGTGAGCGTCATGCGCGCACCGCGGTCAACGATCCTGCGCCACGGACTCTTCTTCGCGGTGCTGGCCATCGCGCTGATCGCCGTCACCTACCTCCTCGACGCCTTCACCAACTACAACATCGCCGGCGTGGCCATCTTCGCTATCGCCGCTGCCGGGCTGACCGTTCTCACCGGCATCAACGGACAGCTGTCCTTGGGCCACGGCGCGCTGATGGCCGTAGGTGCCTACACCACCGGCCTGTTGCTCAAGATTAATCCCGACTTTCCCTTCATCCTGACGCTACTCGCCTCCGTGGCCACGACCGCGGTGGCGGGCGCGATCATCGGCGTCGCTGCGGCGCGCCTGCGCGGTCCGTACCTGGCCGGCGCGACCCTGGCGCTGGCGGTCGGCCTGCCCCAACTGGCGATCCACTTCGGGAGCGTGCTGGGCGGCAACCAGGGCCTCAACGTGGCGTCGCCCACAGCGCCGGCGGCGCTGGGCGGCGACTTTCCGCAGGAGCGCTGGCTCGCCTGGATCGCCATCGTCGCCGCGGCGCTGACACTCTTCCTTCTCGCCAACCTGGTGCGCGGGGGCGCCGGGCGCACGCTGCGTGCAGTCCACGACAACGAGACGGCGGCGCGCCTGGTCGGGATCGACGTGGCGCGGGTGCAGGTGCTCGCCTTCCTGATCAGCGCCGCGTGCGCCGGCCTGGCAGGATCGCTGTTCGCCTATTGGGTCGGCATCACCGCGCCCACCGGCTTCGGGCTGCAGCTCTCGCTGCAGCTGCTCAGCGCGATCGTCATCGGAGGGCTGGGCAGCCTCGCCGGGGCGGTGTGGGGGGCGATCGTCCTCGTCTACCTGCCGGTGCTCACCAGCGGGTTGTCCGGCAACCTCAACCTCTCCAGCGACATCAGCAACAACCTGCCGCTGGCGGTGTACGGTGCGGTGCTCGTGCTTGCCATGCTGGTCCTGCCCCGTGGCATCCAGGGCACCCTGGCCGCGCTGGCGCGCGCCGGACGTCAATGGCTCACACGACGTCGTTTGTATCAGCGGACAGCGGAGGCGGACATATGAGGGCGCGGGGAACCAACTCCAGACGATGGATGACCGCGGCATGCACGGGCATTGCGGCCGTGCTGGTGGCGGCCTGTGGCAGCAGCAACAGTGGGACGGGGTCGACAAGCAACCAGGCGTCGGCGCCGGGCATCACCCCCACCTCGGTGACGATCGGTAGCACGCAGCCACTCACCGGGCCTGCCGCACCGGGGTACTCGGAGATCGCTCCGGCGGCCGATGCGTACTTCAAGTACGTCAATGCCCACGGCGGGGTGTTCGGCAGGAGCATCAACTTCAAGTTCCTCGACGACGGCTACAACCCCACCAACACCGCCTCCCTCACCCGGCGGCTCGTCCTGCAGGATCAGGTGTACGCGATGTTCGACGCGCTGGGCACACCCACCCACCTTGCGGTCGTCGACTACCTCAACCAGCAGAAGGTGCCCGACCTGTTCGTGGCCTCCGGCTGCAACTGCTGGAACAACGTCAGTGCGCATCCGTACACGTTCGGGTGGCAGCCCGACTACACCATCGAGGGGAAGATCCTCGGTGACTACGTGAAGAGGACGTACTCCGGCCAGAAGGTCGGTTACTTCGCCCAGGGCCCCAACGATGAGTTCGGCGACGACGGCGTGCGCGGGCTCAACGACGTGCTCCAGAACACCAACGTCACCGTGGTCAACCCGGTGCAGTACTACGCACCGACCACCGCCGGTGCCCAGGGCGTGAAGGCTGAGATGGCGGCCATGCAGGCCGCAGGCGTCCAGGTGGTAGTGAGCTTTTCCATCCCGCTGTTCACCGCCGCCGCGCTGGCGTCCGCAGCGAGCATCGGCTACCACCCGGCGTTCGTGGTTAGCAACGTCGGCGCTGACGTGCCGACGCTCACCTCGATCCTCACCGGGGGCGCACTCGGCGTCACGCTGCCGGCGGCGCTGCTCACGGGAATGACCAGCGACACCTATCTGCCGCTGCTCGGTGACAGCAGCAACCCCTGGGTCACCCTGTTCAAGTCGATCAAGTCCCAGTACGCGCCCAACCTCCCCTGGGACGGCAACGTGCTCTACGGCCTGTCGTCCGCGTACACCTTCGTGGAGGCGCTTCGGGCCGCGGGACAGAACCCCACGCGTGACAACCTGCGCCACGCCGTGGAGAACAGTCATTTCACCGGGCCGGGGCTTGCCCCGTTGGGGTTCTCATCGACCAACCACCTCGGGTACACCGGGGTCCAGGTGGTGACGCTCACCGGTGGCAACGTGCAGACGCTCGTCGGTCCGCTCTTCACCACCGATGACAGCGCCGGCGGCGCCGTCACCCAGAGCGGCGCATCGCCGTCCACCCCACCCCCGAACGGGATCCCGAGCGACTAGGAGCCAGGCGTGGGCCGCGGGCTGACCACCCGCGGCCCTGCCGACGCCATCAGAGACGCCAACCCACCCCACACCAGGGCCATGAGGATCGCTGTCGCCTTTTCGGCGGCCACGTCCGGACGGTCGCGCCGCCACAGGGCCACCCGTTCGCAGGCGCCGATGATTCCCTCCGCGAAGGCGCTGAGATCGTCGTGCTGCGCGCCCGGGAACTCAGCGGCCAGCTTCTGGGCCACGTAGGCGGCCTGCTGCCTGCGGATCGATTCCAGGGCGTCGGCGGCGGGACCCACCACCGAGTTCTCGCCGATGAGCATGAACCATCCCTGCCCGAATGATTCGACGAAGCCGAAGAAGGCCGCAAAGCCGGCCTCGAGGATCTGCGCAGCCCCCGAGGCGGCGGTGACGGCGCTGTCGACGTCGCGCAGCAGCTGGACGCCGGCCTGCCGGATGCACGCGGCGATCAGCCCGTCCTTGGACCCGAAATGGTCGTACAGGACCGGCTTGGTCACCCCGGCGCGCAGCGCGATCTCATCCATGGACGGGCCGCGGAAACCCCGCTCGGCGAACACGGCCTGAGCGACACTGAGAAGCTGCTCCTCGCGCTCTGCTCGAGGGAGCCGGCGGCGCAGTTCCGTGCCGATCACGATTTGACTCTAGCCGACCAGGTTACTTAGAGTAGGTTACTCGAAGTAGCACCCAAGTAACAACCTGGGCGGAGGAGCCGAGATGCTGGCAGTGGTGGTCGAGAGCCTGTCCCAGACCGGACCGATCTGGTGGATCCCGTTGGGCCTCGCGCTGGTCGGACTCGCCGCCGGCTCGCTCGCGCTCGGCAGGGCGGCACAGCCCAGCGGACCGAGGTGGCGCCGCCCGCCGGATGCGCTGAGCCGCATTACCGGCCTCCCTGCCTGGTGCGCCGCGGGGATCGCGCTCGCGGTCTGGTCGCTGGCGGTAGCGCTCGTCGGCTTCAGCTGGGACGTCGCATGGCACGCCGACCTCGGCCGCGACCAGGCTCTGTTCACCCCGCCGCACGTGATGATCCTGGTCGGCCTCGCCGGCATCGGGCTGGCGGCGGTGACCTCGATCGTCCTCGCCACCGCTGACCAGGCTCGCGTCGGCCTGCGCGTGGGCCGGCTGCGCATCCCCTGGTCGTCGCTCCCCATGGGCCTGATGGCCACAGGGGCACTGATCGGCTTCCCCCTGGACGACTACTGGCACTCCGTCTACGGGATCGACGTCACCATGTGGAGCCCCACCCACCTGCTCATGATCGGCGGCGCGTCGCTGACCCCGATCGCGGCGTGGTTGATGCTCGCCGAGGCCGGCCAGGCGGCCGCCGCGCGACGCGGCGCACGCGTGCTCTCCGAAGTCCTCGCCGGCGCGACGCTCATCGGGCTGTCGACGTTCCAGCTGGAGTTCGACCTCGGAATCCCCCAGTGGCAGGCGCTGTTCCACCCGGCGTTGATCGCGCTGGCGATGGGCGTGGGGCTGGTCGCCGCGCGCGAGGCGCTCGGCCCGGGCGGCGCGCTCCGCGCGACGATCGGATTCCTGGTGCTGCGCGGGTTCGTGACATTGCTGGTGGGACCAGTGTTCGGTCTCTCCCTGGAGCGGTTCCCGCTCTACATCGCCGGCGCGCTGGTCGTCGAGGCTGTGTACCGGTTCGGCCCGCGCCTGGCGCCCGCGCTGCGCGTCGCCGTGGCGGGCCTGCTTCTCGCCACGGTCGGCATGGCCGCAGAGTGGGGCTGGACGCACCTCTGGAGCCCGCAACCGTGGCAGGCGCGCCTGCTCGCGTCGTGGTGGGTCGTGCTCGGGCTGGCGCTCGTCGGGTCCTTCCTCGGTTCCGCGCTGGGCCGTGCCGTTGCGCACACGCGCCAGGTGATGCACTTCGCCGGGGTCGGGGTCGCGTTCGCCCTGATGGTCGGGCTGCTTGCCGTACCGTTCCCGCGACATGGCCTGGCCGCATCGGTGACCGTCACCGCGGCCGCAGCCGGCGAGCGCACGCCGACGGTCACGCGCGAAGGACTGGCCACGTTCGAGCAGGACATGACAGTTTCAGTCAGCGTGTCGCCGCCCACAGCGCTTGACGGTGCCGACGTGATGCGCGTTTTCACGTGGCAGGGCGGCAGCCTCAAGGTCAGCTCGCTGCGCGCCGTCGGCCAGGGCCGGTACGTCATCGACGGTTCCATCCCCACCGGCGGGTCATGGAAGAGCATCGTTTTCGTCGAGGACGGCGACGTGGTGGCGGCAACCCCGGTGTCGTTCCCGGCCGATCCCACGTATGGACTCGCGGCCATCCCGGTGCCTGTCTCGGCTCCGCGCACCGCGCAGCTCCAGCCCGCGAGCGCGTACCTGACACGCGAGAGTCACGGCGGCACCGCGCTGCCCGCGGTGCTCGCTTACTCGACGCTCGCGATCATCTTCGTCACCTGGTGCGTGGCGGTCATCGGTGTCGGCGAGGCGATGCGGCGGCGCCACACGGCGAGCCTGACCATTCCCGCATTCCTGCACGGGGGGCGCTGACGGAGCAGCCTGCGATCCCATCGTGGCTGGCCCGGTAACCACCTACGCGGTTGGCGCGTTATTCGGGCAACATCCGAGTCCACGGGAGTTCGGCAATGCTCAGGCAGCTCAGCCCGGTAGCAGTGCTGCTCGTCACCGCGGTCGCCATGGCCGGCTGCAGCTCACCGCCCGCGTCGACACCGAGGCCGACGCCACGAGCTACCGCGACACCCCTACTGCAGACACCCGTGCCGTCGGCATCGGCGGTCGCCGTTCCCATCGGCCCGGTTGCCGTGGTGGTCACCAACTCGTCGCGACAGGGAGCCACGTACGACGTCGTGCTCATCGGCGTCCAGGGGCAGATCGTCACGCGGGTCACCGCCAAGCTGCCGCTGCTCAAAGCGAACCAGACCGTCGAGCTTCCCCTGGTCAGCGCATCCAACGACCTCGTGTACTACCTCGACGGCGATACCGACATCCGCTCGCTGTCGCCCAGTGGGGTCACCGCGCTGGTGAAGACGATCGCACAGGGATCGGGCTCGATCCTGGCGTTCGCGGTCAGCCCCGATGACCGGCGGATCGCCGTGTCGTTGATCAACCAGGCATCGGACCCGAACAAGGACAGCGGGCGCGGCTACGTCGAGGACGTTGCCGCCACCTCCAATCATGTGGACCTGTTCAGCAACACGGCCGCGGATGCGTTTCGCTGGCCGGTGGGCTGGCACGGGAGTGCGATCGTCGACGCCGTCGGCGGCAATTGCAGCGGCTACGGCAGCTCTGCCGGCTGCGTCAACGCCTACCACCTGGTCAGCAGCGCCGACGGCGCACGCGTCGCCACCGTGTGCGAAGGACCGGCCACACAACCGGCCAACGCGACCATCAATGTGTCCCCCAACGGCCTGCCCGTCAGCGGCGGCGTTGCCTGCGTGAAGACGTTCTACTACAACGATCCGAACGCCACCAACGCGGGCTACATGCTGGCGGTGGACTGGACGGGGCACTCGACGACGCTGGCAACAGCCGACAAGACGGGGCAACTGCCCTACGGTGACTGTTACCTGGCGCCCGGCGCGGCGCAGATGGCCTGCAGCGCCAACGGCAGCCAGGCCCTCACCCTGATCTCCGCCGGTGCATCGCCGCACAACCTGGGACGGCGCTACAACGTGCTCGGCTGGATGGATGCGACGCATCTCCTCGTCGGGATCGACAGCAAGACGCTGGCGGTGCTCACCACCACCACCGGAGCCGCCGTCAGCCTCGCGCTGGCCGACGCCGACAAGGTCGACATGGCCGGCACCGATCCCGACGCACTCTGAGAGAAAGCAGCGTCGCGGATCGTTCCATAGCCCTCGCTCAACCACGCTTTAAGCAGCGCGGCACTAGGGTGTCTGGACGGGCATGACCGCCGCCTCCGATGCCAGCCGCGACCCGTACCTCCGCGTCGCCGTTCGCGCCGCCGGCGGCCTGGTGGTACGCCGCGGCGAGGGTTCCTGAGCTGAGCGGCCCCGGGCAAGGAGCGTCCGGCCTGCCTGAGCCACCCGGTTGCGGGCCACAATGAGCCCCGTGCCACCTCGCCGTGCCCCTCTGTACGCAGGCATCGACGTCGGCGCCACCAAGATCGAGGTGGTGATCACGGGCGCCGACTTCACGCCCAGCGGGCAGGCACGCATCGCCACCCCGCTTCGAGGCGGCCCCGCCGCCGTGGTCACCGCCATCGAGACCGCCGTGACCGAGGCCCTGGCCGCCTCGTCCGCCAAGCGGCTGACCGCGGTCGGCATCGGTGTGCCCGGCGAGGTCGACGCCGCCACCGGGGCGGTGTCGCACAGCCCCAACATTCGCGGCTGGTCGGCAAGCTACCCCTTGCGTGCCGAGCTGGAGAATCGCTTTGGGACTCCCGTGGCGGTCGAGAACGACGTGCGCATCGCTCTCCTCGGTGAGCACCGGATCGGCACCGCCGCGCCGTACCGCGACGTG
>QHBU01000013.1 GCA_003244045.1 Candidatus Aeolococcus gillhamiae
TGGCTGGGGAGAGAGGATTCGAACCTCTGATTGGCTGATCCAGAGTCAGCTGCCTTACCACTTGGCCACTCCCCAGCGCGGCGGGGGCCAGTCTAGCCGAGGGTCGCTCTGCAGCCCTCCCTTTCAGGCCAAACGCGAGTTCGACGGAGTTTGGCTCCGGGGATCCGGGTTTATACTGAAACCGATGGATTTGCCTGAATTGCTCCGCTCACAGGCGAAGCGCTACCGCTGCGCGGTGTGCAACACCAACATGGCCGATTGTGGGATCAAGGTCATCACACAGCAGGGCAACCGCGCGCTGGTTCGGGTGACCTGCGCCTCCTGCAACGACGAGAACCTGCTCCAGATCATCTTTCAGACCGACGGGGAGCCGATCGAGAACGAGGGCCAGAAGGTGCCTACCATCAGCGAGGGCATCCCGCCCGTGCCCGATCCGATCAGCTCAGACGAACTGCTGGATCTGCGCGACCTCCTCTCCGCCCACCAGGGCGGGTTCCGAGAGCTGCTCGAGCGTCGCTGACCCTCCGCTAGCCGGCCCGGCGCCGTTCCGCAACGGCCACCTCTTCACGACGCGCGGCCGTTGCTGCCGGCGGCGCCGCTGTCGGCGTCGGGGCGATGCTTGGAGTCGGAGTTGGCGTCGGGGTGACGGCGGGCAGGGTGAACGATGGCGACGGTGAGGCCGTCGGCGTCGGCGACGAGCTCGGGGTGGCGGTCACGCTCGGGCTGGGCGACGGGGTCGGGCAGCCGGAGGGGCTGACCAGCGCGCTGTCGCTCTGCGAGCAGTCGCTGAGCGCTCCGGTGACCGGCTTGAAGGCGCTCGGCTTGGAGAGGCTGTTGACGAAGGGCACGGCGATGGCGGCGCCGGTTGCGGTGCCGAACACCTGGTTCATGCCCTGCTCGGCAGAGTTGCTTCCGCTCGTGTGGCCCGTCCACGTCGCCACCACCCAGTCCGGTGTGTAGGTCATGTACCACGCGTCGATGAAGTGGTCGGTGGTGCCCGACTTGCCGGCCGTGTCGTACCTGAAGTGGAGGTTCCACTGCTTGGCGTAGCCGCGCAGGATGGAGGTGATCGTCCACGCCTGCTGAGATGTGAGGACGTCGCCGAGGTTGGCGGGCGTTGAGTAGTCGCGAATCACGTTGCCGGCGCCGTCGGTGATCTTGAGGATCCCGTTGGCGACGACCTTGTGACCGCCGTTGGCGAATGCCGCGTACGCCGAGGCGTGGTCGATCATGCGCACCGCCGAGGTGCCGATCGCCGTGCTCAGGTTGGGCTCCTGGGGGGTGAGCTTCTCTGAGATGCCCATGCCGTAGGCGAGGTCGATGACGTTCTGAATGCCCGCCTTGTCCGCCGCCTGCTCGGTGGCGACGTTGCGCGACAGCGTCAGCGCGCGCGCCGCCGTCATGGGTCCGAGAAAACGACTGTCGAAGTCGGTGACACCGCCGTATTTCTGGGATTGCGCCCTGGTGTCCTGCAGGATCGTGTCCGGTTTGAGAGTGCCGTTCTTGAAGCCGGCCTCGTACACGTAGGGCTTGAACGACGATCCCGGGCGCCGCGATGCGGTGACGATGTTGTACTGGCCCGCGATCGCGTTGTTCGTGAAGCTGGCCGAGCCGACCATCGCCTCGATCGCCCCCGTGTGGGCGTTGATCATCAGCAGCGCACCGTTGTTGGCGCCGCTCGAGAGGAGCTTGGCCACACCCTTCGCGACGGCGGTATTGGCAAGGTTCTCGGTGGCCAGGTCGAGTGTAGTGGTCACCACCAGGTCGCCCTGGAGGTACTGCGGATCGGTGGCGCCGAAGATCTGCTGCAGTTGGTCCTGGATGTAGGCCACGAAGTGCGGCGCTGGTCCAGCGGTGTTCGGCTTGCCGTTCTGCAGGTCGGCGTGTAGAGCCTGCTGGTTGGTCTGTTGCGCCGTCTGTTGCTCGGGGGTAGGACTACTCCCACCCACGAGCGGGTCGACGGCGTCGGCGTCGGCCTGCTTGATGTTCCCCACCGCGACCAGGCTGCCGAGCACGTAGTGCATGCGCGCGTACGCCGCGTCCGGGTTGTTGTACGGGTCGTTATAGGACGGCGCCTGCGGCAGGCCGGCGAGCAGCGACGCCTCCATCAGGGTGAGGCCCTTGGCGTGCTTGCCGAAGTACGCCATCGACGCATTCTCGATGCCGTACGCGTTCTCGCCGTAATAGTTGATGTTGAGGTACTGCTCGAGGATCTGCTGCTTGGTGTACTTGCTGTCCAGCTGGTTGGCGAGAAGCGCCTCACGCACCTTGCGCAGTGGCGACTTCGACGCATCCGTTCCGAAGAACGCCTGCTTGGCGAGCTGTTGGGTGATGGTGCTCGCACCCTCAGCCGGGCGGTGGAGGATGACGTCGTCGACCAGGGCCTTGAGGATGCGCGCCGGGTTGATGGCGCCCTCGTTGTAGAAGTTGCGGTCTTCGGCGGCGACGGTGGCCTGCTGCAGGATGGGCGCGATCTGGTCGATGGTCACGTTGTGCCGGTTGGTTGCGTCGTGGCCAACCTCGGCGAGGACAGTGCCGTGGACGTCGACGAGCCGTATGGTCCCGGTCTTCTGGCCGATGCTGTTGATGTCCGGGAGCGTCAGCGCACCGTAGACGACCAGGCCGGCGACGAGCGCGACGCAGACCGCGAAGAAACCACCGCCGACGGCGATGACCCGCTTCCAGCGCCGGCTCAGCCGCCAGCGCGACGTGGAAGCGCCGGCGCGTCCGCCATTGCCGGACAACCGCGCCCGCGGTCTGCGAGACCCTGCCATGAAGTCCTCAGCCCGTCGCTGGCAGCTCGCCGGCCGGGGCCGCGCTGCGTGCCATGAACCGGCGCGCGGCGTACGTGCCACCGGCCGCGGCGGCGGCCGACACCCCCCGCAGCGCCAGCTTCTGCCAGACCGGGCCGCCGTCGGCCTCCAGCTTGGCGGAGTCGAGCTTCTTGCGGATCGCGGCCAGCTCGGCCGCCATCTCGTCGAAGGTGGATGGCTTCGGAGCCGCTTCCTCCTTCTCGCCTCCGAGCGCGCGGCGCAGCACGATCGCGCCCACCGCGACGGCCACGACCACACCGCCGATCAGCGCATAGCGGATCCCGTCGCGGCGCAGCCTGGCCTTCCAGTCGAACTCGGCGCGAACGCGCGCCTCGAGGCGGTCGATGTTGTCGGATAGCGACTGCTTGGTCAGCTCTCTTTCGCGTTCCGCTTGGTCAATCGCTTGAGCCACGCCACGTCCTCCTTGACCTCGCCGACCAATTGCTTGCCTGTGCCGATGCCACGCTTCAGTGAACGAAAACCGAGCAGGGCAAGTAACGCCGCGACCAGCAGGAAGAGGGCGGCGGTCAGCAGCCACCAGGTCCAGCCGCTAAAGACGTGGCCGGCCAGCACGGTGGGCACGGCGCCCAGCGCGAAGATCATCAGGAAGAGCGCGAACACGCCAGCCCCGGCGAGGAGCCCCAGCGCGACGGCCAGTCGTTTGACCCCGGCGATCGCCTCCGCCTTGGCCAGCTCGATCTCGGCCTTGGCCAGACGCACCGCATCGTCCGCGACCTCGCGGGCGATGCCGGCGATGCTCTCGTCGCGGTCTGTCCCCGTGGCCACGATCAGGCTTCGAGCTGCGACACGTCGATGTCGCGCAGCCCGTCCGGCGGTTGGACCCCATGGTCGTGGAGCAGCTTCATGAGGGAGAGCACGTAGCGAACTCCAGTGAGGTTGACGCCGTGGTTGCGGGTGAGATTCTGAATGGTCTGCAACTTGAAGATGTCACGCTGCGAGTAGCGCCGCCGGTTGGTGGCGGTGCGCTGGGGCACGACCAGGCTCATGTTCTCGTACATCATCAGGGTGCGCGGGTGGGTCTCGAGTATCTCCGACGCCACGCTGATCGTGTAGATGGGCTTGTCCAGCCCCGGCTGGCCGGCGGCGGCCGCCGGGCGCTGCTGCCGGCTTACTCTTTCAGCCACTCGTCGATCCCTTCGGAGAGGACGATCGGCGAGGTCTGCGCCTTGACCAGGAACTCCATGGCCCCGAGCTTCAACCCGCGATCCACCAGCTCCTTCTCTCCGTAGTTGCTGAGAATGATCACCGGGATGTCCGACGTCGACTCCTGGCCGCGCAGCTCCTCGAGGACGGTGAACCCATCCTTCTTGGGAAGCCGGATGTCGAGGAAGATGATGTCGGGGGTGAGCTCGGTGGCGCAACGCACGCCCTCCTCGCCGTCACCGGCCACGTGGACGCGGTAGCCGTCCTTCTCAAGCTTCAGCTTGTACATCTCCAGCGTCTCCTGGTCATCCTCGATCAGGAGCACGTCGATGACCTGCTCGTCGTCCACGCTCACCTCGACCTCCACTCCCCATGGGCAAGCGGCTGCAGCCTCTCGTCCTGACGATTATAGGGGCGGTTCCACCCCCCAACAGGACCCCTGTCTTATGACAGCGCTGTGGCGGCTTTAGCTGTCAGAGGCGCGTGTGGGTGACGTCGACGTCCGCGAGCGCTTCGGGGCGGGCGATCTCGTGCTCGGCGAGCAGGCGGAGCAGCTGGATGACGTAGCGGGCGCCATTGAGGTTGAGCCCGTGTTGCCTGGTGAGCCGCTGGATGGCCTGGAGCGTCAGCACATCGCGCTGCGAGTAGCGCCGGCGATTGGTCGCGGTGCGCTGGGGGACCACGAGCTGGAGGTGCTCGTACATCATCAGGGTGCGCGGATGGGTGGCGAGGATCTCCGCAGCCACACTGATCGTGTAGATCGGCTTGTCGAGCGCGAGCCGGTTCCCGGAGGGACCGACTGAGCTGACGCTCACGGGCCGCCGTAACCGACTGTTGGGGTTCCGCGTACCACGACCCAGACCATGCCCGAGATCAGCACGCTCCGCAAGCCCCAGGCCCTCGGCAACGCACCAAGCGGGCAGGCCTCCCTGCGGGTCCGCCAGCGCTACCTGCGCCGGCGCAGCGCCCGTCGCCGCCTCGGCGACCGCGGCCTCACCGCGCTGTGGGTGGGGTCCGGTGCTGTGCTCAGCTGGCTCTTCGTGGTGGGCTTCGCCGCGCTCGGGCATTAATCGATCAGGTCCCTCAGGTCCTGGACCTGGAGCGAGATCCAGCGGTTGATATCGGCGGCGCGCACCGTCTCGCGGATGCGCTCGGCCCGAGCCTGCTTCTGGGGGGCGTCCATGGTCAGCCCGAGGTAGAGCGCCTCGGCGGTCTCGTCGATGTCGAAGGGGTTGACGGTGAGCGCGAAGTCCCCCAGCTCCTCATAGGAGCCGGCGTTCTCGCTGAGCACGAGCACCCCGTCGCGGCGGTTGCACACCACACCCTCCTTGGCGACGAGGTTCATGCCGTCGTAGATCGGGTTGACCAGGAGCACGTCGAACTGCCGGTAGCCGGCCAGGGCGCGGGCCATGACGTCGTCGACCTCGACACGGATCGGCGTCCAGCCGCCGCGGCTGAACTTGCGGTTGATCCGGGCGGCGACGCTGAGCACGCTGCCGAGGTAGGCACGGTAGTCGTCGATGTCCTGGCGGCTGGGCTGCAGGTACGCCCAGAACTGGACGTCGCCATGGAGCTCCTGGTGATAGTCGAGCATGCGCTCGTAGGCTAGGAACCCGCGAACGATGTTCTTGCTGAGGTCGGTGCGATCCACCCGCAGGATCAGCTTCTCAGGCCGCCAGGAGAGCAGCCGCGCCTGCTCGGCGATCACCTCCTCGCTGTCCGCCTGGGCGAGCAGGCCGTCGACGTCGATGCTGATCGGGTAGTTGCGCACCCACACTGCGCGGCCCTCGTAGAAGACCGTCCGCTCGCGAAAGTCAACCGCCAGTCCGAGGTTCTCCTCACAGGTGAGCAGGAAGTTGCGCACGTCTCGGCGCGTCTGGAAGCCAAGGACATCGGCGCCGAGCAGGCCGTGCAGGATGGCGTCGCGGATCGATTTGGGAAGGATCGTCCAGTACTGCGGGGTGGGCCAGGGGATGTGCACGAAGTGCTGGATGCGGACGTCGCCGAGCGCCGCGCGCACCATGCCCGGCACGCAGTAGAGCTGGTAGTCCTGGACGAAGACGAGCGGCGGCTTGGCCGACGCGAGCGCCTCGGCGACGACACGGTCGGCGACCATCTGGTTGACGCGCACGTAGCCCTCGCGCCACGCGTACAGGGTGGCGGTGTCGACGATGGGTTCGCGCGCCAGGTCCCACAGGTAGTGCTGGATGAACCACAGCAGCGGGTTGCTGACCGTGTTGTAGTAGAGGTCGTACGCCTCGGGCGTCGGCTCCACGAACGCGACACGGTAGGTGGTGCCGTCCTCGGTGACCAGCTCGGCCGGGTCGCCGCGGGCGGCCAGGGCGCGGTCGGCCTCGTCGCGGGCTACCGCCACCCAGAGCGCGCTCGTCGACGACGCCAAGGAGCTAAGCGCCGTGACCAGGCCGCCGGCGCCCTTGACAAGCCGTTCCGGCGTGTTCCTGTAGACGTCGGCCGGTTCGAGCGCCAGCGGAGCGCGGTTGGCGACCACGATCGGCTGGTAGCGGCCGAGCATGTGGTGCAGGTAGGGCTGGATGGCGTTCAGCGGTCGTCCTTCGGTGCGGAGCTCGGTGCCGTCTGGCGCGCTGGTCAGCCGAGGAGCACGTCGTAGAAGTAGCGCTCCCGGCGCGGCACGTTCTGGTCGACGTGGATGTGCTTGACCTCCGTGTACTCGCGCAGGCCGTAGGAGCCGAGCTCGCGGCCGGTCCCGCTCTGGCGGTAGCCGCCGAATGGTGCCAGCGAGTTGAGCATGTGCCAGTCGTTGATCCACACCGTCCCCGTGCGCAACTGCTTGGCCATCTCGATGGCGGCACGGGTGTCGCGAGACCAGATGCCCCCCGCCAGGCCGTAGATGGAGCGGTTGGCCCGGCGGATGATGTCGCCAGGGTCGCTCCAGCGCTGCACCGCGAGAACGGGTCCGAACACCTCCTCGGTGGCCAGGTTGCTGTCCGCCCTGACGTCGGTGATCACCGTCGGCTGCACGAAGTGGCCTTTCTCCCCCACGCCGGTGGCGCGTCCGCCCCCGACCAGCACGGTGGCGCCCTCCTGCTCGGCCCGGTCGATGGCGGCGAGCACGTTCTCGTACTGGCGGCGCGAGATCAGCGGTCCGACCTGGGTGTCGAAATCCGTGGCGTCGCCGACGCGCAGGTCACGGGCGGTGGCCACCAGCCGCTCCATGAAGGCGTCGTACACGTCGTCGTGCACGTAGAGGCGGTGACCCGACTCACACGCCTGGCCCTGGTGGAAGAAGGTACCGAACAGGGTTCCGTCGACGGCGATGTCGAGGTCGGCGTCAGCACAGACGATGTTGGCCGACTTGCCGCCGAGCTCGAGGGTGACCTTCTTGATGGTCGGTGCCGCCATCTCGAGGATGCGCCGCCCCACGGCTGTGGAACCGGTGAAGGCGACCTTGTCGACGTCCTCGTTGACCACCAGCTCCTCGCCGAGCTCGTTGCCCGGACCGGTGACCACATTGAGCACGCCGCGCGGCAGCAGGCCGGTCTCGTCGATGGCGCGGGCGACCTCGAGGAGGGTCAACGGGGTGAACGGCGAGGGCTTGAGCACCACGCTGTTGCCCATGGCCAGCGCCGGCGCCAGCTTCCACATCGCGATCAGGAGAGGGAAGTTGAAGGGGATGATCCCGGTGCAGACGCCGATCGCCTCGCGCTGCACGAAGTTCCAGCTGACGTGGGGGATGTCGATCCAGGGCAGCGGCTCGTACCAGGGGATCTGCAGCGCCTGCTCGGCCATCGACCGGAAGGTCTCGATCGCCAGCGGGACGTCCACGATGCTCGCCTTGCGGATGGTCGCCCCGGCAGTCTGGGACTCCAGGAGGGCCCACTCGCCGCTGCGCTCGGCCAGGTGCTTGGCGATCTCGAACATGATCTGGCTGCGCTGGAGCTGGCTCTTGTTGCGCCAGTCGCCGGCGTCGAAGGAGCGCCGGGCCGCGGCGATCGCCAGGCGGGCGTCCTCGCGGCTGCCCGCGGGCGCCAGCGCGACGACTTCCTCGGTCGAGGGGTTGAGCACGTCGAAGGTCTCCCCGGTGGCGGCACCGGTCCATTCGCCGTCGATGTACTGCTGGTAGGTCGCCACCTCGGGCCGCACGATCGTCGCCACGCTGCCACCTCCTCGTTGACGTCGCCAGCGATTATGAAGGGCCGTCGGCGGCCACCGGCCTTGGCTGAGGCGGCCTCACCGCCCCGATTGGGTGACTTCACAGCGGTCAAGGATCTGCAACAGGAGGATGCGATCCCGGCACCAGCCGAGTTCGCGGCGTGAACCGCGGCCCAGAATCAGGCGATGCCTCAGCCTCGTACCGCCCGATCCCGCGTCCTGCTCGTGGACGACGACGCCCGCCTGGTGCACATCGTCGGCTTCTACCTCGCAGCGCGGCAGGCGGGCGCCGACGAGGCGATCATCAAGCCGTTCAACCTCACCGGGTTGGGAGCGGCGGTCGAGGCGCTCCTGCCCGACACGGCCGCCGCCAGCGCGTAGCCGCGCCCAACAGCCATGCGAGTGCTCGTAGTCGAGGACGACACCGACGTCGGCGACGCGGTGCGTCGCGGGCTCGAGGAGACGGGCATCCTCGCCGAGTGGTCGGCGGACGCCGACGAGGCGGTGCTCGCTGCCGGCAACGGCCACTTCGACGTCATCGTCCTCGACGTCATGCTCGGGCGCGGCATGGACGGGTTTGAGCTGTGCCGGCTGCTGCGCGGTCGGGCGATCCCGTCGGCGATCCTCATGCTCACCGCCCGCGACG
>QHBU01000014.1 GCA_003244045.1 Candidatus Aeolococcus gillhamiae
GGCGCGCTCGAGCATGACGATCGACGCAGCGAAGAGCCAGCGCGTGTACATCAGGATCGCCGCGAAGACCGCCGCCGGCAGCACCAGGATCAGCAGCGCCGAGCCACCCGAGCCGAAGGCGTACACCGCGCCGGCGACCAGCCCGAAGGACACCCCGAACAGCAGGATGCCGAAGCCGAAGAGCAGCATCGACACGCCCACCACGGCCCCGAGCCGCTGTCCCACGGCGCGATACGCGCTCCCCAGGCTGGCCGGCTGGTCGAGGTAGATGTCGCCGACCGCGCGGGTCATCGCCGCAGTGGCGATCGGCTGCACCACCAGCGCCTGGAGCAGCGCGATGCCGAACACCACAGCCAGCAGCGTGAACAGCGTGGAGGTGACGTTGGAGAGCTGCTCGGAGGTGATCGTGCCGCCGGCGCTGAGCTGCTGCAGCCGCGTGGTCGCGCTGGTGATGCCGGTGAGCTGGTAGGTGATGTAGCTGAAGACGGCCAGCGGCAGCTGCACGACGGCGGTGATCGAGAGGATCAGGCGGACGTTGCGGCGGTACAGCGTGAAGGCCGAGTCGAGCAACTCGCCGACGGTCTGGGCGCGAAAGCGGCCCGAAACGGGGAGGACGGGCTGCTGCTGCCACCCCCAGCCGGGAGGCGGTCCCCCCGGTCCCTGCCATGCCGGCGCGGGCCCCGGCGGCCCCCACCCCGGAAGCTGCGGCCACCCCCCGGGCGGTGGCGGAGGAGGCGGCGGAGGGGGCGGGCTCGCGCTCATCTGCCGGTATTCTGCCGCCCCGGCAGGCGCGCGGCGGTATCGTTGCCGACCGTGACACCCGATGGCCTCACCGTTCTCGACGGCGGCGACGCCCCGATTCGCGCGCTGGTGCTCGACGCGGACCCCGCGCGTCGTGGCGATGCGCCCCCGCTGGTCCAGCTGCGCGACATCGCCCGGCCGATCCCGCCGGCACCGGGCTGGGCCCTGATCCGGCCCACGCTCGCTGGGATCAACGCCCGCGATCTCGCCCTGCTCAGCTCCGACCGAACCCTGCCCCCGATGGGAGCGCCGCGACCCCTGCCGATGGTGCCGGGCTCCGAGGTGGTCGGGGTCGTCGAGGAGGTCAATGGCACCCGCTGGGCGCGCGAGGGCCAGCGCGTCCTCGTCGAGCCCAACGCGGGCTGCATGATCCGCGGCTTCCCGACGTGTGCGCGCTGCGCCGCCGGCGAGGCCGAGCTCTGCGAGAACCGCGACCGCCCCAGCGTCATCGGGCCTGGCGCGGACGGCGGCCTGGCCTCGGGCGGTGGCTGGTCGGAGGGGGTGCTGGCCCACGAGGAGATGCTCATCCCCGCCGACGGCATCTCCGACCAGCGCGGCGTCCTCGGCGTCTCCCTGGCGGCGGCCATCCACGCCGTGCTGCGCTGGAACCGGCGCGGCGACCGCGTCGCGGTGATCGGCTCGGGGACCACCACCCGCCTCGTGATCGCCGCTCTGCGGCGCCTCCATCCCGACGTCGACATCACCGTGATGGTCGACGCCCGCGGCCCGCAGCGAACCGGGCGGCGACGTCGCAAGCTGCCCGCGCACCTCGCCGTCGACGAGAGCAGCGTCGCCCGCGCGCTCGAGTGCCTCGGCGCCGCCCGGGTCTGGCGGGGCAGCCCGGCGCAGCTTCTCGACCGCACCGCCGAGCTGCTGGGGGCGCGTCGGATGATCGTCGCCGGCGACGACCTGCCGGTCCTCGACCGCGGCCTCGACGCCGTCATCGATTGCCGGGGCACCGCCGCCAGCGTCGCGCTGGGGATGCGCCTGCTCCGTTCGGGCGCGACCATCGTGGTCGCCGGCCGGGCCGGTCGCCTCGAGCTGGACTGGTCGGCACTCTGGTCGCGCGAGCTCACCATCGCCGGCAGCGGCGGCTTCGGCAGGGAGCCAGCCGGCTGGCGGACGTTCGCCGCCGTTCGCGAGTGGCTCACGGACGCCTCGTTCCCCGCCGACAGCCTGGTCACCCACCGGTACCAGCTCGACGCGTTCTCCACCGCCATCGCCACGGCCGCCGCCGGCGAGGCCGTGGGCGCAGTGAAGGTGGTCTTCGAGGCCCCGTCGGCGCCTTTCCGCCAGCGCCGCCTCGCCGTCGACACAGAGCTACCGGTGGACGACACCGCCGCCCCGATGCTGCTCGCGGCCACCGCCGCGCGCGTGCGCCGCGACGACGAGGGAGGCGGCTAGGTCGTCTCGACGTCCTTGGCCGGGGGCACGGCGCGCCGTGCTGCCAGGGCCAGCGCGGTGCGCTTCACGCCGGCGTTGTCGACCACCATCCGGGTGGCGCGCTTGCGATCACGCGCGCGCAGGCGCGCCTTCTCACGCGGGGTGAGCTCGTCAGGAACGTCGCGGTTGTCGCCGGGCATGCGACAACGGTACCGCAGGCCGCGCGAAAGGTCAGGCAGCGACCGGCGCGTGGGAGCGGCGTCCATGCAGCACGGCCCAGCCGAGCGCCGCGGCCCCGAGGGTCAGCGCCGCCCCGCCGATGAGCACGGGTGCCGGCCTGCGCGGGTGCAGCGCGCGCTGCCAGCCGCGGCGTTGCTCGTCGACCGCTGCCTCCAGCATCGCCAGCGAGTGCGCGTAGATGCGGTCGTGGTCGGCGCGGCTGAGCCTGCTGGCGGTGAGCGCCTGGGCGACCTCGGTGGCGACGTCGAGCAGCCCGCGTACCGAGGCCGGCGCCGTTCTGCCGGTGGCTCCGGCCTCCAGGGCGCGGTCGAGGATCTCTGCCGGGTTCATCAGCGTCCCTCCATCGAACGTTCCGCGGGCGTTGGCGCCCCCAGTTCCTGGCGCAGCGACGTCATGGCCCGGAAGGTGAGCAGCTTCACGGCGCCCTCGCTGCGCCCCATGATCTCGCCGATCTCCCGGTTGCGCAGCTCGCCGCCGAAGCGCAGCAACACCGCCTGGCGCTGGTCATCGGGAAGCGTCGCCACCGCGGCGCGCACCGTCGCCTCGCGGTCGCGCTGCTCGACGATCTGCTCGGGCGACTCCCCGTCGACGGGCTGGTGCTCGTCGAGGTCGAGCCACGCGGGCCGGCGCGCCTGCCGCGCCACCAGGTTGGCCGCGACGCGATACAGCCACGCGGAGTAGGGAACACCGCGCCACTCGAAGCGGGGCAGGTCCTCGATGGCCTTGGCGAATGTGGAGGCGGTCACGTCCTCGGCGAGCTCCCGGTTCCTGGTCAGCGTGTGTGCGTAGGCGTAGATCTGATCGACGTAGCGCTCGTAGAGTGGCGCGAACGCCGCCCGGTCGCGCTGCGCGGCCTCGATCATCAGGCGCTCCGCCTCGAGCTCGTCGGCGCTGCGGTGGGCCACCTCAGCGGCCGCGCGCTATCGGCGGGGTCATTGCACACAAGCCTTCATTCTGTGGCCGGGTTACGGACGCGCGGCGGTCAGAGCAGACCGATCGCCGGGCCGCACGCACCGAAGGCGGCCAGGGCGTCGTCGAGCTGCGCCGTGGTGTGGGTGGCGGTCACGATGGTGCGCACCCGCGCCCTGCCGCGCGCCACGGTGGGGAACCCGATCGCCTGCGCAAACACGCCGTGCTCCAGCAGGGCGTCGCTCAGCGCCATCGCCTGGGGCGCCTCGCCGCACATCACCGGCGTGATCGGGGTCTCGCTGTGGCCGATGTCGAAACCCAGCTCCGCCAGGCCCTTCTTGAGGTAGCGCGCGTTCACCCAGAGCCGCTCGATCAGCTCGGGTTCCTGCTCGAGCACGTCGATGGCAGCGATGCACGCCAGCACCACCGCCGCCGGGTGCGATGAGGAGAAGAGAAACGGGCGCGCCTTGTGGATGAGGTGGTCGCGCACGGTCTGCGACGCAGCGACGTACCCGCCGACTACTCCTACCGCCTTGCTGAGCGTTCCGATGTTCAGCGCGACACGGCCGTGGAGGTTGAAGTGGTCGGTGCTGCCGCGGCCGTTGCGGCCGAGCACGCCGGTGCCATGGGCGTCGTCGACCATCACCGCCGCCTCGTACTTCTCGGCACGCTCGACCAGGTCGGGCAGCGGGGCGATGTCGCCGTCCATGCTGAAGACGCCGTCGGTGATCAGCAGCACGCGCCGATACCCCTTGTCGCGCGCCTCTTTCAGGGCCCTCTCGGCGTCGTCGACGTCGACGTGCTCGTAGAGGATGCGGTCCGCCTTGGTGAGCCGGATCCCGTCGATGATGCTGGCGTGGTTGAGTTTGTCGCTGACCACGCAGTCGCCGGACTCGAGCATCGAGCCGATGACACCGACGTTGACGGTGTAGCCGCTCTGGAAGCAGAGCGCCGCCTCGGTGTGTTTGAACGCCGCCAGGCGCGCCTCCAGCTCTTCGTGGATTGACTGCGTCCCGGCGATGGTGCGCACCGCGCCGCTGCCCGCTCCCCACTCGCTGGCGCCTCTGACCGCGGCTTCGATGAGGCGCGGGTGGGTGTTGAGGCCGAGGTAGTTGTTCGACGAGAGGTTGATCAGCCGCCGCCCGCCGACGACCACCTCGGCCATCTGCGGCGACTCGAGAACCCGCAACGGCCGGAACAGGCCCTCGTTGCGGAGGGTGTCGAGATCCTCCTCGAGGGAGGCGTCGAGATGGCGGACGGCGTCAGAGGTCCGGGTGGATTCAATGGCCATCTGGTGACCATACGGGAACGGCCACCGCCGGGCCAGACCACCACGCCCAACGCACAGCGCACCTCAAGCCCGGCACCAAGGCCCCTGCTACCCTGACCACCACACATGCGGCGCGTATCGGTCGTGGGCAACTCCGGCGCGGGCAAGTCTGTTCTGGCCGCACAGCTGGCACAGCGACTACAGGTGCCGCACATCGAGCTCGACGCAATCTTCCACCTGCCGGACTGGCGCGAGCTGCCCGTCGACAGGTTCCGAGCGGCGGTACTGCAAGGCACATCGGCCGACGGCTGGGTGGTCGACGGCAACTACGCGGCGGTGCGTGACAGCGTTTGGGCCAAGGCCGACACAATCGTCTGGCTCGACCCGCCCCGTCGTGTGGTGATGCGCCGGATCATCCGCCGCACGTTCACCCGCATACTCCTCCGTCGCCGGCTCTGGAATGGCAACAGAGAGAGCGTCAAGAAACTGTTCTCCCGGGACCCGGAGCGCTCGATCATCCTCTGGTCGTGAACCAAGCACGCCGACTACCGAGCCCGCTACACAGCCGCCACGGCCGACCCGCGGTGGTCACATGTGCGCTTCGTGCGCGTCCGATCAGCAAGCGAGGCACAAGCGCTGCTGGCTTCCATCGCATGACTCGCCCACACCGACGGCATCACCCCGGATGCAGGGACACCTTTCCGCAGTGGCCCGACTTGATCAGCTCGATGGCGGCCACGATCTCGCTCATCGCATAGTGGTGCGTGATCAGCGCGCTGACGTCGACCGCGCCGCTGCGCACGTACTCCATCGTCGCCTCCCACGTCTGGGGTAGCCGCCGTCCGACCACGCCGTGCAGGCTGATGCCGGTCATGACCACGTCGTTGGAGAGGTCGAGCGTGGCCGGCTCGTCGCCGATGCCGAGCAGGCTGATCCAACCACCCGGGCGCACCAGCCGCGTCGCCGCGATCACAGCGCTTGGCGCGCCGCTCATCTCCAGAGCGCAGTCGATGTCGGCGCCGCGCGCCGCCGCGCGAACGCTGGGCTCGACGTTGTTGTCAGCCATCACCAGCGACGTCGCCCCCATCCGCTCGGCGAGCTCGAGCCGGTAGCGGTTGCGGTCGACGGCGATGACCGCCGCCGCTCCCTCAGCGCGCGCGATCGCGATCGCAGCGCAGCCGATCGGCCCGCAGCCGAACACAACGACGGCACGCCCGGCGAGCTCACCGTAGGAACACGCGTGCACGGCGTTGCCGACGGGCTCGAGCGCCGCCGCCACCTCAGACGTGGTGTCGTCGCTGATGGGGAACACGTTGAGCTGCGGAACAACGACCAGCGACGTGAACCCACCGTCGACGTCGACGCCGAGGATGCGCGTGTTCGGGCACACATGGAAGTCACCGCGCGCGCACGAGTTGCACTGCCTGCAGACGATGTGTGACTCCACCGCCACGCGCCGTCCGTCCGGCAGGTCCGCACCGGGTCCGCGACCCACCACCTCGCCGCAGATCTCGTGACCGATCACCCGGGGCGGGTGGACGCGCGCTGCCGCCCACGGGTTCCAGTCGTAGATGTGCACGTCCGTGCCGCACACCGACGCCGCGGCGACGCGCAGCAACAGTTCGCCGTCGCCCGGCACCGGTTGCGGAACATCGGCGAGCACCAACCCGGGCGCGGCGATCGGCTTGACCACGGCCTGCACAGCGCGCGGATTATCCCCGTCCGCCCCCGGCCAGCGTCTGCCGGCATTGTCCCGTGCGCGTCCGCGCTAGGCATCGACAGTCGGTGCGGTGAGCAGCGCCGCACGTCGGGCCGGGTGAAGTGGAGCTGGATGGCGGCCTCCGCCTGCGCCGGCCCATGGCCGTCGAGCCGCTCGCGGTGTACGAGCGCCGCGGTGACGGCCACACCGTCTCACGCCACTGCGGCACCACCCCGCAGGCGGAGGCGCAGCGCCTCCGTGAGCATCCCTGGCTGCCCGCCACCGGGTCCTTCCCCGACGTGGCCACTGCGCAGCGCTGCGTCGAAACCTGCGTGGCGCTCAATCGGGCCAAGGTGGAGCGCTGGCGGCGCGGGGGGCGCCCGCGCCTGGCCATCGGGGTCACCATGGACGAGGTGATCGGCAACGAGCTGCGTCGCGACCGCTGGGAGGTCGGCCGCCCACCGCTGCCGGCCACCTCCGTTCGCGTGGTGCTGAAGCGTCATCGCGGCTACCGGTCAGGGTTCGCGGTGCTCACCGCCTACCCGGTCAACCAGAACGGCCGCCACCCGTTGTCAATCCATCCATGAGCCACGGAGGCATCCCGATGTCGCGCCAGGACAGCCTCGACGACCCGGTCACCGCCTACCCCCAGCTGGAGCAGCTCTTCGGCGCCTACTTCCATCAGGAGTGGGGGCAGGACGGGGATGGCTGGGAGGCGGTGGTCGACGAGTTCGTCGCCGCGTCGCCGGGCAGCGTCGTCACCGGCACTGCAGCGGAGCTCCGCGACCTCCTGGCCGCCGGCTTCAGCGACGCCGAGCTCACAAACGTGCTCGACGGCCTTGGCGCCAGCGTCGTGCCGACGGCGTTTGGCCTGACTCCATCCTCCTGGCTGGATGCGGTTCTGGAACGGCTGATCCAGGATCCCTGACCCCGCCTGCCGCCTCGTGCCAGCCTCACCCGGCGCGGGGAGCCTCGGCGGTGCGCCGCACCAGTGCGATGCTGTGGAGCACGAAGGTGGGCACCAGCAGCGGCAGGGAGATGACCAGGGCCACGGTGTTCACAGGCCCGCTGCTCAGCCGCACGATCATGAGGATGAACAGCACCAGGCCGATCGCCGCGGTGTTGCGCCGCCCCCACACGGTGTGCACAAGCTCGGGCCGCTTGCCGGCCAGGAAGATGAATGGGGTGGCCAGGAACGGGCCGAGATAGCGGAAGAGGATGCCCGCGGCCAGCCAGCCCGGTGCGATGCCGAGCAGCCAATTGCCCACCGCCGCCATCGCGAAGAAGAGCACGTCCATGGCGGGGTCGAGCGCCTTGCCGAGCGCGGTGATCGGACCGAAACGGCGCGCGATCCAGCCGTCGACGAAGTCGAGCATGCCGGTGCTGCCGCCCACCGAACACCACAGGTAGAGGCCGAGCGAGCCGGGCAGCGAGAGAGCGGCGCAGAGGATCAGCGGGAAGCAGAACCAGGCGCGGATCGCGCTCAGCCCGTTGGGGATGCCGTAGCGGTCGATGCGCGTCCCGTCGGGGGTGTGCAGCAGGGACGTGCCGCCGACCAGGAACACCGACACCGCCGCCCACCAGCCAGCCGCGCCCAGCGCCAGCGGCAGCACCGACCCGCGATCGTGCAGCGTCGCGAGCGGGATGGTGAACGCCTCAGTGAGTACCAGGCCGGTGCTGAGCCAGAACCACAGGGAGCGGCGCAGCCGGGGGCTGCCGCGGAGCAGCGCGAGGGCTTCGCCGACGAGGCCGCCCAGCCCGGCGGGCGAACCGACGCGGACCGACAAGTTCCTACTGGACCGCCAGGCAGGTGATCGTCTTGAGGACCCCGTTGGACTGCACGCGCTCCACAACGAGGCGGCCGATCCCGGCGATGTCCTCAGCCTCCACCTCGGCGATGACGTCGTACTCGCCGGTGATGGCATCGGCGTGGATGACCCCGGGCGAGGAGCGCAGGCGCTCGACCACCTCGAGAGCCTTCCCGGCGGTGGCGGTGATCAGCACGTACGCCCGGACCATTGCAATTCCTCCGTGCCCGCGGTGGGGGCCGACGATAGCACCGCCCGCGCCGTCACTCCCCGCACCAGAGGGCCCTCGGAAAGCGTCGCGGACCACAATGGACACCTCATGCCGTGGAGCCTGCTGATCCGCCTCCTCTCGGGGTTCGTCTTCTGGCGACTGCTCGGCAACCGGCGCCGCACCGCGGCGCAGCGCGCGTTCGGGTCGGCGACCGCGCGCAACCCCGCCGTGGCCCAGCGCGTCCGCGACGCGCGCGACGCGGCGACGCTGCTCTCGCGCCTTGTGGTGGCGACCACCTTCGGCATCGCCACCGCGCTCTGCCTCGCCGGCGGTACGAGTAGCGTGGTGCTCAGCCCGCGCTGGCTCGGCGGCGTGTTGCTCGCCATGGGCGTGCTCTTCGCGATGCTCACCATCCGCGAGGCCCGGCTGGCGAGACGCCTGGTCGCGATGCGCCGCCTGCGCCGCCGAGACAACAGGCTTCGCGAAGAGGTCTGAGCCTCCGAACAGCCACGAAGGAAAGGGGCGGGGCGGCGTCGCGGAGGGAGCATTGCGAGCAGCGAGGGAGACCGACTGGGCGAAGCCCAGGGGCTCCCGATGCGACCGCCGAGCACCAGCGACCGGAGCGATGCCGCCCCGCCCCTTTCCTTCTTAGGACAGGTACGGCGCCACGCCGGCGGCCTGCTCGGCGGCGTCCATGATCGTCTCGCTCACCGTCGGGTGGGCGTGGATGATGGCGCCGAGCTCGTCGACTGTGAGCCCGTCCGAGATGGCCACGCCGACCTCGTGGATGATCTCCACGGCGTGCACGCCCATGACGGTGGCGCCGAGGAGCACGCCGGTCTTGGCGTCGGAGTAGAGCTGGGCCAGCCCGTCCGGTTCGCCCTCCCCGAGCGCCTTGCCGTTGCCGAGGAAGCGCGCTTGGCCAACCTTGACCTCGTACCCGCCCGCCTTGGCCGTCTCCGAGTTGAGACCGACCATGGCAATTTCAGGATGGGTGTAGATGCACGAGGGCACCACGGTGCGGTCCATTGCCATGATGTCGTGGCCGAGCGCGTTCTCCACCGCGCGCGCTGCTTCCGCGCTGGCCAGGTGGGCGAGCTGGAGGCCGCCGATGCAGTCGCCCGCCGACCAGATCTTCTCGTTCTTGGTGTGCAACTGGTCATCGACCTCGACGTACCCGCGCTCGTCCACCACCACGCCCGCTTCCTCGAGGCCGATACGGCCTGTCTCCGGTTTGCGGCCCACCGACACCAGCAGCAGGTCGGCGTCGACGTCGGTGCCGTCATCGAGATGGGCGATGAGCGAGGCCGTGCGATAGTCGACCGACTCCACGTTGTGCCCGGTGTGGAAGGTGACGCCCTGGGCTTCGACGAGCTTGCGGAACTGCGCGACGATGCGCGGGTCGACGCCGGTGAGGATCTGGGGCAGCACCTCGACCACGGTCACCTGCGTGCCCAGCGCCGCGAACAGGCTGGCGAACTCGCACCCGATCACCCCGCCGCCGATCACCAGCATCTTCTTGGGGATCTTCTGCAGCCGCACGATGCCGTCGGAGGTGACCACGCAGGGGTGATCCATGTCGATGCCCGGCAGTCCACTGGCGACGGTGCCGACGCACACGATGAGGTGGTCGAAGGGCAAGTGCTCCTTGCCGCAGACCACCTCGTCGCCCTCGATGACGCCCTGCTCGCGCACCACGCGCACCTTCTTGCGCTTGCACGCGGCCTCGACGCCGGAGCGCATCTTCAGGACCACCTCCTCCTTGCGCTCCATCATCCGCGCGAAGTCGATGGTCGGCTCTTCCACCATGATCCCGTAGTCCGAGGCGTGCCGGATCCTGCGCAGCAGGTCGGCGCCGGCGAGCAGCGACTTGGTGGGGATGCAGCCCCAGTTGAGGCAGGTGCCCCCGAGCTCGGCGCGCTCGATGAGCACCGTGTCAGCGCCGAGCTGGGCGGCGCGCAGCGCGGCGACGTCTCCCGCCGGGCCGCCGCCCAGCACAACGACCCGCGGGCTCACGAGTCGCCGGCGGCCTTCGGGTCGGAGGATGCCTTGAGCTCGGCGGGCTGCAGGCCTTCCTCGGACTGCTTGCGTGCCAGGATCGGCGAGCTGGCGATGGCGCCGGTGATGATCCGCTCCTGCTCGATGCGGTGCGAGCCGGCCGATCCCTCCGACGGGCTGGCCCGGCGCGGCCGGCCGATGTAGTCCCAACGGATGTCGTACGGACGCCGCTTGCCGATCGGCCGCGAGAGGTGCGGCCACGCGCCCATGTTCGCCGGCTCCTCCTGCACCCAGTAGATCTGCTCGAGGTTGGGGTAGGTGCGGATGAGCGCGAGCACCTCGTCGACGGGCAGCGGGTTGAGCAGCTCGATGCGGACGATGGCGAGGTCCTCCGCCTCGCGGCGATCGGGGTGCAGCTCCAGCTCGTAGTAGATCTTCCCGGTGCAGAGCAGCAAGGTGTGCACGTTCTTGCGCTGCTTCGGCGTCGCCGAGGTCACCGGGTCGTCGAGGACGGGGCGAAACTCGCTGTCGGCGAGCTCGTCGAGCGTGCACGACGACTCGGCCAGGCGCAGCAGCCGCTTGGGGGTCATGATCACCAGCGGTCGCGCGGTCGGGGCGATGGCCTGGTCGCGGAGCAGGTGGAAGTACTGTGCTGCGGTCGAGCAGTTGGCGACGCGCATGTTGCCGTGGGCGGCGAGCTGCAGGAAACGCTCGAGCCGCGCGCTCGAGTGCTCCGGCCCGTTTCCCTCGTAGCCGTGGGGGAGGAGCAGGACGAGGCGCGAGCGCTGTCCCCACTTGGCCAGCGCCGACGAGATGAACTGGTCGACGACCATCTCGGCGTTGTTGACGAAGTCGCCGTACTGCGCCTCCCAGAGAACTGTGGTGGTGGGGTCGGCGGCGCTGTAGCCGTACTCGAAGCCGAGGCAGCCGACCTCGCTGAGCGGGCTGTTGTACACCTCGAAGGTGGCCTCGGCGCCGACCAGGTTCTGCATGGGGATCCACTCCGCGCCATCGCGGTCGTCGTGGAACACCAGGTGGCGCTGGCTGAACGTGCCGCGCTGCGTGTCCTGGCCGGAGAGGCGGATGGGGTGGCCCTCGGTGAGCAGGCTCGCGAACGCCAGCGACTCCGCGGTGCCCCAGTCGACGCCGCCACCGTCGCGGACGGCGGCGCGGCGACGTTCCAACTGCTTGGCCAGCTTGGGGTACACGTGGAAGTCGTCGGGCGCGACGATGAGCTGCTCATTGAGCGTGACCAGGATGTCGCGCGCCACCCGCGTCGACGGCCGCGGGGTCTCCGTCTCGTGCGCGGTCGAGTCCTCCGACTCCTCAGGGATGTCGGTGGCGAGCGTCGCCTTGACCTTCTTGTGTGCCTCCGCAAGAGCGCTGTACGCGGTCTCGAAATCGTTGGCGCCGTCCGCCTCGGTGATCAGTCCGTCGCCGACCAGCTTGTGCAGGTAGATCTCGCGGGCGGTGGGGTGCTCCTTGATCTTCTGGTACATGAGCGGTTGCGTGTACGACGGCTCGTCGGTCTCGTTGTGCCCGAAGCGGCGGTAGCCGATGAGGTCGATGACCACGTCGCGGTGGTACGTGCGCCGGTAGTCCCAGGCCAGCCGCACCGCGTTGATGCAGGCCTCGATGTCGTCGGCGTTGACATGCACGATCGGGCAGTCGAAGCCCTTGGCCATGTCGCTGGCGTAGCGGGTGGAGCGCGCGTCGGCGGCCTCGGTGGTGAAGCCCACCTGGTTGTTGGTGATGAGGTGCACCGTGCCGCCCGTGGCGTAGCCGCCGAGCGACTGCAGGTTGAGCACCTCGGCCACGATGCCCTGGCCCGCGAATGCGGCGTCGCCGTGCAGCAGCACCGGCACCGCCACCGTGGGATCGACGTGGATCGTGCTCGAGCTCCGCTTGGTCTGCTCGGCGCGCGTCCATCCCTCCACCACCGGGTCCACCGCCTCGAGGTGCGACGGGTTGGACAGCAGGCGCACGGTGATTCCCTTGCCGTTGTCACTGATGTAGGTGCCGACCGAGCCGATGTGGTACTTGACGTCCCCGGTGGGCGCGTCGTTGAGCGACGCCACCGCGCGGCGCATCTCGCCGCGCTCGAAGGCCACCAGGATGGCTGCGTACGGTCGGTTGACGACGTGTGCGATGGTGGCCAGGCGTCCGCGGTGGGACATGCCCATCACCACCTCGCCGATGCCGTCGTCGGCGATGACGCCGAGCAGGCCCTCGAGCATCGGCACCATGGCGTCGACACCCTCGGCGGAGAACGTCTTCTGGCCGATGAACGTGCGCCGCAGGTATCGCTCCATGGCCTCGACCTTGGTGAGACGCTGGAGCAGGCGGCGCTTCTGGTCCGGGCTGAAGGGCAGTCGGTACGCGCCCGACTCGATGTGCTCGCGCAACCAGACGCGCTGCTCATGGCTGGCGATGTGCTCGATCTCGTACGCGATGGTCCCGCAGTAGGTGCGGCGCAGGTTGGGCAGCACCTCTGCGAGGTTGCGTCCGGGCACGTACACGCGCAGCACGTCGGCGGGGATCTGCTCCATGAGGTCTGGGGTGAGCCCGTACGTCTCCGGCTCCATGGCGGGGTCACCGAGCGGCGGCGTTCCGAGCGGGTCGAGGTGGGCGCCGAGGTGGCCATGGGTGCGGTGTGCCTTGATCAGCGACGTCGCGGCCTGCACGGCGGCGAGCATCCGGTGCGACGGCACAGCAGTGGTCGCGGTGCTTGGCTCCGCCGCCGCTGTCGCCGTGGCGGGGCGTGCCTCGGCGCTGCTGCGCGGGATGTCCGCGGCGGGAAGCCCGAGGCCCAGGCTCTCGAACACCGCGCCGTAGAAGTCACCGTCGCCGTTGAGCATCGCCTCGATGCGGCCGAGGAACTCGCCCGATTGCGCACCCTGGATGACGCGGTGGTCGTA
>QHBU01000015.1 GCA_003244045.1 Candidatus Aeolococcus gillhamiae
TCCATGGCCGCCACTGCATATGTGATCGCTGCGCTCGCCAGCCGGGCAAGCGCGCAGCCTAGGCCCCGCCCACCTACCCTCGCGCTCCGGCTGCCTGCACCAGCGGTCCGGTCCTGGGAGGGACCTGGCGTGAGAGGACGATGTAGGAGGTGCAGCGCCGGATCGCCGGCGCACGCAGGAGCTCGTTGACCAGCTCCTGCAGGTGCTCGGTGTCACGGGCCACGACCCGGCAGATGACGTCCTGCGGGCCACTGATCGCATCGGCCTCGAGCAGCTCGGGCATCCCCCGCATCACCTCGACGGCCTCCGCCAGGCGGCCCTGCGCGAGCTCGATGAACATGAACGCGGAGATGGAGTAGCCGAGGGCGGCGGCATCGATCTCGGGTCCGTAGCCAGTGATCACGCGGCGCTGCTCGAGCTTGGCCAGCCTGGCCTGCACGGTCCCGCGCGCCACCCCGAGACGACGTGCGATCTCGAGCAGGCCCACTCGAGGGTTCTCTCGCAACGCGGCAATCACGCTAGCGTCGAGACGATCGATGGTCATTCTGACCAGCATCCTAGCTCTCAGGACAGCAGAAATGGTCAATCTGCTAGCTGAGACTGAGCAGACTTGCAAGTGGACTGGCCAGGTGCTGAACTGAGTGCCAGGGATGTTCGAAGAGGCACAGCTCTACTCGCCGGTCAGCACCGACGCCGACGGATCGGTCACCGTCCATCTGGCCCACGACCATCTTGGCGCCAACGATCCCGTCTACCGTGCCCGCCGAGGCGAGATTGCCGCGGCTGCGCTGGCGTGGTGCCCCGGCGATCGCTCCCCTCAGATCGCCTACACAGAGGAGGAGGAGGGGGTGTGGCGGACGGTGTGCCACGAGCTCGCGCCCAAGCACGAGCGCTACGCCATCGCCGAATACCGCGAGGCGCTTCAGCAGGTCGCGCTACCGCAGGATCGTGTCCCGAGCCTCGACGAGGTCTCCGACCGGGTAGAGCCCCTGACCGGCTGGCGGTATGTCCCCGCCGCCGGACTGGTCGCACTGGACGAGTTCTATGGCTCCCTGGCCGAGCGCGTCTTTCATTCGACGCAGTACGTCCGACACCCGGCGGAGCCGCTCTACACCCCTGAGCCGGACATCATCCACGAGGTCATCGGTCACGGCCACCTGTTGGCGACGCCGACCTTCAGCGAGCTGCACCGGCTTGCCGGCGTAGCCGCCCGGCGGCTGAACGACATGGACAACCTTCGCTTCCTCTCCAAGGTGTTCTGGTTCTCGCTCGAGTTCGGGGTCGTGGTCGAGGATGGGGAGTTGCGGGCCTACGGAGCCGGAATCCTCTCGAGCTATGGGGAGATAGAGGAGTTCCGGGCCATGGAGCTCCGACCTCTCGATCTGGTTGAGATGGGGAGCGTCGATTACGACATCACCGCCTACCAGCCAGTCCTCTACCTGGCCGAATCGGTGGAGCAGACCGTCGAGGTGGTGGGTGGCTTCTTCTCGACCTGCACCGATGAATCGATCGCGGCTCTCGCCGAGCGCCCCCGTGCGGCCNNACAGCGCATCCGACGTCGCCCGCCTCAGGGGACTTCATGCCCCTGCACGGCATCGACCACGTTGAGTTGTGGGTGGGCAATGCCGCCCAGGCCGCGTACTACCTGACCCGCGCGTTCGGCTTTCGCCAGACGGCGTACCGGGGCCTCGAGACGGGCTGTCGCGACCATGTCTCCCACGTGATCGAGCAGGGCCGCATCCGCTTCGTGCTCACGGGCACGCTGCGCTCGGATACCGAGATCGCCCGCCACCACGCCCGCCACGGTGACGGGGTCAAGGTGATCGCACTGTCGGTCCCGGATGTGGACCGCGCCTACCG
>QHBU01000016.1 GCA_003244045.1 Candidatus Aeolococcus gillhamiae
TCGCCTCGCACCCCGAGCCCTCCCACCGCGACCACGTCTACCTGATCCGCCGTGAGGACAGCTGCATCATCGTGGTGCCCCAGGCGCTGGTCGGCAGCACCACCGTGGCGTGCGCCTCGTGGCCGTCCGCAGCGGTCTTCGACCGCGCCTTCGTCCGCACCCTGTACGGCGACGAGGTGGCCGCGATCCACGGCCCGTTCTGGCTCGGCTACGCGACAGAGGAGAGCTTCCGGCGGGTCGAGGGCAGAGGTAGCCGGCGGCTGCACGGCGCGGAGGACGCCGCCGCTCTGGCTACGCTGCTCCGCCAGGTGCCAGAGGAGGAGGCCGTCGACGCCGGCTTCGACGTGGCCCCGCGCCGCGAGTACGGCTGCTTCGTCGGCGACCAGTTGGTCTGCGCGGGCACCCTGACGCCATTCCGCGGGATGGCCGCCAACATCGGCGTGCTCACCGACCCGGCCCATCGCAACCAGGGCATCGGCACCGCGATGCTCAGCGCGCTCACGGCGGACGCGCTGGCACAAAGCCGCACCGCCCAGTTCCGGGTGCTTGTTGAGAACCGCCCGGCGCTGCGCATCGCCCGAGTGCTCGGCTACGTCGAAGACGGCCACACCTTCGAGGTGGTGCTACGGCCGGCGGACCGCGCGCAGGCAGGCGTTCAGGTCAAGACGTAGCGCCGATGCAGCGCGAGCACGCGCTGCGCTGACGCCTGCACCTGGCCTTCGGGGATGGCACCGCTGCGCACAGCGGCAAGCAGCATCTGGTCCGCCTGGTCCTCGAGTGTCGTGCTTCCCGACGACATCAGCAGCAGGTCATTGCCGGCCGCCGCGGCGTCGACCGTGGCTCGGGGCATCGACTCGCCGACCGCGGTCATGCTCAACGAGTCGGTGAGGACCACGCCGCTGAAGCGCAGAGTGTCGCGAAGCAACCTCACGATCACCGGCGACAACAGCGCGGGCCGATTCGACGGGTCGAGGTTGGGGACGCGCAGCGACGTCGTCATCACCGCGTCGGCTCCGGCCCCGATGCCGGCGGCGAAACTTCGCGCTGTCGTTGCGCTCCACTGGGCCAGCGTCACCAGGTCGGTCACCACTTGCCGGTGTGGATCGCCTGCGGCACCTCCCAGCCCGGGAAAGTGCTTGAGGGTGGCGCCGACGCCGCCGTCATGCAGACCGTTCACGTAGGCGGCGACGAGCGGGCCGACAACGCTGGCGTCGCTGCCGAAGGAACGGCTGCCGATGACGGCGTCCGCAGGATTGGTGCGCAGGTCGGCGACCGGGGCGAGGTCGAGCCCGACGCCATCGGCGCGCAGGCCGCCTGCCATGGCTGCGACGTCGCGACGCACCCCGGCAGAGCCCTCGCTGCCGAGCGCCTGCGCGGCCGGCAACAGGTGAAGGCCGTTGGCGACCTGGTCGACCGAACCACCTTCCTCGTCGGTGGTGACGAGCAGCGGTGCCGGCAAACCGGCAATACGCCCGAGGGCCTGGAGCTGGGTTGTCCACGAACGCAGTCCGGCGGCGTCGCCGAAGTTGGAGCGAAAGAGAAGCACGGTGCCCACCTTGTCGTCGAGGATCAGGTGGCGCAGGCCGTCGGTCACCACGGGCCCACTCACGGACGCGACGAGCATCTGGCCGACCGCGACGCTGAGCGGAAGCGTGGCCGGAGTCACAGGTGGCACGCCAGAAACGGCAGCTTTGGTGGCGAGAGCTGCGCTGGGGGTCGTCGGCGCAGCGCTGCTGCACGCGCACATCGCCGCGGACAATCCGACGGCGACGAGCGGCCAACGGGATGGCGACGACACGGCGCTGCAGTCTAGGTGGACGGCGGCGCCCCGCCCACAGGCGTCAGCGATTGACCGCCGCCATGTCCCAGTGGCGCTGGCCCTTGACCGCGTCGCGCGGCACGGCGGCATCGAGCTGGGACATCTCCTCGTCGGAGAGGTCGAGGTCGGCCGCGGCTGCGTTCTCCTCGACCCGAGCCACCCGCTTGGTGCCGGGAATGGGCACGAAGTCGTCTGCGCGGCTGAGAATCCACGCCAGCGCGAGCTGAGCGGGGGTGGCGCCACGGGCGGCCGCCAGCTCACTCACATGACCTGCCAGCGCGACATTGGCGCCGAGGTTCTCCTCCGCGAAGCGCGGGAAACGCTTGAGGCGCACATCGTCGGCAGGCAGCGAAGCCGCGCCGGCGATGGCGCCGGTGAGCAGGCCGCGACCGAGCGGGCTGTACGCGACCAGGCCGATCCCCAGCTCGCGGAGCACCGCGATCACTTCGTCCTCCATGTCACGCGCGAACAGCGAGTACTCGCTCTGCACCGCCGTGATGGGGTGAACGGCGTGGGCGCGCCGGATCGTGGTTGTGGCCGCCTCGGACAGCCCGATGAAGCGCACCTTGCCGGCGGTCACCAGCTCCCCCATCGCGCCCACCGTCTCCTCGATGGGCACGGTGGAGTCAACGCGGTGCTGGTAGTAAAGGTCGATGTGGTCGGTGCCGAGGCGCTGCAGACTGGCGTCGCAGGCGCGGTGCACGTACTCCGGCGAGCCGTTGATGGTCTGCGAGCCATCGGCCTTGCGCTCGAAGCCGAACTTTGTCGCCAGCACCACGCTGTCGCGGCGATCGGCTATCGCCTTGCCGACCAGCTGTTCGTTGGTGTACGGGCCGTACATGTCGGCGGTGTCGAGGAAGTCGACGCCGAGCTCGAGCACGCGGTGGATGGTGGCGATGCCCTCGCCCTCGCTCCGATCGGCGGCGGTGCCATAGAAATCGGACATGCCCATGCAGCCCAGCCCGATCGCCGACACCTCGAGCTCGCCCAGCTTGCGTCGCCTCATCTCTGTTCCTCCGTCTGCTGCTCAGCGGCGCGCCCCGGCCCGACCTCGGTGATGAGGCGGACCGGGCGATCGTAGAAGATGTAGTTCCACGCCCAGTTGATCAGCACCACCGCCTTGCTGCGGAAGCTGATGATGTAGGTGAGGTGGACGACGAGCCACATCAGCCAGCCGACGAAGCCGGCGACCCTGATGCGGCCCAGCTGAACCACCGCGTAGTTGCGACCCACCGTCGCCATGGTGCCCTTGTCGTGGTAGCGGAATGGCGTGGGCGCGCCCCCGCCGCTCATGGCGATAACGTTGGCGGCGGCGTGCTCGCCCTGCTGGATGGCGACGGGGGCGAGCATCGGCAGCGGCTCGCCGTTCTCCTCGAGCTCGGCGAGGTCACCAATCACTTGCACCTCGTCGTGGCCGGGGAGCTGGAGCGTGCTGCGCACCGGCACGCGGCCGAACCGAGCGGGGAGCTCGGTCAGTTGTTTGCCTACCGGCGAGGCGCAGACGCCGGCGGTCCAGATCACGGTGGCGGCGTCGACGCGAGTGCCGTCATCCAGGGTGATGCCGGCGGCGTCGGCCTCGGTGACGGTGCGGCCGAGCACCAGCTCGACGCCGCGGCGGCGCAGCACCCCGGCGGCCATCGAGCCTAGGCGCGGATGGAAGGTCTCGAGCACTCGGTTGCGGCCCTCGATGAGCACCACCCGAACCGGCGCGAAGTCGAGTCTCGGGAAGTCCTTGGGGAGCAAGTGTACGAAGAGCTCACTCAGCGCTCCCGCGTACTCGATGCCCGTGGGGCCAGCACCGGCGATGACGAAGGTGAGCAGCCGCCGCCGCTCGCGCTCATCCGTGGTTTCGGTGGCTCTCTCGAAGCGCTCCAGCACGTGGGCGCGGAGCGCCAGCGCATCGCTCAGACCCTTCAAGCCCATGGTGTGAGCGGCGATGTCCTGATTGCCGAAATGATTGGTCACGGCGCCCGCCGCGACGATGAGGTAGTCGTACGGAATGTCCGTGCTGCACCGCACCAC
This sequence comes from Candidatus Aeolococcus gillhamiae, assembly GCA_003244045.1. Lineage (GTDB taxonomy): Bacteria > Chloroflexota > Dormibacteria > Aeolococcales > Aeolococcaceae > Aeolococcus > Aeolococcus gillhamiae. Next base: position 3,842 of record QHBU01000016.1, read on the forward strand.
CTGGCGGTGCAGGTCGATGCCTCGCACCTCGTCCATGCGCACGTCGGTGTTGCGCTGGCCGCGCAGGATGCTGCGGACGGGGTGGGCGATCTCCGCGGGATCGAGCAGTCCCGATGCCACCTGGTACAGGAGTGGCTGGAAGAAGTGGTAGTTGTACCGATCGATCACCAGCACCTCGGCGTCCGCACGCCGCAGGGCACGCGCCGCGCTCAGCCCGCCAAAGCCGGCGCCAACGATGACCACCCGAGGCGCCGTCATCACCGAACCTCCACGATGAAGCCTACTCGCGCGCGGTGACCGTGCTCGCGTCGGCGGCGCCGAGCCCGGCACGTGAGCTGCGATCGGGCAGCGTCGTCCGGCTCATCCGCATGGAGACGACGCCCACGGCCGCGGCGATCACCGCAAGGCCACCGACGATGAGCAGGAATCGCCCGGTGCCGAAGCGACCCGAGAACCAGCCGGTGAGGAACCCGCCGAGCGGCGCTGTGCCGAAGAACACATAGCCGTACAGCGACAGCACCCGGCCGCGCAGCCGGTCGGGCACGACCATCTGCAGCGACGCGTTGCTCTGTGAGGCGTACAGAGAGAAGGTGACGCCGGTGAGCACGAGCGCCATGCATGAGCCCACGACCGTCGCCTGGGTCGCGAGCAACAGCAGTGACGCACCGAAGCCCAGTCCAGCGCCGAGCACCAGCTTGAGGCTTGCCCGCGACAGGGCGGCCGAGACCAGCGCACCCGCCAGCGCGCCGACGCCGAAGCTGGCGCTGAGCACGCCGAACACCTCCGGACCGGAGTTGAGCGTGTGCGAGGTGATCACCGGCAGCAGGACGTTGAAGTTCACCGCCAGGGTTGAGATCACCAGCATCAGCAGCAGCACCAACCGGACGCTGGGGGTGCGCCACGCGTAGCTGAGGCCCTCGCCGATGCCGCGCAGCAGCTTGGGACGTGTGGCACCGCGGTTGATCGGGTACAGCTCGCTCTCGCGCATCAGCAGCAGCGCGATCACCACCGCGACGTAGCTGACCGCGTTGATGAGGAAGCAAATACCCACCCCGGTGGTGGCGATCAGCAGCCCGGCGATCGCCGGGCCGAAGATGCGCGAGGCGTTGAACAGGCTGGAGTTGAGCGCGATGGCGTTGGGCAGCTCCGGCCTGCCGACCATCTGGATGGTGAACGCCTGGCGCACCGGCGTGTCGAGAATGAGCACCGAGCCGCTCGCGGTGGCCAGCAGGAACACCTCCCAGACCTGTGCGCTGTGGGTGAGCGCCAGGCCCGCCAGCGCGGCCGCGATGCACAGCAACGCCGTCTGGGTGAACACCAGCGTGCTGCGCGCGTTGAGCCGGTCCGCGAGCGAGCCGCCGAACAGCCCGAAGAGAGCGTATGGAGCGAACTGGCACACGGCCAGCGCGCCCACGGCGTACGCCGACCCGTGGGTGAGCTCGAGCACGAACCACGCCTGGGCCACGTTCTGCATCCAGGTGCCACTCAGCGACACCACCTGGCCGCCGAAGTACAGGCGGTAGTTGCGGTGGCGGCGCAGCGAGGCGAACGTCCGGGAGGAGGCGCTGGCGACGCTCATCGGGAAGGACGCTCCACCAGCGCGCGCAAGCCGTCGATCGCCGCCTCGACGGCGCGCAGCTGGTCCTCGGGCAGCTCGCGCAGGCGCGCGGCGAGCCAGGCGGTGCGGCGGGAGCGGACGGCGCGCAGCACGCGGGCTCCCTCAGCGGTCACGGCCAGGCCGACGCGACGCCGGTCGCCACCGTCGACGCGGCTGCGGACCACCAGCCCGGAGACCTCGAGGCGGTCGATGTGGTTGGACACCGAGGGCGCCGAGGTGCCCTCACGGGCAGCCAGGTCGCCCACGCCGATGCCGGGCGTGGCCTGGATCGCCGCCAGCAGCGACACCTGACTGCTGCTCACGCCCAGCGCGTGCAGCTCGCGGCGAAGGTGGCGGTTGAGGTGGAGCAGGACGGGGCGCAGCCCATTGGCCACCGCCACCGGGTCAGGCCCGGCGGCAACCCCGCCGGCACTGTCGATCACTACCTCGCTCGTCATCCAAGGTAATTATAGAGGCTAACTATATTTCTTGGCAACCCCTCCCCAGCCCGTGCGGATGCGACCATGCCCAGGTGAGAAGGAGGCCGCCGCGCGCGCGACGGCGGGGCGAGACGGCGCTCGGCCCTCGCGCCGGGCTGGCGGTGGTGCTCGCCGTGGTGGCGTCACTGCTGTGGTTCGACATGCCGGTGGCCGCGCTCACCACGACCGTCGGCCCGGCGGACCGCCCCGCGGCCAGCGCCGACCTGTCGTGGCTCTCGGTGCGTGACCGGCACATCGTCGACGAGGCGGGCCGCACCGTCCTGCTGCACGGCTTCAACACCTCGACGCTGCTGGAGTCGACGGTGCAGCGATCGCCGCTCGACGAGAGTGACGCCACCATGATGGAGCGCGACGGCTTCGACGTCGTGCGCCTCGCCGTCTCCTGGGGCCGCCTCGAGCCGGTGCGCGGACAGTGGGACAGCGCGTACCTCGACCACATCACCCAGACCGTGCGGCTGCTCAACCGCCACCACCTCTACGTCGTCATCGACATGCACTTCCTGGACTGGAGCTCGGCGTTCGGCGGGTCCGGGGCGCCGGCGTGGGCGGCCGTGCCGGGGTTCCCCAACCTGCGCTGGGAGCCTCTCGGTGACTGGCAGCGCCACCTCTCGCCGGCCGTGAACGCGGCCACCACCTACTTCTGGCTGTCGCCGGATTGGCAGGCCGACTTCACGCAGAGCTGGCAACTGCTGGCACGTCGCTTCCGCAACGACAGCGGCGTGGCCGGCTACGACCTATACAACGAGCCCCACGCCGTCCCGCTGCCACCGGTCCGCTTCGAGCGCACCTTCATGTGGCCGCTGTATGCGCGCACCATCGACGCCATCGGAGCCGTCGATCCCAACCACCTCTTCATCGTCGAGGGCCAGCTCTTCGGCGACTTCGGCACCACCGTCGTGCCGCTGCAGGCGCCGAACCTGGTGTACTCCCCGCACGAGTACACCGGCTCGCTGGTTCCGCCGGTCTGGGACGGCAATGTGCAGGCGCTCGACGAGCACGTCAGCAAGCTGAGCGACGAGGCGTCACGCGTGCCGGCCGCGCTGTGGGTCGGCGAGTGGGGAATGTCGGCGACGCAGTCGAAGGCGACCGCGTGGGTCGACGACGTGGTGTCCGCGTTCGACAACGCGGGCGCCGGGTGGGCGTGGTGGCAATGGCGCGAGGACTCGTCGTGGGGCATCCGCGACACCTCCGGCCGTACCAACCGGGCGATGCTGGCGCACCTGGCGCGGCCGTACCTGGCCGCCAGTCCTCCCGGTGTGCGCGCTCGCGTCGACGACCACACCGGGGATTTGACCGTGACCGTCGACGCCGGCACGCCGGGAGGCACGGTCGACATAGCGTGGCCTCTGTTGTCGTCGGCGACGCCGCTCCTCTCCGGGAGCTGTACGGGCCCGTCTCAGTGGGACTCGGTCCGCGCCCGCCTCGTCCTCTCCATCGCCGCTGGACTCGCCTGCGTCGCCGAGGTGCAGGCATCGACAGCGACGTCGCTGGGCTGAGCCTCAGCGGCGGCGGAGCACGTCGGCGAGCGCCACCGCGCTGAGCGCGGCGCCACCGAACACCCGGGGGCCAACCACGCGGTGACGCAGGTGCACTGCGAGCATCGCCGCGTTGGCCGCCGCGACCGCGGCGGCGAGCGCGAGGGTGGCGTTGCTGGGCTTGCCGCGCTCGGCGGCGGAGCTGGCGGCGAGCGCCAGCCACAGCCCCCCGAACGCCGCACTGCCGTAGGCGCGCCCGCGCGCGTTGCGGAACATCTCGCCACGCTGGGCGAGGAAGAGCGCGGTGTCGCCGGCGCCGGCGAGCGCCGCGCGGGTGGTCAGCTGCATGGCTGTCTCCTCTCTCAGGTGGTGGGGACGCGCAGGAACGACTCGGCGCTGCGTCCCTCGCCGAGGTGGTTCTGCTCCGCGTTGAGGCGTGCCCACTCGCGCAGGCGTGCGGCGAGCTCCTCAAAGTTGTCGTACTGGCTGGCGTGGCAGCGCAGCGCCTCGAGCTTGCGGTCGATGGTGCCGGTGATGTCGACCACGGTGTCGCCCTGCATCATCGCCATGAGGTACACCTCCTCCACCGTGTGCGGCTCGAGCCCCTCCTGCTCGAGCAACTCCATGTGGGCGAAGGGGTTGCGCGAATCGGGGTACACCGCGCAGAGCGCCGCCTCACCGGCGGCGAGGTGGTCCGGGTGGCTCGCGAAGATGCGCTGATAGTTGCGCTCCGGCGACTGCGTCACCACCCGCTGCGGCTTGCGCTGGCGGATCACCCGGGTGATGTCGCGACGCAGCTCGATGCTCGACTGCACCTTGCCGTCGGCGTAGCCGAGGAAGGCGATGTCCGATACCCCGACGACGGCGGCGGCGGCAGTCTGCTCGCGGCGGCGCAGCTGCGCGACATCGGCGCGGGTCACGCTCCGATCTGAGCCGCCGGCGTCCCCGTCGGTGACGATGCAGTAGCTGACCTCACGGCCCTCTGACGTCCAGCGAGCCGTGCTGCCGGCGCATCCGAAGTCGCAATCGTCGGGGTGCGCGACCACCACGAGGATGCGTTGGACGGAGTCGTCTCCCTCAGGCACGGTCCTCGATGGTAGCTGAGGGTCCTCGGCGAGGACCCGGCCTACACTGGGCCCGGTGAGACGCGTGGCCTGGCCGGGAGCGCTGGTCGTCGCCGTTGCGCTCGCCGCCTGCAACGACGTCGACAACGCCGCCTTCGACTCCGCGTACCAGTCCAGAAACTCCGCCGAGGTGACCGTGCGCGCGACCGTGACGATGCTGCTGCCGGACGCACCGGCCGGAGCTGAAGGTGCCCACCAGCGTTTCGACGTTACCGTCGACGGAACCACCGTGGAGATCGACCACAATCTCTCGCTCGCGCCGCGCGTGCCCGTCGTCGCCGGGCAGACGGTGGTGATCCATGGCCAGTTCGAGCCCGATCCCGGGCACCCGGTGATCCACTACACGCACCACGCCACCGGCTCCCACGAGGGTGGCTGGATCCAGCTGAACGGCTCAACGTACGAGTGAGCCGTATGCTGGATTGATGGCGCTCCTCCCTCTTCCCCGCCTGCCGGGCGGCGGACGGCTGCTGCGCATCCCGGGCTCGGCCGACCTGGCCGCTGCGATGCGCACGCTGATCCCCTCGGGCAAGCGGCGCTTCCCGATCCGCGACACCGCCCCCGAGCCCGGTCTCTTCGGCCCCGGCTCGGTCACCTGGCGGGTCATGGCCGAACCGGTGCTCATGCTCGGCGCCGGACGTGCCCTTCTGATGCAGGCCGCGCATCCGCTCGTCGCCGAGGGAGCCATCGAGCACAGCACGTACCGCACCGACCCGTACGGGCGTTTCGAGCGCACCGTGGAGTGGGTCACCGTGGTCTGTTTCGGCACCACCGCCGAGGCGCGGCGCGCCTGTCGCCAGGTGAACCGCCTGCACTCCGCCGTCGAGGGCCGGCTCCGGCGCACGCACGCCACCGCCACCGTCGCGCGAGAGTCGGCGTACAGCGGTCGCGACGCCGAGCTGCTGCGCTGGGTGCTGGCGACCTTTGTCGACACCATGCTGGTTGCCCACGACGCCTTCGTCGGCGACCTCGACGAGGCGGACAGAGACCGCTTCGTGCGCGAGTGGCACGCGGTTGCCGCTCTCATGGGCATGCCCACCGGGTCGCTCTGGACGACGCGCGCGGAGCTGAGCGAGTACGTCGCGGCGCAGCTCGACGCCGGGTCGGGCGCGGCGATCCCGGGTGCGGGGTCGCGGCTGGTGGCGGAGACCGTGCTCAACCCGCCGGTGACCTCGGCGGCGATGCGGCCCGGATGGGCGGTGGTCACCTTCACCACGGTGGGCCTCCTGCCCGCCTCCACGCGGCGCGCCTATGGCATCCGCTGGACCCCCGCCCACGCGGCGGCGCACCGGGCCATCTCGCTCTGGCTGCGCGCCGGCAGGCTGGCGGTGCCCCGACGACTCAAGGTGTCGCCCGTCTACGACCACGCGCTGGCGCGGTCGGAGGGCCGCCTGGAGGCTGCGGGGACCCGGAAGCTCGCCTAGCAGGGTGCTGAAAAACC
>QHBU01000017.1 GCA_003244045.1 Candidatus Aeolococcus gillhamiae
GACGTGTTGGTGGTCGACGACGGGAGCCCCGACGGCACGGCCGACGTGGCCAAGGGTGTAGGCCACGAGCTGGGTGCCGTGGACGTCCTCCGTCGACCGGCCAAGGCAGGGCTGGGGAGCGCCTACCGCGCCGGCTTCGACGAGGGCATGCAGCGGGGCTACGAGGTGCTGGTGGAGATGGACAGCGACCTCTCCCACGACCCGGCCGCCTTGCCCGCCCTGCTGGGCGCGGTCGAAAGAGGCGCCGACCTCGCCATCGGGTCGCGTTACATCCCCGGTGGGTCGATCCCCCGGTGGTCATGGAGCCGGCGGGCCCTCTCGCGGTGGGGCAACCGCTACGCCTCGGCCATGTTGGGCTTGGCCGTGGCCGATGCCACATCGGGGTACCGCGCCTACCGGGTTTCGGCGGTGGCCGCTATCGATCTGCAGTCGGTGCGGGCCGACGGCTACGGCTTCCAGATCGAGATGGTTTACCGGGTGGCCCGCAGCGGTGGCACGGTGGTCGAGTTGCCCATCGAGTTCGTCGATCGGCAGCGGGGCACGTCGAAGATGTCGTCGACCATCGTGGTCGAGGCACTGGTGCTCGTGAGCTGGTGGGCCGTGCGCGACCGCCTCCTGAGGCGTTGACCGCACCGGACCCCACCATCGTCCACGTAGACCTCGACGCATTCTTCGCGGCCGTGGAGGTGCTGCGCGACCCCCGCTTGGCCGGCCGCCCCGTCATCGTGGGCGGCACGGGCGGGCGCGGAGTCGTGGCTGCCGCCTCCTACGAGGCCAGGGCGTCGGGGGTCCATTCGGCCATGCCCTCCGCCCGGGCCCGCCGCCTGTGCCCCGACGCCGTGTTACCGGCTGGTCGCTACGCCGACTACGCCGAGCACAGCCAGCGGTTCCATGCCGTCCTGGCTTCGTTCACGCCCCTGGTCGAGGGGATCGCGCTCGACGAGGCCTTCCTCGAAGTGTCGTCGGTGCGACGCCTCTGGGGCCCGGCGGCGCAGATCGCCGCCCGCGTGAGGGAACGGGTTTACGACGAGATCGGCCTGTGGGCCTCCGTGGGGGTGGGAACCACCAAGCTGGTGGCCAAGCTGGCATCGGAGGCGGCCAAGCCGCGACCCTCGCCGGCGGGGCCGGTGCCGGGACCGGGCGTCAAGATCGTCGCCCCAGCCGAGGAGCTGGCCTTCCTCCATGCGCAGCCCGTGGAGGCCCTGTGGGGCGTGGGGCCCTCCACCCTGCGCCGCCTCGAGCGCTTCGGGGTGAAGTCGGTGGGCGACCTCGCCGCTCTGCCGGTTGAGACCTTGACGCAGGCGCTGGGCAAGTCGCAGGGGCAGAACCTGTGCGACCTGGCCCAGAACCGCGACCCCCGGACGGTGACGGTCGACCGTCCCCCCAAGTCGGTGGGCCACGAGGAGACCTATCCCCGTGACCATCGCCAGGTCGAGCCCCTGCGCCGGGAGATCGTGCGCCTGTCCGACGCGGTGGCGGCCCGGCTTCGGGCGTCGGGTCTTGCAGGCCGGACGGTGACCCTGAAGGTGCGCTTCGGCGACTTCACCACCATCACCCGGTCGCGGACTGTTGCTGATCCCGTCGACACCACCTCCGCGGTGGCCGAGGTGGCACTGTGCCTCCTGGCTACGGTCGACCCTGCGCCGGGTGTCCGCCTGCTGGGGGTCAGCACCTCCAACGTCGTCCCTGCGACCGGGCGCCAGCTCACCCTCGAGGAGGTGCTGGCCTCGGGCGACCGGCGCGAAGGAGTGGCCCGGGCGGTCGACAAGGTGCGGAGCCGCTTCGGCGACCGGGCCGTGGGGCCAGCATCGCTGGTTGGCGATGGGGGTTTGGAGGTTCGCCGCCGTGGGGACCAGCAATGGGGCCCGGCACTGCCTCTCGGGCAGCCGAGCCGCCCCGGGCCCGGGCGTCTAGTCTGAGATGGTTCCTACCGCGTTGTTGACCGTGCCGGCCTGTGCGAAGATGGCTTTCGCCACAGGATCAGCGACGTTGAGAGGGTAAACGTGCCCCTTTCCGAGGACGAGCAGCGGATCCTCCACGAAATCGAGCAGCAGTTCTACGAGAGCGACCCCGCGTTCGCGCGCGAGGTGGGCAAGACCACGCTCTTCCGGCACGCCGGGCGCAACCTGAAGTGGGCCACGCTGGGATTCGTTTGCGGGTTCGCCGTGCTCATCGTGTCGTTCGCCTCTTCGCTGACCCTTGGCTTCGGAGGCTTCTTGATGATGCTGGGCTCGGCGGTCGTCTTCGAGCGGAACCTGCGCAAGATGGGCAAGGCCGGCTGGCGCCAGGTGTCCGACACCATGCGCACCCACAACCTACGAGATGCTATGGGTGATGCCGGCAAGCGCATCCGCAAGCGCTTCAAGCGCGGGTAGGGACAAGAGCCCGGGGGTCGAGGCTCCGTACGGCGCGGCGCAGCGGCGTGACGTCTTTAGCCAGCTCCGAGCGGACGGAGGTGGCGGCCGACTCGGCGCTGCGAGCGGCAAGGTCATCGGTGCCGGTAGGCGAGAAGGTGGCGGCGGTGACGTAGGTGGCCAGGTCCGCCATGGCGCTGCCGCCGCCCGTGGCCGCCGCCGCCCGGGCTGCGTACTCCGGCACGGTCTCCGCCGCTCGCCGACGTAGGCCGGCGAAGGCCAGGTCTTCGGTGACCTCGGTCCAGGCCAGCAGGACCCGGCTGTCGG
>QHBU01000018.1 GCA_003244045.1 Candidatus Aeolococcus gillhamiae
CACGTCTCGATGGGCTGGTCGGCTGCGCGCAAGCTCCGGCGCTCCGTTGACGGCCTTAACCGGGTCATCGCCGTCGAACTGCTCACCGCCACGCGGGCCCTCGACCTGCGCGCACCGCTGGAACCCGCACCCGCCACCGGTGCAGTGCGGGCCGGGCTCCGCCGCGACGTCCCCGCCCCGGGAACCGACCGCTACCTCGCACCCGAGATCGAGTCGGCGGTCAGGTACGTGGCTTCCGGCCAGGCGCTGGCAGCCGCGGAGGCGATCACCGGCCCACTGAAGTAATCAACCCAGGTCGTGTCGCCCCTCGGACCAATGCAGCGTAGTTAAGGGGACCGTAACTTTAACGGCTCTGTCTCACTTTCGGTGGTGACAGCGTGTCGGTTTGTGCCACGATTCGTCAGATGTGGCATGGTCTGGCAGGTGTGACATAGGCGGGCTTGCGGGAATCGTGTTCTCCGGGTTGTCGTCCCTGGTCATCGAGGATGTGACGGACCAGGATGGCGTGATCGTGGTCCGGGCGCGGACGGCCGGCCAGATGGTGCCGTGCCCGCGGTGCGGCGCAGGGACCGGCCAGGTGCACGGATATTACGGGCGGACGGTCGCGGACGTGCCTGCGGACGGGCGGCAGGTCGTGGTGCATGTCCGGGTGCGGCGGATGCGGTGCCCGGTCCTGGACTGCCCGGTGCAGACGTTCCGGGAGCAGGTCCCGGGCGTACTGGACCGTTACCAGCGGCGCACCACGCGGCTGGCCGGCCAGGCGGGCGAGGTGGCTCGCCGCTTAGCCGGCCGCGCCGGGGCGGGGCTGCTCGCAGCACTCGGTGTCCCGCTCTCGCGGCACACCGCGATGCGGGTATTGCTGCGGCTTCCCCTGCCCGAGGTCAGCGTGCCGCGGGTGCTCGGCGTTGATGACTTCGCGCTGCGCCGCGGCCACGTCTACGCGACTGTGCTGATCGATGCTGAGACCGGGGGGCGGGTCGATGTCCTGGCGGGCCGCACGGTTGAGGTGGTGGAGGCGTGGCTGCGCGGGCACCCGGGCGTCGAGGTTGTGTGCCGGGACGGGTCCGGCGCCTATGGCGAGGCGGTCCGGCGGGCGCTGCCCGGCGCGGTCTAGGCCGGGGACCGCTGGCACTTGTGGCATGGCCTGGCCGGGGCCGTCCTGAAGGAGGTCGCGGCACACAGTTCCTGCTGGGCCGCCGCCGGGCCGCCGCTGAAAGAGGGCAAGCAGGCCCAGACGACAGCCGAGCGGTGGCGGCAGGTCCACGACCTGCTGGAGCGGGGCACCGGGCTGCTGGAATGCTCACGCCGGCTCGGCCTGTCGCTGAACACGGTCAAGCGGTACGCCCGTGCCGCTGAGCCCGGGCGGATGATCCGCGCGCCCAAAGTACCGGGCGACGATGGCAGACCCCTACCGTGATCACCTGCGCGCCCGCCGCGCCGAGGACCCGGCCGTGCCCGTCCAGCGGCTGCTCTGCGAGATCCGTGAGCTGGGCTACACCGGCAGCATGAACCTGCTCTACCGCTACATCACCCAGGGCCGCGTCGAAGCCGGCCGGCCGCACCTGTCACCCCGGCGCGTCACCCTGTGCCGCTCGAAAATAGGATTTTCGGCTTTGGCCTGCGTCTTCTGGACCCTTAGGCGGCTCGCGTGTACTCGTTGATCAGGCCGCTCAGGACAGGTTTTCGGCGGATCTGGTAAGTGTCGAAGGCCGCCGTGATGACGCGGGGAGCGTGGTGTTCAGTGTCCGGGACGCGCTGGTCGATTCCCTGGTGCGGACGGGCAGTGTTGTAATGCGCCTGATATTCGGCCAGGACGGTGCGCAGGTGTCTCTGGCCGAGAATCAGGCTGCGGTCGAGGACCTCGCGGCGCAGGGTGCCGATCAGGCGCTCACAGATCGCGTTCATCCGCGGCGCCTGGATGGCGGTCGGCAGGACCGAAGCGCCAGCGGCCTGGAAGACGGCATCGAATGAGCGGGTGAAGTTCGAGCCGCGGTCACGGATCAGGAACCGGAAATCCCCGAACCGCTCGCCGAGGTCCAGGGTCAGATTGCGGGCCTGCTGTACGGTCCACTGCCCGGTCGGGTGGGCCGTGACACCGCCGAGGTGCATCCGGCGGGTGCCGTGCTCGATGAACACCAGGACATA
>QHBU01000019.1 GCA_003244045.1 Candidatus Aeolococcus gillhamiae
GGGGTGCACAGCCGGCGTGGGCGCGAGGGCGGCGCTCGCCAGCGCGCCGATTCTCGCGGCGGCGGCGGTGCGCTCGGCGCGGGTCGAGCCGGGGTCGACGGCGGCGATCTCGGCGAGGACCTCGCGCTGGGCTCGGATCTCGTCGCTGCGCTTCAGGTTCTCGGGGTAGGTCTCGAGGACCCGCTGAGCCAACATCCGGGCCTCGCTGACGCGGTGGCTGCCGTAGCGACCGCCGGGATGGGGAGCGAGCCGTCCGCTGGAGCGGGCGCTCCGCATCTGAGCCTCGGTGGCACGGGAACGGTGGCAATCGTGGGCGATCTTGTCGAGGACGCCGCTCACGACGTCGGGTTCGCGGGAGGAGAGCCCGGCGTGATGCTCGGCGCGAGCGTCGAGCGTCATCTGGCGCAGCGACGTGGCGATCTCGCGGGCGTGGTCGAAGGCGAGGCGTGCCAGGGGGTTGCGCGCCTCGGCAGCCCGGGCGATCTCCTCGGCGGCAGCGCGGTGTCCCGGGGCACTGGGGTGGTCGTTGGCGGGAAGGTTCTCGACGAGACCGCGGGCAGAGGTTGTCGCCTCCTCGGCCGCGAGGGCCGCCTCACGGAACTCCCGGGCCCGCTGCACCGCCTCGTTGGTTCGGGCCGCAAGGCCACGGACGACCTCGTTGTCGCTGGCCTTGACCCGGACGCCGACGATGCGGACGGTGCGCAGGTCACTGGTTTTGGCCTTGGCCCGCCGGCTCACCGCGTTGGGATGGGTCGCCGTGACTGCAGGTCCGTGCTCGAGGGACTGGGCCCGAGGAGGGGCGATCTCGTCGATGATGGTGTCGAGCTCGGCGTTGTGACGCTCCTCGGCAGTAGGACCGGCGGGCGCTGGGACGACCACGGGCATCTCGCCGGTGGGTGCCTCAGCCGCGGGCGGCGTTTCGGGAGTTGGGGTTTCAGCCTCGCGGCGAGCAGCGGCATCTGCTTCGCGGCGAACGCGCCCCCCCATACCGATCAGCGGCATATTCCATGCCAGCGCATACGCTTTCTCGCCCAGCCACTGGCCGAACCTTGGCTTCGGGTCGTAGCTGACGCCCTCGGGGTGGTCGCCGCGGTCCGTTGACCAGTACACGGCCCGGCCCGCGCTGGGGCGGGAAGCGAGGTCGGCGCGGACTGCAAGGGAGACTGGATGGTTGCGGTGAGCGCGCAGGCTCTCCACCACGTGGCCGTCCTCATCCAGGCTGTTCACCACGATCTTGGGGCCCCAAAGCCTCCGGGTGACGTCAAGACTGAGCCCACCAACCTCGGGGCCGCGCACGCGCCGCAGGGCGGCAACGACATGCTCATGGGGCTCGGGGGTGCGGGCGGCAGGAGGCGGAGCTGGCATGCGCCCAACCGTAGACAACATCCCCGGACATGGAACGGACAATGGTCGCGTCAAAGGCGTGAGAATGTGACGGCCGTGGAACCGCTTCCTCTCGGGTTTTACAGCGCGGCGAGGAGACGCTCACGGAGCACGCCGAGGTCGCTGACGGCGCGGATCACGGCAACGCCGCTCGCGCCCGCGGAACGACAGGCCTCGACATTGCTGATGTCCACCCCGCCGATGGCGATGACGGGGAGGTCTGTGGCGG
>QHBU01000020.1 GCA_003244045.1 Candidatus Aeolococcus gillhamiae
CAGAAGAAGGACTGCAGGTCCTGCACCCACTCGAAGTAGGAGACGGTGACGCCGCCGGCGTTGGCGAGGATGTCGGGAACCACCACCACACCGCGCTGCTCGAGGATGAGGTCGGCGTCCGGGGTGGTCGGGCCGTTGGCTCCCTCGATGATCACCGACGCCTGGATGCGCCCGGCGTTGCGCGCGGTGATCTGGTTCTCCAGCGCCGCGGGCACGAGGATGTCAACCGGCAGCTCGAGCAGCTCGCTGTTGGTGACCGGGCGCGAGCCGGGGAACCCGGCGACGCCACCGGTGGCGCTGCGGTGGTTGAGCAGTCCATGCACGTGGAGTCCCATGGGGTTGTAGACGCCGCCGGAAACGTCAGATACCGCGCAGATGCGGAAACCGCGCTCGGCCATGAGCTCGGCGCTGACGCTGCCCACGTTGCCGAAGCCCTGTACTGCGACAGTGGTGGCGTTGGGATCGCGGTCGAGCCGCTTGCAGATCTCGATCGCAGTGATGGTCACACCACGTCCGGTGGCGCTGGGCCGCCCCTCACTGCCGCCGATGTCGAGCGGCTTGCCCGTCACCACCGCGGGAATCGAGTAGCCGGCCTCCATCGAGATGGTGTCCATCATCCACGCCATCACCTCGGCGTTGGTGTTGACGTCGGGGGCCGGGATGTCGGAGTCGGGCCCGATCAGCATGCTGATCTCGCTGGCGAATCGACGGCTGAGGCGCTCGAGCTCGCGGTGACTCAGCTCTTTGGGATCGACCACCACACCGCCCTTGGCGCCGCCGTAGGGGATGTTCATGAGGGCACACTTCCACGTCATCCACATGGAGAGCGCCTTCACCTCTTCGAGGTTGGTCTGGGGATGGAAGCGGATGCCACCCTTGGCCGGACCGCGGGTGGTGTTGTGCTGCACGCGATAGCCCTCGAACACGCGCAGCGAACCGTTGTCCATCTTCACCGGGAAGCGCACCAGCAACTCCCTGCGCACTTCACGCAGGACCGCACGGAGGCCCGGGGAGAGGTTGAGGATCTGCGCGGCGTTGTCGAACTGCCGCTGCGCGTTCAGCCAGGGGTCATCGGCCGGGAGCGCGGGCGCCGGCGCGGTCGCGGTCACGCAGCCAGCCTACCAGCCCGAGATGGATGCGAACAGACGATCCCTATACTCGCGCCATGGCCACCAAGGGTGAGGCGACACCGCAGCAGGCGCACGACGCAGTGAGCTCCGGCGAGGCAGTGCTCATCGACGTTCGCGAGCCGTGGGAATGGGAACAGTTGCGCATTCCCGGCGCTGTCCTGATCCCGCTTGCCGAGGTGCCGCAGCGTCTCGACGAGATTCCCGACGACCGCGATGTCTACGTGCACTGCCGGCTCGGCGGACGCAGCGGCAAGGCGGTCGAGTTTCTCCACGAGCACGGCCGGCCGCGGGCGATCAACGTGGTCGGGGGCATCGAGGCGTGGCAGGATGCTGGACTCGAGGTCGAGGGCGGGGGCTGACTCTGCGGGCGAGGGCCGCCCGTTAGTGGTGCAGCACCAGGACCAACACCGCGACCGTGCCGATCAGCAGCAACGCCACAAGGACCAGCGTAGTGTGAGAGCGCGCGCCGGGGTTCGCCTCGCGGGCGCTGGGGAAGACCGGCGTGCCGGCACCAGGGCGTGCCGGCGGTGGGGCGAGTGGGGGCACCGGTTCCATGGCCGCCGCGGGCGTCCACGGCCGGGGTTGGCCAGGTCGATCAGCCGGCGGCGGCGGATCCGGGGCCCGTGGTCCATCGGTCGGCGCCCCGTTCATGGGTCGGGACCGTAACGCAGTCGGCCCGGGCGCAGTCAGCGCGCTGCGTACCATCGCGCGGTGCCACCCATCTCGCTGCCCGACCTCGCTCCTCTGGCGGGGCTCCTGGTCCTGCTCGAGCTGGCGGTCGGAACCGTCGCAGTGAGCGCGGCGCTGGACCAGGTGGGCAGGGTGGGCCGCGGTTTTGCGGGGACGACCGCGGCCATCTGCGCGCTGATCATGGGCGCCGACCTGCTGCTGATCTCCGGCAGCTCTGACCTCGGCGGGTTGCTGCACGCCCGCGTCGACAGCGCTTCGGTGGCGAACTTCGTCCACTGGGCCGTCGCGTTTGCAGCCCTGCTCGCCGGCGACGCCGTCTTCGCGGCGGTCGGCACCGAGATATCCCGGCGCGTGGTCACCGCCGCGACGGCGGCGGTCGGCGTGGTGACGATTGTCACCGCCGCCCTGGCGATCGGCCCGGCGCTCGGAGGCGCCGGCGCGGCGACGCTCGCATTCCTGTCGGCTGCGCTGCTCGCCGGCAGTGCGCTCGCCGGAATGCTGCTCGGTCACTGGTACCTGGTGACGCCGAACATGTCGTTCCGCCCTCTGCGTCTGTCCATCTACGCCGTGTTCGGTGCGGTCGCGGTGGAGTGCGCAGTGATCGCCACCGCCCTGCTCGGCGCGGGGGGCAGCCGGGAACGCCTCCTCTCCGGTGACCAGGCGTTCCTCTTCTGGTTGCTGGTGATCGGTTCCGGCGTGCTGTTCACCGCGGCCGTCAACGCTTTCACCCTGTACTTCGCGCGGATCCGCGCCAACCAGCCGGCCACCGCGATGCTCTATGTGCTGATCATCAGCGTGGTCATGGGCCTCGTGCCGGCGCACCTCGTCTACCTGGTCACCCGCGTGGCGATCTGATCCGCATCCCGCCGGGGGCCGCGGCCAGTCGCGCCTCGGTCCACGTCGACACGGCGGCACCGAGCCCGGCAAGGATCAACGCGCCTCCCACGATGGTGGCGAGGCCGATGCGCTGACCGAGGATGAGAAAGGCGAGCAGTGCCGCAAGGGGCGGCTCGCCGAGGAAGGAGAGTGACACCGTGCTCGCCGGCAGCCGACGCAGCGTCCAGTTGAAGACCGTGTGGCCTCCGATGGTGCACACCGCGGCGAGGCCGAGGCAGGCGACCAGGGTGCGCACGCTCGGTGCATGAAGAGTGCCGGACGCCGCGGCGACTCCGACCGCCGCTGCGCTGACGACCGCGTACACCGCCGCGGAGTACGCGGCCACACCGCTTCGCCGGCGTCGGCTCCTGCCGATCAACAGGTACCCGGCGAGCGCAATCCCGCCGGCGAGCGCCAGGAGATCACCGCCTAGTGCATTTCCCCCGGCGGTGAACGCGCCGGCGCAGGTCACCACCGTGCCGGCCAGCGCAAGGACGATGCCGGCAATGACGCGCCCGCTGACAGCGTCGCCGTGCAGGCGCGCCCCCAGGGGGGTGACGATCAGCGGATGCAATGAGACGAGCAGCACGCTGGCGGCCACCGACGTGTACGCGAGGGACGCGGTCCAGGTCAGGAAGTGGGCCGCGAGCAACAGGCCGGCGACCGCGGTGAGCACGGCGTCGCGACGCGAGCCGCCGACCATGCGCGCGCGCAGCTGCGGAGCCGCCCACGGCGCGAGCAGGCCAACCGCCAAGGCCATGCGCAGCCACACGACAGTCGCCGCATCCGTGCGCGCCTCGGTGATGAGAATCGCCGACACCGACACGGCGACCGTCGCGCCGACCAGCGCCAGCGGCGCGGCTCGCTGTGCGATCACGCGCTGTCGAGGACGCGCACATCGGCGAGGTTGCGATACCGCTCATCGTGGTCGAGGCCGTAGCCGACCACGAAGCGGTCGGGGATGTCGAACCCGCGCCAGTCGACGTGCACCGGTCGTGTGCGCCGCGCGGTCTTGTCGAGCAGGGTCACCAGGCGCACGGAGCGGGCGCCGAGCTCGGTGAGATACCGGCGCAGCAGCGCGGCGGTGTGGCCGCTGTCGATGATGTCCTCGACGATGAGCACGTCCCGTCCACGCAACTGCACCTCTGCGGTGGCGGACAACGCGGGCCGTCCGCTGCTCTGCGTACCGGCGCCATACGAGCGAACCGCCATGAAGTCGATCTCCACGGGAATGGTGAGTCGCCGCACCAGGTCGGCGGTGAAGATCAACGCTCCTTTGAGCACGCAGAGCAGCACCACCGGGCGATCCAGGCCCTGGTACTGCGTGTCGATCTCGGCGGCGAGCTCACCGATGCGGCGCTGGATCGAGGCCGCATCCACCAGCGTTTCGCCGAGACCGGCGGTCGGCGTGCTCATGGCCACAGTGTAGGAATCACTCTCAGCCGGACTTCGCCAGCGCCTCCCAACGCTCGTACAGCTCGGCGAGCGCGCCGTTCAATCGATCGTGTTCCCTGCCTGCCGCGGCGCCGGTCTCGATGTCCGCGAAGGTGTCGGGGTCGAGCAACCGGTTGCGTGCCACCTTGAGATCGGATTCGATGGCGGCGATCTCCTCCTCGAGCCGGCGAACGTCCCGCGACGCCGGCGTCGTCGCCCCGGCACTGGAGCCGCGGGTTCGTGGGGCGCGGCCGGCGGCGGAATGCTGCGCCTCGCGTTCGAGCTCGCGGCGCTCGAGGTCGCGCACGCGGAGCAGCTCCGTGTACCCGCCCAGCACCTCGCGGATGCCACCGTCCTCGATCGCCCACGTCCGGGTGGCGACGGCGTCGATGAGCGCGCGGTCGTGGGTGACCAGCACCACCGCACCGCCGTAGCCGGTCAACGCCTGCTCGAGCACCTCCTGGGCGGGGATGTCGAGATGGTTGGTCGGCTCGTCGAGGAGCAGCAGATTGGTCTCCTCGAGCGCGACCTTGCCGAGCAGCAGTCGGGCGCGCTCCCCGCCACTCAACTCACCGACCATCTTGTGCACATCGTCACCGCTGAACAGCAGAGCTCCGAGCACGGTACGCGCCCGTTCCGCGCCCACCGGGTGATCGGCAAGGAGGTCCTCCATGACGGTGCGCGCGTCGTCGGTGGAGTACGCGCTCGTCTTCTCGTCGTCCCCGTCGTCGCGACCGAGGTCCTGGCGGTACAGGCGACGATGGGTGCGCGGTCCGAGCCGGATGGTGCCTTCGACCGGGGGCAGCTCGCCGGCCAGGGTGTGCAGCAGGGTCGACTTGCCGGAGCCGTTGGGGCCGACCACCGCGATGCGCTCCCCGGGGGCGATGCCCAGCGGCCCCATGTGCAGGAGCGCGGATCCGCGTCCCACCTGCAGCTCGCTGGTCTTGAGCAGGATCTGCGAGGTGGGGGCTGTCGCGAATCGCAGTCGTGGGCGTCTGTCGCGCGGCGGTGCGCTCACCCGCTCGATGCGGTCGAGCTGCTTCTGCCGGCCGCGTGCCTCCTTGGCGCGCTGTCCCGCCTTGTACTTGCGGATGAACTCCTCCTGGTGGGTGATGTGCGCCTGCTGTGACTCGAACTCCTTCTGACGTCGCGCGCGCCGTTCCCCGCGCAGGCGGACGTACTGCGTGTAGTTGCCCGGGTACTCCGCGGCCACGCCACCACCCAGCTCGAGCACCGAGGTGCACACGCGGTCGAGGAAGCGCCGGTCGTGTGAAACGAGCACGAATGTCGCGCGCACCTCGGCCATGAAGTCCTCGAGCCACTCGATCGAGGCCAGGTCGAGGTGGTTGGTCGGCTCGTCGATGAGCAGCAGGTCGGCATCGGCGAGCAGCAGCTTGGACAGCTCGACGCGGCGCTTCTGCCCGCCGCTGAGATGTCGTGGGTCGCGACCCTGGAGGGACTCGTCGATGCCGAGCCCGCCGAGAGCCTCGCGCGCCCGCGCCTCGAGGTCGTAGCCGCCAGCGTCCTGGTATGCGTGCTGCAGCTCGCCGTAGCGGGCCATCACTGCGTCGAGGTCGTCCGGGCTCGCACCCATGGCCGCCTCGAGCCTGCTCAGCTCGGAGTGCGTGGCGCGCAGATCCTCGCGCGAGGCGAGGACCTCGTCGAGCACCGTCGCGCCCACCGGGTCCGGCGCGTCCTGGGGCAGATGTGCGATGCGCACGTTGCGCGCGCGCTCGACGACACCCTCGCTGGGTTCGAGCGTGCCCCCGATGACGTCGAGCACAGACGTCTTTCCGGCACCGTTGGCGCCGACCACAGCGACACGATCGCGTGGCTCGATGCCCAGCGAGATCCCGCTGACGATCACCTCGGCGCCATAGGCGACCGCGACGTTGTCGAGCGTGAGAAGCGGCATGGACTAGGTGACGCTCACGCCATCAGGCGCCGAGCGAGACCGCCGGGACGTGTCCGGCGAGCGTGCCCGCCGCCGCGCCCGTCAGTTGATCGAGGGTCACCGGGCCCTCGAACCGGTCGGTCACCACGCCGCTGCTGTTGACGAAATACACCCACGGGTCGCTGCGCAGACCGAACGCCAGGAAGGCGGGATTGTTGGGCAGTGCGTTGGGCTGCACGAAGGCAGGCCCGGGCGGGATGTCGTCCTCAATGTGCTGGAAGGAGAGCTGAGCGCAGTACTGCGTGCAGAGCTGCTTGAGGATCGCCACCGTTGGTCCGCACGTCTTGCTGGGGCAGAAGCCGGGCTCTCCGAAGTACAGCACCATGGGCCTGTGCGCGGCGAGAGCATGGGCGACGGTCACGTCGTGCCAGGTGTCGGGGGGCACGCCAC
Organism: Candidatus Aeolococcus gillhamiae; assembly: GCA_003244045.1. Lineage (GTDB taxonomy): Bacteria > Chloroflexota > Dormibacteria > Aeolococcales > Aeolococcaceae > Aeolococcus > Aeolococcus gillhamiae. The sequence continues at coordinate 6,475 of QHBU01000020.1, forward strand.
TGTCCACCATGGACAGGGTCACGCCGGCATCGGTCACCACCTTCTGTGCAATTGCCGGCACCGACATCCCCACCGCCAGCTCAGGGCCCCTGGCGGCGACCGTGACGTACGCGTTGCCGCTGACCGGTGAGCCACTCGAGCTGGTGCCGGTGACCACGTAGTTGTACTGGCCGGCGCTGGGAAAGGTGGCGATGCCGACATACACGGGAATGCCCCCGTAGACGGGCGCGATGTCCTCGAGGGGACGGACGCCGATCGACGCGCCACCTGGTGCGACGATCTGGACGGAGACGTTGGCGGCGGTAACCGGCGTTGCCCGGCCGTCGAGCAGCGCGATCGAGATGCGGTTGACGCCGACCAGCAGCGTGCTGTTCTGGGGCTGCACGTTGAGCGGTTGCGCCGCCGGCGCGGTGCAACCGGCCGCCGCGCATGTCTCGGTGCCACCGCAGCTCGCGAGGGGAGAAGATGCCAGCAGCGCAACCGGGACCAGCAGCCAGCCGTGCCTCACACGGTCGCCTCTGCGGGCATCTCGTCGCCGTCCTCGACCACGGGCGCGTCGAGCGGCTCGCTGTCTTCCACGAGCGCGCTCTCGAGGCGGAGGATGCGGCGCAGTATGGCCACCGAAGAGGCGTACGTCGAGTCCATGCCGAAGTACGAGAGGCCGCGCGCGCCCAGTGTGCGAGCCTGTGTGAACGGCGTGTCGGATGCGTAGTGGATGACCCCGAAATCCACCGGCAGGCGCGAGAAGTTGACCGGTTCTCCCATCGGATACCGCGCCGCCTCGCTCATCTCGAACATCGCGCAGCAGTACGGACCGGCCTCCATCTCCACCACCGAGAACGCTTCGCGGTGATAGAAGTCGAGGTAGCCGCGGTTCTGCAGGAACGTGCCCTTGACCGTGACCGCGCGCTGGTTGTCGAGGCCGCTGCCGAAGCGCAGGTAGGGGGCGATGTCCGAGACACGGAAGGCGTTGTCGAGCCAGAAGGTGCTGCCCGAGTGCTCGTCATGGATGACGCCGGAGATCATCACGTCGCCGACATCGGCGTTCAGCGTCGCGGCCTTGCCGAGGACGTAGACACCACGCAGCTCGGCCGCTGTCTCGGCGACCTCGCGCAGGATGTTGTACGCGGCCAACCCCAGCGGATAGTCGACGTTGACGATCACCGCACGGCTGGCACGGAGAGCCGCGGCCTGCACGGGACCGAGCCGCTCGTCGAGCGCGGCAGGGTCGAGCCGGTCGAGCGCGATCACCTGGGCGGCCACGTCGAGGGCGGTGCGGCTGTTCACCGCGATCACCCCTGCCTCGCGCTCCTCACGGCGCACTGCCGCACGTTCGCTGTCGCTGAGCACGCCGCGCAACCACATGCGCGCGGCGTAGTACAGGAGGTTGTCCCAGTTGCCCTCGGCACGGCCTTCACGGAAGGCGCGCAGCTCGTCGCGCAGCTCGTCGGGGCCGCCGCGCTCCACAGCTGCGATCAGCTCGTCCTGGCGGCGCCGCGCCAGCCCGGTCACCAGGTTGCCGAGGCTGTGCGAGTTGCTGCTGACGAAATAGACGGGACGGTCGAGCAGACCCTCGGAGCGCATCAGCCCGGTGACCTGCTGCCACCAGCGGCGCGTCACCCGCGCGTAGCCGACCTGGGTGCCACCCAGCATGCGGATCCGCAGGGAGATCCGGCGCCGGCGCAGCTGCTCGAGCCGCGTGGCGAACGCAGGGCCCCATACCTCGTGGAGATGCGCCCAGTCGTCCTCCGAACCGCCGCAGGCCGCCGCCAGCTCGGCTGGGGTCGCCCCGGGGTCGCCGTTGCCGTGCAGCGCAGCGTGCAGCTTGTTCCACTCGATCTGGAAGGCGACCAGAGTGGGGACCAGGTCGTCGACGTCCGAGGCCGAGGCGATCAGCACCGACAGCGTGCCCCGGCCGTCGTCGTACCAGCGCCGCCGCCGTCCGGGAGCGCCGATCTCGGTCTGCGACTCGAAAGAGCCGAAGCCGCGGCGGGCGAAGATCTCGGCAGACTGGCCCATGACCACCAGCTCAGTGCCGAAGATCGCCTCCGGAAGCCGCCGGACGGCGTACAGGAAGGCACCGAGGTCGAGCTCGGGCGAGTCGGCGAGCGCGTGGAGGCTGCTGCGCATCGCCCGGTGGGAGGCCTCGAGGACCCGCAGGCGCGTCTCGCCCGAGCTCCGCAGCACGGTCGTGTAGGTCCGCCGGTACACCTCCACCGCATCCGCGAGGGCGGCGTCGTCAGGAGCGTGCTCGGTCGACATCGGCCCCGAGAGGGCGGCGGCGGTCGGTCGAGGTCCGGGCAGCGCCATGCGCCCATTCTCCCGCGCGCCGGGCCCGGCCAGCCCTCCGGCCTCTCTGGCCCGCACCTATGCTTGCCCCCGCCATGGGATCAATCGCCGTCACCGGCTCGGTGGCCTACGACACCATCATGGTGTTCGGCGGCCGCTTCGCTGATCACATCCTCAGCGACCAGGCGCACATCCTCAACGTCTCGTTCCTGATCGACCGGATCGATAAGCGTCGCGGCGGGACGGCGGCCAACATCGCCTACACCCTGGCCCTGCTAGGTGAACGACCGCTGCTCTGCGCCGCCGTCGGCAATGACTTCGCGGAATACGGCGCCGCACTCAGCAGGGTTGGCGTGGACAGCTCACGGGCGCTCCTCTGTGACGACATCGGCACGGCCACCGCCTTCATCACCACCGACCTCGACGACAACCAGATCACCGCCTTCTTCCCGGGGGCGATGGCACGGGCCGCCGGGGTCAACCTCGAGGCCCTGTCCGACGTCGAGCACGTGGTCGTGGCCCCGGACGCCCCGGACGGCATGGCGCTGCACGTCGAGCAGGCCACGCGGATGGGTGCCCGGCTCGTATTTGCGCCCGCTCAGCAGCTCAGCTCGCTCACCGAGCAGACCCTGACCGCGGGGCTCGACGCTGCCTGGATGGTGGTCGGCAACGACTACGAGCTCGAGGTCATCCACCGCCGCACCGGGCGTGACGTCGCAGCGCTCGCTGCGGGGGGCGCGGTCGTCGCCCGAACCCGCGGCGGCCAGGGCAGCGAGCTCTATATCGACGGCACCGTGCACCACGTCCCGGTTGCAGCGGCGGCAAGCGTGGTCGACCCCACCGGCGCCGGGGACGCGTACATCGCGGGGCTCCTCGCCGGCCTGCGCGCCGGACGCCCGGCGGCGGTGGCGGGGCGGATGGGCGCGCTCGCCGCCACCTACGTCATCGAGCAGCAGGGGCCGCAGAGCCACACGTACACATGGGACGACTTCGCAACCCGATACGCGGAGGCATTCGGCGAGAAGCTCCTCGCCCCCTGATCGTTACAGTCGTCGACATGGAAAACGCAGTCATCGTCAGCGCGGTTCGCACCCCGGTCGGCACCATGGGAGGTGCATTCGTCGACGTCCCGGCGCCGCAGCTCGGCGCGGTGGCCGGTCAGGAGGCGCTGCGCCGCGCCGGGATCGACGCCGTGGACGAGGTGCTCATGGGCAATGTGCTCTCCGCCGGCCTCGGCCAGAACCCCGCGCGGCAGGCGGCGCTCGCCGCCGGCCTCGTCGAGAGCACGCCATCGATGACCGTCAACAAGGTCTGCGGATCCGGGTTGAAGACCATCGCGCTGGCGGCCCAGGCGATCCGCGCCGGGGACAGCGAGGTGATCCTTGCCGGCGGCATGGAGAACATGTCCCGGGCTCCGTATCTCGTCGAGAGCGCCCGTTACGGCTACCGGCTGGGCGACGGCCAACTCGTCGACGAGATGATCCGCGACGGGCTTTGGTGCGCATTCGAACACTGCCACATGGGCACCACCGCCGAGAACGTCGCCCGCGAGTACGAGGTGACTCGCGAGGACCAGGACGCCTTCGCGGCCGCGTCGCAGCAGAAGGCACAGGAAGCCATCGCCGCCGGTCGTTTCCGCGACGAGATCGTCGCTGTGCCGGTCACCAGGCGCAAGGAGACCGTCGACGTCGACGTCGACGAGCATCCGCGCGCGGGGATGACGGCCGAGGCGCTCTCCGCTCTGCGCCCCGCCTTCGACAAGGAGGGCAGCGTCACCGCCGGCAACGCCAGCGGCATCAACGATGGCGGGGCGGCGGTAGTGGTGATGAGCGAGTCGCGGGCGCGCGCCGAAGGCCGCACCCCGCTGGGGCGCATCCGCGCCTACGCCAGCGCCGGCGTGCCGCCCCGGGTGATGGGCATGGGCCCTGTCCCCGCGGTGCGGGCGGCCCTTCAGCGTGCCGGGCTGTCGGTGGGAGACATCGACCTCTTCGAGCTGAACGAGGCGTTCGCGGCGCAGTCGGTGGCGGTCGGAAGGGAGCTGGGCGTGTCCGACGAGAAGCTCAACGTCAACGGCGGGGCCATCGCCATCGGACATCCCATCGGGGCCAGTGGCACGCGCATCATGGTCACGCTGCTCCACGCCATGCAGCAGCGCGACGCCACCATCGGTGTGGCGGGCATGTGCATCGGCGGCGGCCAGGGGATCGCCATGGTCGTCGAGAGGGTCTGAGGCTCACACCCAGCGCGGCTGGCCGCTGTTGCCCACGATGTACGACTGGCGGAGCTTCCAGTCGATCAGCTGCTTTCCCTGCACTGTCAGCGTGAGCACCTCACCGCGACGCACGTCATCGGACAGCATCTCGTCGAAGACGAAATTGCCGAGGCTGTGCACGATGGGCCGGCCCGCGTAGGTCTCGAACGGCTGGATTACATGCGGGTGCGAGCCGACCACGAAGTCGGCCCCGGCCTCGATTGCGCTGCGCGCCAGCTACGTGGCGGGCGTGTTGCGTTGTGGCATTGAGCCACTGATCCGTTGCCCGGGCGCGACGGCCCCGTCCGGGCTCGCATGAAAGCATGCCTTGTGTTGTGGTGGTTGAGCAACGGATCTCCAATCGATGACGCGCGGCCTGCGCCGCGTGTTGACCGGGCTCGTCGTCGTCACCGTGTTCCTGACGGCAGGTGGTTTCGGCGCCTCCGCCAGCTCCCCGGCGCCGGCGCTCGCCGCCAAGCCGGGAATGCTCTCCGTCGCCGCCAGCCAATCGAGCACGGGTACATACGGGTCGCCACTCATCGACGGCTGCTCGTGGGCCACGTGGGTGTCGCGCTGTCAGAACCTCACCGTCTACGGCAACGGCAGTTCCTTCGACGACGCCGGCTGCGGTGCCCCCAACGGGTGCACCTTCGGCCCTGAGTTCCAATGCACCGAGCTGGCCCAGCGCTACGCGTATTACGCCTGGGGCGAGCCCGCCGTCTGGGACGGCTACGGCGGCGCCAACGGCAGCGCGGCGCAGATGTGGCAGGCGGGGCCGGCGCTTCCTGTGCCCCTGCAGCAGTTCAACCAGGGTGGCGGCATCCCCCCGCAGCGCGGAGACCTGCTCATCTTCGGCCCCGGCTGGCTGGGCAGCTACTACGACGCCAACGGCCACGTCGCGGTGGTCACCGCGGTCGGTTCGACCAGCCTCACCATCGTGCAGGAGAACGGCACCGCCAGCGGCACGGATACGTTCGGGCTCAACGGCACCACAGTCACCGCCAACGGGTACACCCCGGTGATCGGCTGGCTGCACAACCCGGTGATGCCAGGCAGCGGCGGCAGCAAGCTGAGCGCGTCCTCGTCGGGCGGACAGCAGAACCTCTTCTGGCAGGGCACCGACAACCACCTGCGCGAGGCGTGGGCGGTCGGCACCACCTGGTACGGCCCCACGGACCTCACCGCGATCTGGAAGGGAGCGGCGCCGCTGACCTCTGCCCCGAGCGCGGTCTTCGCTCCTGACGGCAGGCAGACCGTGTACTGGCGCGGGGCCGGGGGTCACCTGTGGCAATCCGTGTACAGCAATGGGTGGTCGACGCCGGCCGATCTTTCAACAGGATGGACGAGCGCTCAAGTGCTCCAATCCGCCCCGAGTGCCGCCATCGCTCCTGGCGGTGACCAGATGGTGTTCTGGCAAGGTGCAGGCGGAAGCCTCATGGAAGCGTGGTTCGCCGCGGGGACCTGGTACGGGCCGGCGGCCATCTCGACCGGCTGGCGCGGTGCTGGTCCACTCACCTCGGCGCCCGCCGTGGCGATCTACGCCGGCGGCCACCAGTTCGTGTATTGGCAGAGCACCAACGGGCACCTCTGGGAGGCCTGGTACGGCAACGGCTGGAACGGCCCGACCGACGTCAGCAAGGGCTGGGGAGGTCAGGGATCCGTCGGCTCGGCACCGTCGGTCGTGGTCGCCGCCAATGGCGATCAGTCCGTCTTCTGGAAGGGCACCGACAACCACGTTTGGGAGGCCTGGTACAACGGCACCTGGAACGGTCCGGCCGACTGGGATTCGCTGGGCAGCATCGCGACGCCTCCGACGGCGACCGTCACCTCGGGAGGCAGCCTGGTCGTGTACTGGCAGAACAGGGCCGGTGACCTGGCATCGTCAACGTGGAACGGTCGCTGGAACGGTCCAGCCGACCTGTCCGCCGTGTGGGGAAACACCGGGCTGCTCGGCAGCGCGCCGGGTGCGACATTGACGCCCGACGGCAGCACTCAGCTGACCTTCTGGCGGGGTACCAACGGTCACCTTCTCGAGGCCTGGTACACCGGCAGATGGAACGGGCCGATCGACCTGACCAGCCGCTGGCCGGGCTCCGCCGCGCTTGCGTCGGCACCGAGCGTTGCGGTCACGCCCGACGGGGGCACGCAGCTGGTGTTCTGGCAGGGCACGGACGGTCACTTCTGGGAGGCCTGGTACACGGGCAGCTGGAACGGCCCGGTCGACTGGACGGCGCGATGGGGCGCCGGCCTCCTCGGCTCGGCGCCCAGCGTGTGGGTCTCGCCGGACGGACGCCAGCAGACCGTGTTCTGGCGCGGCGCCGACGGTCACCTCGACGAGGCCTGGTACGCAGGCTCGTGGAACGGCCCTGTCGACTGGACCAGCCGCTGGGGTTCCGGTACGCTCGCCTCCGCCCCCAGCGCGGTGGTCACCCCGGACGGCGCCGAGCAGCTGGTCTTCTGGCAGGACGGAGCGGGGCACCTCATGGAGGCTTGGTACGCGGGTTCGTGGAACGGCCCCTCCGACTGGTCCACGGCGTGGAGTGCCGGCGCGCTCTTGGGATCCTCGCCCAGCGTCGTGGTGACCCCGACGGGCAACCAGCTGATCTTCTGGCAGGGCACCAACGGGCACCTGTGGGAGACGTGGTGGGGCGGTGCTCGCAGCGCGCCGATTGACTGGGCCGTCGGCAGCAATGTCCGCGCCCAACTCGGCTCGGCCCCCAGCGCAGTCCTGGCGGGCACTGACCAGTTGGTGTTCTGGCGAAGCCCGAATGGCCATCTCACCGAGTCGTGGTGGGGCGGCGCATGGTCGACGCCGACCGACGTCAGCGGGATCGGCTCGCTCTCCTGACCCGGCCCGCGGAGGGCTCAGACCAGGACTGCTTCCTCGACGCTGAGGCCGGCGAAGAGATCCGTCTCGGGGAGGCTCACGGGGACACGCGAGATGACCAGCTGGAATGACTCCTCGCCGAAGTGTTCGATGTTCACGGCCTCGGGGATGGCGAGCAGCGGCCAGTCGGGTCCGATCTGGCTGTGGTGCGCGATCATCGCCTCACGCTTGCGGCGGATGCCCTTGCGAACGTCGATGGTCGTGGTGATCCATTCATCCGGGGTGACGAAGGGCAGGTCCTCGGGGTTCTCGACGCCGAAGGGCGGCTCCATCCCCGCCGCCTTGGCGAAATCGGACGCTTTGCGCAGGAATGACACAGGGATCGACGTGTAGTACAGCTTGGGCACGCGCCACGGCTCTCCTGCGTGTGGGTACAGCGACTTCATGTGGGCGGCCTCGACGGCCAGCAGGGTGACGCGGTGAGCCTGGATGTGGTCGGGATGACCGTAGCCGCCGACCCCGTCATACGTGACCACCACGTGGGGACGGAGACGCCGGATGTGCTCGACCATCCGCCCCACCGCCTCGTTGATGTCCGCCTTCCAGAACGCGTCGGGGAGCTGGTTGGTGTCCGCACCCCACATGCCTGAATCCCCGTAGCCGAGAAAGTGGACCTCGTCGACGCCGAGGATCGCGCAGGCGTCGCGCAGCTCCTGCTGGCGAATCTTCGCGAGGTGTGGTCGCGTCGTCTCCTCGGGCATGTCCTCGGCAACGATCGTGGCGAGCTTGCCGTCGGTGCAGCAGATGTTGACGGTGCGCACGCCGCGGTCATGCGAGACCGCGAGCAGCCCGCCCATGGTGATTGACTCGTCGTCCGCGTGGGCGTGCACGGACAACAGGCGCAGCTGCTCAGTCATCGCGGTTATTCCTCGGTCACTGACACGGTGCGCATCACGTCGCCCTGGCGGATCTCGCCGACCACCTCCATGCCCTTGACCACCTGGCCGAAGAGGTTGTACGCCTTGGCGAGCTTGTGTCTGTCGTCGACGGTGCAGATGAAGAACTGCGACCCGTTGGTGTTCGGACCGGAGTTGGCGCAGGCCACCGCGCCGGCGATGTACTCGCCCTGCACAGGCTCATCCTCGAACCTGTAGCCCGGACCGCCACGGCCGGAGCCCTCCGGACATCCGGCCTGGATGACGAAGTCGTCGACGACGCGATGGAAGGTGAGACCGTCGTAGAAACCCTCACGGACCAGGAACACGAAGTTGTTGACGCTGTTGCGCGCGCGCGAGGGGTCGAGCGACATCACGATGTCGCCCTTATCCGTGGCGATCGTCGCCGTGTACTTCTTGGACGGTTCGATGACCTGCTCGGCGTGCGTGTAGGACTTGGGCATCGCCGCAGTGTACCGAGCAGGCGCCGCCGGCGAGCCCGGCGCGGAGAGGCCTCAGGCCGCCGGCGTTGGCGTCGGGGTGACCGCCGCGTGGCGAGCGGCGCCATGTGTCTGCAGGAACTGCAGGAACTTCTGCGCGTCCTTGAGCAGCTGGGTCCCTGGCTCGGCCATCAGCGCCTCGACCTTCGTCTTCGCCATGGCCAATCCGGCTGTCTCCTGCGCGGCAGTGATCCTGCCCGCGCTCACCGCGCGAGCGGCCAGCTTGTTGATCTGCGCGAGGATCGCGCTCTCGATGGCCGGGGCCTTGGCGCCGGCGATGTCGTTGACGGACTTGCCTGCCTCGAGCTGGCTGCGCACCCAGGCGACGCTTTGCCCGGTCTGGGCGGCGAGCAGGCTGAGGACGCGCTCGATGACTTGGGCGCCGCGCATTGCCGGCGTCGCGTGCTTCGGCGTGGCGCTTCCCACCGGCGTAGTGGCGCCGGTGGAGGCGGAGGTCGACGACACCGGTGCGGCGGTGCTGTGCCGGCTGGCCACGGCGTAGCCGATGCCTCCCCCGGCCGCGCCGAGGACGATCACGGTCGCGGCGGCGGCAGGGAATGCATGGCGGCCGACCCTGTGGGCGGCGGTGCGGACTCGTCTCAACATGGTTCGCTTCTCTCGTGGGGCGGATGACCTGGGCACATTCTCGGCCCCGTCCGGCCCGCCGGCCCTGAAACATCCCTGAGAAGTCACCACACCGTGGCGCGCCGTGCGCCGACCCGCCGGCCGTGGAAACGGTCGGGTAGAGTCACCGGCGGCCACCGCCCCGCGATTGCAGGAGCACGAATGAACGTCGTCGTCTGCGTCAAGCAGGTGCCGGATCCGAACTCGCCCGGTCAGCTCGATCCAGGGACCCATACGCTCAAGCGCGATGGGGAGCTGGTCCTCGACCCCGGCGACGAGTTCGGTGTCGAGGCTGGCCTGCAGTTGGCGGAGAAGCACGGTGGCGAGGTGACCGTGGTCAGCATGGGGCCCGACCGCGGCGTCGACGCCGTCCGCAAGGCGCTGGCCATGGGTGCCGCCAAGGGAGTGCTCATCACCGACGACGCCCTGGCCGGATCCGACGCCATGACCACCGCCAAGGTCCTCGCCGCGGCGATCCGCAAGCAAGAGTTCGACGTCGTCATCACCGCCACCGAATCGACGGACGGCTACACCGGGGTGGTCCCGCAGATGCTGGCCGGGCTGCTCGACATCCCCGCGGTGACGTTCGCCAAGTCGGTGGTGTACGAGGGCGACACGCTGCGGGTCGAGCGCCAGACGGAGACCGGCATCGAGGTCGTCGAGGCCAAGCTGCCGGTGGTCATCAGCGTCACCGCCGGCGTCAACGAACCGCGCTATCCCTCCCTCAAGGGGATCATGGGCGCCAAGCAGAAGCCGCTGGACCGCCCGACAGTCGCAGACCTCGGCCTCGACGGGCTGGGCGGCGCCTCCGCAGGCCAGAAGGTCACCAACGTCAGCGCCGCCGCGCAGCGCGCGGCCGGAGAGATCATCCAGGACGACGGCGAGGCGGCCAAGCGGATCGTCGACTTCCTCGCCGAGAGGAAGGTGATCTGATGGCGGTTGCCACGACATGGGTCTTCGCTGAGATCGTCGACGGTAAGCCCGTCGCCGCAGTCCTGGAGCTGCTGACCAAGGCCCGCTCCCTGGGCGGCACGGTCGAGGCGGTGGCGCTCTCTTCGCAGGCCGAGGAGACCGCCGCGGTGCTCGGCGAATACGGGGCGACCACGCTTCACGCCGGCACGGATGCGGCGTATGGCGAGCTGCTTCCCGGCGGCCCCACTGCTGATGCGATCGCTGCGCTGGCCGCCGACCAGAAGCCCGATCTCATTCTGATCGCGTCGACCTACCTCGGTCGCGACGTCGCCGGGAGGCTGGCGGCCAAGCTGGACGTACCCGTGATCGCGAACGGGCTCGATGTCTCCGCCGACGGCGAGGTGTCGGTGCAGTCCTCGATCTTCGGCGCCACCCAGGACGTGACCACCGCCTTCGAGGGCAAGAAGCCCGCCCTGGCGTTGATCAGGCCGAAGTCGTTCGCCGCCGAGAGCGGTGGCGGGAGTCCCGCCACGGTCACGCCCATCGCCACAGACATCGCCGAACAGCATCGCGCTGTCAAGGTCGTCGAGCGCCGCGAGGAGGCGGCGTCCGGACCCAAGCTCGAGGAGGCGCCGGTCGTCATCAGCGGCGGACGCGGTCTCGGCGAAATCAAGAACTTCGAATTGCTCGAGCAGCTCGCCGCGCTGATCGGTGGTGCCGTCGGAGCCAGCCGCGCGGTGGTCGACGCCGGTTGGGTGCCGTACTCGATGCAGGTTGGCCAGACCGGCAAGACGGTCAAGCCCACCGTCTACATCGCCGTCGGCATCAGCGGCGCGATGCAGCACACGGTGGGGATGAAGAGCGCCAAGACGATCATCGCCATCAACCGCGACGGCGATGCCCCGATCTTCAAGCTTGCCGACCTCGGGGTGGTGGGCGACGCGCTCAAGATCCTGCCCCAGGTCATCGAAGAGATCAAAGCCCGCAAGTAGGGCGAAGGGGAACTGCGTTCCCCCCTCGGGCACCGCCCAGCTGAGCGGTGTCAGCTCCGGCGACGTGAAGTCGCCTGCGCAGGCGGATGAACAGGGGGAACAGCGCATTGTTGGTGACTGCCGAAATGCGCGAAAGTGGTCTGCTGAGGCGCAGCCGCCCTTATACTCGGCCGGCCATGGACGACAAGGTCATTGTCGACCTGCTTGGGCAGGTCGGCAATCTCTTCACCTCCAGCCTGGAGCTGAAAGAGACCATCGACTTCATGTTGAAGGCCGCCTCCGACCTGGTGGCCTGCGACGCCGCCACCGTCTTCCTGCTCGACGACGACGGCAAGAGCCTGAGCGCCATCGCCACTTTCCCGTTCACCGAGTCGGTCGCCCAGGTGGCCACGTTCGAGCTCGGCGAGGGGATCGTGGGATGGGCATCACAGCGCCGCAAGGTGGTGTCCGTGGCCGACGCCACCAAGGACAGTCGCTTCAAGAACCTGCCCATGGCGCACGCGCCGCGCAGCTGCCTGGTCATGCCACTGCAGTCGCCGCAGCGGCTGGTCGGCGCGCTCACCATGGCGCGGCGCGAGGTGAGGCCGTTCACCACGGTCGAGCAGGCCCTCATGCAGGTCATCGCCAACCAGGCGGCTATCTCCATCGACAACGCCCGCCTGCACGCGCGCCAGACCGTGCAGCTCGCCCAGATCGCCGAGCAGAAGCGCGAGTTGGAGCGCAGCTACGCGCAGATCAACGAGATCTCGCGACTGAAGAGCGAGTTCCTGGCCAACATGAGCCACGAGCTGCGCACTCCGCTGAACGCCATCCTCGGGTTCAGCGAGATCCTCAAGGACAACCTCGTGGCGCTCGAAGAGGAGCAGCGCCACGAGTGCCTGGAAAATATCCACACCTCCGGCAAGCATCTTCTCGAGCTGGTCAACGACGTGCTCGATCTCAGCAAGATCGAGGCCGGTCGGATGGAGCTGAGCTACGACGACTTTTTCGTCAACAACGCCGTCCGCGAAGTTCACAACGTGATTCGCTCGCTGAGCGAGCGTCGCGATATCGATCTCTCCATCGACGTCGTCCCCGAGGACCTCCTGGTGCGCGCCGACAAGAGCAAGTTCAAGCAGGTGCTCTACAACCTGCTCAGCAATGCCATCAAGTTCACCGCCCAGGGTGGGCGGGTGTGGGTCAAGGCTCGAGCGGAGGGGGAGGACACGCTCTGCCTCGAGGTGGGGGACACCGGTGTCGGCATCCCGCGCGAGCACCATGAGCGGATCTTCAATGAGTTCTACCAGGTCGACAGCGCCACCACGCGCCAGGTCGAGGGCACCGGGCTCGGCCTGTCGCTGACGCGGCGCATCGTCGAGCTGCACGGAGGCAGGATGGAGCTCGAGAGCGAGCCCGGGTCGGGATCGGTGTTCATGTTCCGCATCCCGCTCGGCGGGCTGCAGGCCCCCAACGGCAGCCACCACAACCGAATCCTCCTGGTCGAGGACAACCGCAGCAACCGCGAGCTGGCCACAATGGTGCTCACCGGCAACGGCTTCGAGGTGGACATCGCCGTCGACGGCAACGAGGGTCTGCACAAGGCCCGGAGTTCCACCTACGATCTCGTGCTGATGGACATCGAGCTGCCGGGCATCGATGGCCTGACCGTAACCCGCATGCTCAAGTCCGACCCCAAGACCTCGTCAGTCCCAGTTGTCGCGCTCACCGCCAATGCCATGAAGGGAAACGAGCAGGAGGCACTCGCCGCCGGTTGCTCGGGTTACATCTCTAAGCCAATCGAGGTGGCGAACTTCGTGCAGAGGATCGCCACGTACCTGGAGACCGAAGCCTCATGACCGGAGCCGGAAAGACCATCCTCATCGTCGAGGACGACGCCCCCAGCCGCGAGGTGGTCCGGCTCGCGTGCAGCGCGCAGAACCACACCCTTCTCGAGGCGGCAAACGGCGTCGACGGGTTGGCCGCCGCGCGCGAGCAGAACCCCGACCTGATCATCCTCGACATCAACCTGCCGGGAATGAGCGGGCTGGACGTCTGTCGACGGCTGCGCTCCGAGGGCGCGCGGGTGCCAATCATCATGCTCACCGCCAAGGCCGACACCATCGACGTTGTGGTCGGCCTCGAGTTGGGCGCCGACGACTACGTGACCAAGCCCTTCGAGGTGCGCGAGCTGATGGCGCGCATCGGTGCCCACCTCCGTCGCAGCGAGATCTCCTCGCAGGAGCAACCGCGCGACCGCTTCGAGTTCCCCGGCCTGACCATCGACCTCGGCCGCCGCCAGGCGTTCCGCGACGGCGAAGAGGTGATGCTCACCCTTACCGAGTTCAACCTTCTCGCGCTGCTCGCCTCGCGACCCGGCCAGGTGATGAGCCGCGGCGAGCTGCTCCGCCGCGTGTGGGGCTACGAGGTGGAGATCGAAACCCGCACCGTCGACGCCCACGTCTATCGGTTGCGCCGCAAGATCGAACCGGACGCAGAGAAGCCGACGTACATCCACTCCGTGCCCGGGATCGGCTACCGCTTCTCCGGGTAATTGAGGGCGGGGCGGCGCGTGACGGTGTTGCCGTCCCGCGCTACCCAACCCGCGACCCGGCCAAAGCCGCAACCGGAGGCACTGCGGGCTGGTACGTCCAAGCCAAGAGAAAAACCGTCCGTCGATACGCGAACAGTGGCAACCAACGCCCATCGCCGCCGGTCCGGGTTTTGGTCCGTCAACCGGGATGGACTGAACCGCAAAGGGACCTTTGGGAACAAGGCGCAAGGGTGTCCAGCTGAATCTGCAGGGGCCGAAGGAGCGAAGAACTCGCCAGTGGCGAGTTCGCAGCGACGCAAACGGCCACGAAGCCCAGCAGGACACCCTTGCGCCTTGTTCCCGAAAGCGCCGCTTCCCGGCTAGTAGATGAACCCGGTGACGCTCCAGAAATCGGTGCGCGCGATGGTGCGGTGGTCCACGCGTCCCCAGCCTCCGCCGTCCCCGTAGTAGTTCATCTCGGAGACGACGAAGCTGCCGTCGGGGTTGACGCTCTCCACATACCCAACGTGGCCGAACCAGCCGGTGTGAAAGACGACGATGGCGCCGGCGACGGCGACGTGTCCCTCGGGACGGATGCCGTTGGCCGCGCCGAACCACCAGCCCGCATTGCCGGCCCACGTGACGGTGCGCCGCGACGCCGCGTAGTACGTGCATTGGCCGTACGGGAAGCCGTCCGCCACCGCCGCGTGCGCCTCGGGCACGGATGGCACCCCGTCGCTGGCGCGCGCGAAGTACCGGCCCACCAGCGCGCCCGAGGGGGCGGCGCTCAACGGGATCTGCAGGTAGCTTCCGACGGGACGCGGGGTGTCCTTGGTCAGCGCGTTGTAATCGAGGATGACCCGGGGATCGAGACCCAGCCGCTTGGCGAAGTGGCTCGGTCGCTCGCTAGGCAGCACCTGGACCAGGGCGGCGGCGCTTGGGGGGATCAGCAGGGCGGTCCCGGGCGCCGGCTGTGCGCCGGTGCCGAGCCCGTTGGCCCAGCGGATCGCGGCCGCGTCGGAGTGATCGTGCAGCGCCAGCGATTCGACGGTTTCGCCTCTCGAAACCACCACGGTCTGAGCGGGCCGAGCCGCGATCGGGGGGACGACTGCCGGGCTCTGGATGACGGCGCTGAGGATGATGTCGCCGCTGGCGGCAGGCGGCGTGAGCACCGCTGCCGTAGGGGAGGAGGGACGTGGGGCCAGCACGGGCAGGAGGCCTGCCGCGAGCAGCACCCACGCATGCCTGACGAGTCGATGTCGGTTACCGCGGATGGTCTCCCCCTCCAGGTCGGATCGCCCCACGGGACGTCGTCGATCGCTCCCCCTGCGATCAGGCCGCGCCGGAGGCTAACAAAGGCTGATGCCCACAGTCAAAAGAGCAACCTCGCCATCCACATCATCGAGGGGTACCTGCTGGCCCCGCGCATCCAGGCCCGATTCGTCCGGCTGCACCCGCTACTGACGATCCTTGCCTCTTCGCCGGCATCGAGCTCGGCGGGTTCCTCGGCGCCTTCGTCGCCGTGCCCCCGGCCAGCTTGACCGCAGTGTTCGTGCGCGCCGCCATGGGCGATGCGCGCAGCCTCCACTGCGAGGTCTTCAGGACGCCGACCCCGACAAGCCCACCGAGCGGCGCCGGAGACGGCTGCTCGGCGAGTTCCGGCCGTTCCCTCGCTCCCACTCCTCGATTGGGGTGAAAACTGATATTGACACTGTCGCATAAAGTGCTACCATGCGCACCCATGAGGAAGTACAAGCCAGTTGAGCTGCCGCTGAAGGATGTACCCACCGAGTTCGCCGAAGAGCACGCGATCTGCCCCAACTGCCTCGACCGTGAGGCTGGGGTGATCGGCCGGCTGGGGCTCCGCCTGGTCTTCAGGTGTCAGCGCTGCCGGGTGCGCTTCCACCGCCAGACCGCCATGGTGGGGCTCATCTGACCGTCCGCTGAGCTGGACCGGCCTGTAACACTTGCCGGCCGTGCCCGTCTCTCCCCCGGCCCACCTCGCGACCATCTGCCGCGGGACAGCCCTGGAGGCGGTGATCCGCGGACATGTCGCGGTGGTCGGCAGTGCTGGCGAGATCCTCGCTGCCGCGGGCGACCCCGAGACCGTGACCACGCTGCGGAGCTGCGCGAAGCCGGTCCAGGCGCTGCCTCTGGTGCGCTCCGGCGACCAGTTGGCGCTCACCGACGAGGAGGTGGCCGTCGCCTGCGCCTCGCACGGCGGCGAGCCGGTCCACGTGGCGGTGGTGCGCCGGCTCCTGGGGCGAGCAGGCCTGGACGATGACGCCCTCCTGTGCGGGCCGCAGCTGCCCATGGACGACCCATCCGCGGAGGACATTCTGGCAGCGGGCGGACGGGCGGCGGCGATCACCAACAACTGTTCGGGGAAGCACGCCGGCATGCTCGCGGTCTGCGTGGCACGCGGCTGGCGCGTTGCCGACTACACGGACTTCGACCATCCCCTCCAGGCCGAGATCCGGGCGATCATGACCGGCCTGGCCGGAGTCGACGTGGACAGCGCCCCCGTGGGAATCGACGGCTGCGGTCTCCCCACCCATGGCCTCCCGCTCGCGGCGCTCGCCCGCATGTTCGGCGCCGCCGCGGCGGAACCGGCGTTCCGGCGCTGCCAGGATGCGATGGCGACCCATCCCCACATGGTGGCCGGACGCGGCCGGTTCGACACCGCGATCCTCTCCGTGGCGGGGAGCCGCCTCACCGTCAAAGGCGGGGCGGCCGGAGTGTGGGTCGCAGCTCGTCGCCCGGCCGGTCCCGGCCTCGCCATCAAGCTCGAGGGGGGCGACCAGTTCGCCATGTCCGCGGTCGCCCTCGCCGCGCTCCAACACCTGGGCTGGTTGAGCGAGGCCGAGGCGGCCGATCCCCGGCTGGCCGGCTTCGCACAACCGCCGGTGCGCAACTGGGCCGGAGCCGACGTTGGGGCGATCACCGCGGAGCCCGGCTGGGCCGAATCGCTGGCCCGCTGACGCCGCGGGACAGGGAATCCTGGCCATGCGGGACGGCGGCATCCCTCGGTGCTATAGTGACCAAGAAATGTTGACGCCGATGTCAATTTCGGGTTGGCTTGACGCGTTGACCGCCACGATGCATGGTCACGACGTGACACTCGACGACAGCTTCGAGGAGGCTCCGCATGCCTGATCAGAGCCACGTTGGCCGCCGCTATGAGGCCGGTGGCCAGCTCGTGGACGCGGGCGCAGCCGACGCCTTCGCGAGGGCCATCGCGGGTTCGGGCGAGGTCCTCTCGCCCGGGACCGTGCCCCCGACGTACGCCGCCTTCTACTGCTTGTTCCCCACCCTCTACCAGCTTTTCAGCGACGCCGAGGTCGGAGTGAACCTCGCCGGCCTCGTCCACGGCGAGCAGTCCTTCGAGTGGCCCACCCCGGTGCGCGCCGGCGATGTGGTCGACGCCACCGCCGTCATCGCATCCGTCGAGGAGAAACGAGGCATGACCTTTCTCGGCATCGAGCACGAGGCGCGCAGGCAGGATGGCGAGACGGTGTGTCGGGGCCGCTCCCTGATGATCATTCGATGAGTGACGCCGGCACAGCCATGCTGAGCTCGGTCGCCGTGGGCGATGAGATGGCTCCGCTCAGCCGCACGGTCACGCAGGACCAGATCAGCGCGTACGCAGACGCCTCCGGGGACCACAACCCCATCCACGTCGACCCGGACTTCGCCCGCTCCGTCGGCCTCCCGGGGACCATCGCGCACGGGCTGCTCGACATGGCCATCCTGACCGAGGCGGTGGCGCGCTGGGCCGGCGGGTACGAGCAGGTGGCCTCCGTCGCCTGCCGGTTCTCCAAGCCACTGCTCCCCGGCGAGACCGTCACGTGCACGGGGCGTGTGGTGCAGATCGATGACGCAGAGGGGACCGCCACCCTGGACGTCGAGGCAGTCTCGAGCAGCGGCGAACGCGTACTCACCAATGGCCGGGCGACCGTCCGGCTTCCACGCGAGAGGGGTTAAGACGATGGGGTTCGACTTCAGTTTCACCCAGGAACAGGAGGAGATCCGCAAGCTCGCCTACGAGTTCGCGGTCAACGAGATGCGCCCGGTTGCCGCCGAGTACGACGAGAAGGAGGAGACGCCCTGGGCAGTGATGCACAAGGCGCACGACCTCGGGCTTGACGCCGCCAGCGGATTCCCGGAGCAGTACGGCGGCGGTGGGATCGACCTGATGAGTTCGCTGATCCTGACCGAGCAACTGGCCTGGGGCGACGCCGGTATCGGTGTCTCCATCAACGCCACCGGCCTGTGCGGTGCGGCGATCCTGGCGATGGGCACCGAGGAGCAGAAGCAGAAGTACATCAGCCAGTTCTGTGATCCCAAGGAGCTGCGCATCGGAGCAATGGGGCTCACCGAGCCGAACAGCGGCTCCGACTCGATGGCACTGGAGACGACCGCGACCAAGGTCGACGGAGGCTTCCTGCTCAACGGCACCAAGCAGTTCTGTACCAACGGCGGGATCGCCGACATCATGGTGGCGTTCGTCACCACCGACAAGTCGGCCGGCGCCGCCGCCATCGCCGGGTTCGTCATCGAGAAGGACACCCCGGGGATGCGCCAGGGGCGCAAGGAGTCGAAGCTCGGGGTGCGCGCCTCGCACACCGCCCAGGTCATCTTCGAGGACTGTTTCGTCCCCGAGGAGGCGCGGCTCGGCTTTGACAAGGAGGGCAACGCCACCGGTCCGGGCGCTATCGGCGCGCTTCTCATGCTGGAGGCAACCCGCCCGCTAGTGGCCGCCGGCGCCGTGGGCATCGCCCGCGCCGCCTACGAGTTCGCTCGTGACTACTCGCTCGAGCGCCACGCCTTCGGCAAGCCGATCGCGCGCCACGAGGCGATCGCCTTCAAGCTCGCCGACATGGCCACCGAGATCGACGCCGCCTGGTTGCTCACACTGCGTGCCGCATGGATGGCCCAGAACGGCATCCCCTTCGCGCGCGGCGAGGGGTCCATGGCCAAGCTGATGGCCGGCGACGTCGCCATGCGGGTGACCGTGGACGCCGTCCAGGTGCTGGGCGGCTACGGCTACGTCAAGGAGTACCCCGTCGAGCGGATGCTGCGAGATGCCAAGATCACGCAGATCTACGAAGGCACGAACCAGATCCAGC
>QHBU01000021.1 GCA_003244045.1 Candidatus Aeolococcus gillhamiae
ACGACCAGGTTGTCCTCGTCGTCGCCCGTGGCGGCCACCACGACGTCGACGTCGTCCATTCCCACAGCTTGCAGCGTGCTGACCTCGCAGGCGTCGCCGACGTGCCAGCCGCAGGGGAGCTCCTTGCGGGCCTTGTCGACGAGGGCCTGGTCAGACTCGATGATCTTCACGTCGTGGCCGTTGGCGCACAGGTCGGCGCCCACCGAGGTACCCACAACGCCGGCGCCGGCGATGACGACCTTCATCGGCCCAGCCCCGCCGGGGCGGTCGCATTACCCGCCTGGAGGCGCTCGGCGAGCTCGTCTATCGACGTCACGCGCACCGCGAACAGCAGCAGGTCGCCCTGCTGGGCAACCGTGTCGGGACCGGCGAGGCGGGCCTGGCCGCCCCGGGTGAGCAGCACCGGCCGATAGCGGTCGCCGGCGGAGAGGTCCTGCAGGCTGCGCCCGGCGAAGGCGTCGGGAAGGACGTGCTCGACGATGCTGACTTCCCCCGTGGAGTCGGTCCAAGCCGTGACCGCCTCGTCGGGCAGGATTCTTCGGACCACCTGGTCGACGGTCCAGCTGACCGTGGCGACAGTCGGTATGCCGAGGCGCTGGTAGATCGCCGCGCGACGGGGATCGTAGATGCGGGCCACGACCCGGGGAATCTCAAAGGTCTCGCGGGCGATCCGCGCGGTGAGGATGTTGGTGTTGTCGCCGCTGGTCACCGCTGCCAAGGCGCCGGCGTCGCGCACACCGGCCTCCTCGAGCACGTCCTGGTCGAACCCGAACCCGACGACGGTCGCCCCGCCCCATCCCTCGGGGAGGCGTTTGCGGAACGCCGCCGCGTTCTTGTCGACGACCACCACTTGCTGTCCCTCACGGACGAGGCGGATGCCCAGCTCGGAACCGACCCTGCCGCAGCCGACCACGATCACGCGCATGCCGAGACCTTGGCACAATTCCGGGGTGCGCTCAGGCGGAGCGCCGCCCTCGCCCGCCCCGGGCGGAGCGCTTCTGGTCCAAGAAGTCCACGAGCACGTAGTCACCGAGCGTTTCAGGGGTGGTGAAGAAAGCCCGTCCTCGGTTGAGCTCGGTCAACTTCTCCACGAAGTGGCGCAGGTAGCCGGTCGCGTCCAGCATGAAGGTGTTGATCACTATCCCCTCTTTGGTGCAGCGCACGACCTCCTCGAGGGTGACACGCACGGTCTCGGGCGAGGGCGGGTAGCTGAAGTAGGGCTCGCCGCTGGCCAAAAGGTGTGCGGTCGGCTCGCCGTCGGTGATCATGATGACCTGCTTGGTCCCACCCTGGCGGGCCAGGAGCCGGCGGGCTATCACCAACGCGTGCTGCATGTTGGTGCCGTAGGTGAAGTCCCACGAGACCTCCGGGAGCTGCTCGGCGCGGAGCTCACGGGCGAGCTCCCCGAAGCCCACGAGCCCCAGGTAGTCGCGGGGGTACTGGACGGTGATGAGGGTGTGCAGCGCCATGGCCACCTTCTTGGCGGCGAGGAAGTTGTCCC
>QHBU01000022.1 GCA_003244045.1 Candidatus Aeolococcus gillhamiae
GCCGAGTGGATCTCCTCGCTGCTCGCAATGCTCCCTCCGCGATGCCGTCCCGCCCCGATCAGGAGACCGCTGTAGGAGTCCGAGAGGTGTCGACGGGGGCGTAGACGCTCGCCGGGCGCTCGCGGCCTCGCAGCTCTACGTCGCCTCGCGATTCCCACTTGGCCTGCTCTTCGGCGCCGACGGCGTCGACGCTGGCGCTGTCAACGAGCACTCGGCCGGGTGCTCGCTTTGCGAGGGTGCACAGCCGTGACGCCACGTTGACGGGATCGCCGATGACCGTGTACTCGTACCGCTGTGCGCTGCCGATGTTGCCCGCGACCACGGTGCCGCCGGCGACCCCGATGCCGGCGTCGAGGTCGGGATGGCGGCGTCGCAGTTCGTCGAGGTCGTTGCTGAGCCTGCGCGCGGCGCGCAGCGCGTGCACGGCGTGGTCTTCTTGAGGCACCGGGGCTCCGAAGATGCAGAGGGCCGCGTCTCCCTCGAACTTGTTGACCCAGCCACCCTCTGACTCGACGGCGGCGACGACGGTGGTGAAGAAGTCGTTGAGCATTGCCACCAGGCGAACCGGTGGCAGGGTCTCAGCCAGCGCAGTCGAGCTGCGCAGGTCGATGAACAGCACCGAGACGTCGCGCTGCTCGCCACCCAAGTTGGTGTTGTCCACCGCGTAGCGCGCCACGTCCGTGCCGACGTGGCGGCCGAACAGCTCACGCAGCTGCTCGCGCTCGCGCAGCCCGGCGGTCATCCTGTTGAAGCGCAGCTGCAGGTCGCCGATCTCACCGCTGTCCTGGATCGGGACCGTCGCCGAGAGATCGCCGTCGGCGACGCGCTCCATGGTGCGGTGCAGCGCCCGGAGAGGGTCCGCCACCGAGCCTGCGGCGAGCACACTGGTGTACGCGCCCACCAGGATGCCCGCGCCCGTGAGCAGGCCGAGCAGGATGAACAGCCGGCCGTGGTCCGCGCCCTGCTGCTCGACGAGAGTCAACGCGATGCCCAGCAGCGGTATGCCCGAGCCCAGCCCCCACGCCAGCAGGAGGCGGGCGCGAACGCTCGGCGCGCACGCAGTGATCTCCGGCAGCACCTCACGCAACCTGGTCACCACCGGCCGCATGCCGCGCTCGAGGAGCAGGAACGCGATCGCACAGGTGGTCAGGCCACCGAGCAGCACGGTGAGCACGCCGCGGAAGACGAGGATGGGCTCAGCCTGGAGCACGACCGCGAGGAGGAATCCCACCATGGCGGCCGCGCCCACCCAGTAGATCGCGCAGTACTGCGTGTGCCGCCACTGGTTGCGCAGCACCTCCTGCAGCTTGGCCGGCGGCACCGGCTCCTGCGAGGTGAGCACCTCCTCTGCGGTGGCGGCGATGCGCAGCGCCACGACCGAGCCGAGCACCAGCGTCAGCGCCAGGTACCCCGCGGTCGAGAAGCCCAGGATGGCGAGCCCTCGGTTGGTCACCGCCCCGCTCGGGAACGCCAGCACGCCGATGGCGAAGGTGATCGCCGCGCCGGCGATGTTGGCCAGCCCGAGCGAGAGCGCGGTCATCCACCGGGCTTTCTGGATCTCCGGATCCGAGCGGGTGAAGATGCAGCGCATCTCGCGCCGCGCGTTCAGCAGGGCATCCACCGCAGGCATCGTACCCCGCGGTCCGGCCACCGCGACTATCCTGCGCGCATGCCGAGGACGATCCGCAAAGGTGTGCCGCCTGAGGGCGCGGGCGACGCCGAGGAAACGCCGGACGGCGCCAAGGTTTCATCGAACGGCACCACGGGCACGCCCGGATCGGCGACCGAGCGGTCGATCAACCTCCTGCGCAAACGCCGCTATGACGCCGTCCATCGCGAGGGCGCGGCGGAGCGAACTCAGCATCCCAAGGGGAAGCTGACCGCTCGCGAGCGTGTGGAGCGCTTCCTCGACCCCAGCTCGTTCACAGAGATGGACGTCTTCGCGGTGCATCGCAACAGCAACTTCGGCATGGAGGAGCGCAGGGTGCGCGGCGATGGGGTGGTCACGGGCTGGGGCACCGTGGACGGCCGCCAGGTGTTCGTGTTCAGCCACGACGCATCGGTGTTCGGCGGCTCACTCGGCGAGGTCTTCGCCGAGAAGGTCACCAAGATCATGGACCTGGCGGTGCGGACAGGCTCGCCATGCGTCGGCATCAACGACTCCGGTGGCGCGCGCATCCAGGAGGGTGTCGTCTCGCTCGCCGGCTACGCGGAGATCTTCTACCGCAACGTCGAGGCCAGCGGGGTCATTCCCCAGCTCTCCCTGATCGTCGGGCCGTGCACGGGCGGCGCGGTGTACTCGCCGGCGATGACCGACTTCATCTTCATGGTGCGCAAGGTCGGGTACATGTTCATCACCGGTCCCGACGTCATCAAGGTGACCACCGGCGAGCGGGTCAGCTTCGAGGACCTGGGTGGCTCGGACGTGCACAACCAGCGCAGCGGCGTTGCCCACTTCAACGCCGACACCGAGGACGAGGCGTTCGCCCAGATGCGCGCGCTGCTCGGCTACCTCCCGGCCAACAACCACGAGCAGCCACCGTACCGGCCCACGCTCGATGACCCGATGCGTGCCGACGCGGAGCTCCAGTCGATGGTTCCCGACAATCCCAACCAGCCCTACGACATGCGTGCTGTCGTCACCCGGGTGGTGGACGACGGCGAGTTCCTCGAGGTCATGCCGCACCACGCCCAGAACATCATCTGCGGCTTCGGCAGGCTCGACGGCCACTCCGTCGGCGTGGTCGGCAACCAGCCGCGCGTGCTCGCCGGCGCGCTCGACATCGAGGCGTCCATCAAGGCGGCCAGGTTCGTGCGCTTCTGTGATGCTTTCAACGTGCCGCTGGTGACGTTCGTCGACGTGCCCGGTTTCCTTCCCGGCACCGACCAGGAGTACGGGGGGATCATCCGCCACGGTGCCAAGCTGCTCTACGCGTATTGCGAGGCGACGGTCCCCAAGCTCACCGTGATCACCCGCAAGGCGTACGGCGGCGCGTACGACGTCATGTGCAGCAAGCACATCCGCGCCGATTACAACGTCGCGTGGCCCACCGCCGAGATTGCGGTGATGGGTCCCCAGGGCGCGGTCAACATCATCTTCAAGCGCGAGATCGCCGCCGCCGACGATCCGGCGGCGCGCACCGCGGAGCTGATCAGTGAGTACCGCGAGCAGTTCGCCAACCCGTACTACGCTGCCGAGCGCGGCTACATCGACGACGTCATCGAGCCCAAGCAGACGCGCGCGGCGCTGATCAAGGCACTGCACATGACCATGGACAAGCAGGTCACGCTGCCCCCACGCAAACACGGCAACATACCGTTATGAGAACAGCCCCGTCAGAACCGTCAGCGCAGGCGACTTCACGTCGCCGGAGCTGACACCGCTGAGCTGGGGGGTGCCCGAGGGGGGAACGCAGTTCCCCCTTCGCTTTCACCGTGGATTGAGTCGGCGGCCTCCCTCGGTTGGGCCGGCACGATGTTCGGCGGAGAGGGGGGTGTACGCGCGGGCGTAGGCCTGGTCGTTGCGGCCCTGAGTGGTGTGGATGTAGGGAACCACCACCCGGAGGAACACCACCTGCAGCGCGGAGGCCACGGGGACGGCAAGCAGCGCCCCGATCAGGCCCTGCAGCGCACCGCCGATGAGCAGCGAGACGACCACGGCCAGGGCGGGGAGCGACACCACCCGGTTCATCACCTGGGGTACGACGAAGTTGGCGTCGATCAACTGCACGATGAGCAGGACCACCAAGACCAGCACCGCGTGCCCCGCGCCCAGCGTGAGGCCGAGCAGGAAGGGGGGGACGATGCCGAGGAAGGGCCCGACCAGCGGGATGGCCGCGGTCAGCCCCGCGAAGATGCCGAGCAGCACCGGGCTGGGCAGGCCGAGCGCCGTGCAGGCCACCCCGGTCAGCACACCGACGACCACCATGTTGATGGCGGTGGCGCGCAGGAAGCCCCCCATTCTTTGCCCCATCTCCCCGAAGACGTCGCCGGCCAGCGCCTGGTGGCGCAGCGGCAGCAGGTCGACCACAAAGCGTTTGAGACGGTCCGAGGTGATCAGCCAGAGGAAGCCGATGACGAGGACCAGGATGAGGTTGACGATCACGCCGACGATGTAGCCGCCGATGGTGAGCAGCACGTTCTTGGCGGTGTCCAGGCTGCCCGCAAGCGTGTTGCCGATGTTGGGGCTGCCACTGCCGCCGAGGTTGAGAGCATGCTGCCACGAGGCCACGGTTGACTGGATGCTCGCCTGGTAGCTGGGCAGGTGGCGAGCCAGGCTGGTCGCCTCGTCGACGATGGGCTGCACCAGGAGCGTGATCAGCAGCGCCAGCACGGCGATGAAACCGAGGTACACGACGGCGATCGCCGCCGGCCGCGGCAGGCGGCGGTCCTCCAGCCGGCCGACGATTGGGCGCATCCCCTCAGCGAAGACGATCGCAACCAGGAGGATGAGCAGAAGGTCGAGGACCTGGCGCAGCACTGTGAGCAGGCCAAGGATGGCGATGACGATGAGGGCCGCCACGACCAGCGTGCGCACCGCCAGGACCGGGCGTTCCACCACCACCGGGCGGAGCGCGCTCCCGGCGGGCTCCTCCGGGGCCGCTGTGTCGGGCATGGCGCGAGGGTAACAGCGGGTCATCGACCATGCCGACACCGCTGCGAAACGGCCCCACATGGTTCGATGGGCGCACAGAGACAGACAGAGGAGAGATCGATGGGCGAACTGCTGCGGCGCACACTGGGACGGTCCGGCATCGAGGTTCCCGTGGTGGGGGTCGGCTGCAACAACTTCGGCGGCCGGATCGACGCCGCACGCAGCGAGCGTGTCATCCAGGCGGCTCTCGACGAGGGCGTCGCGTTCTTCGACACCGCCGACATCTACAGCGACGGACGCAGCGAGCAGATCATCGGGCGCGCCCTGCGCGGCCAGCGCCACCAGGCTGTCATCGCCACCAAGTTCGGCGGCCCGATGGGGCCGCAGCGCACCGGCGGTTCTCGCCGCTGGGCCATGGAAGCGGTCGAGGACAGTCTCCGCAGGCTCGCCACCGATCACATCGATCTGTACCAGCATCACTTCTTCGACGACTCGGTCGGCCAGGAGGAGACGCTGGGCGCGCTCAGCGATCTCGTCACCGCGGGGAAGGTGCGCGCCATCGGCTGTTCGAACTACAACGGGGAGCAGATCGACGAAGCGGACGCCATCGCCACCGAGCACGGCTGGGCGCATTACGTCACAGCCCAGAACCACTACAGCCTGCTAGAACGTCGCGAGGTGGAGGACTCGGTGACGCCTGCCTGCGCGCGTCACGGGATGGGCATCCTGCCGTACTTCCCGCTGGCCAGCGGGCTGCTCACTGGGAAGTACGCGCGCGGCACGGCACCCCCCGCCGGCAGCCGGCTGGGCAATGATGCCGGCCGTGGCCAGAAGCTCATGACCGACGCCAACTTCGACATCGTGGAAGCGCTCGATCGGTTCGCACGCGAGCGCGGCATCACCCTGCTCGACGTGGCCATCGGCGGGCTGGCGGCACAGCCGCATGTGGTCTCTGTCATCGCCGGCGCCACGACGCCCCAGCAGGTAGCCGCCAACGCGCGCGCCGGTCGATGGGTCCCGACCACCGCGGACGGCGAGGAGATCGACCGCATCACCGCCCGCAAGGCTGTCGCCTAGTGCACTGTCTTCTTGAAA
>QHBU01000023.1 GCA_003244045.1 Candidatus Aeolococcus gillhamiae
TGGAGCGCGAGCGGCTCGAACGCGCCGCGGGACTCAGAACGCACGCGCTCGTCGCGGTCAGTTCGTCACTCTTGATGATCGTCTCGGCATACGGCTTCGCGGACGTGATGGGCGTCAGCCAGGTATCGTTCGATCCGAGCCGCGTCGCGGCGCAGGTCGTGAGCGGGATCGGCTTCATCGGCGGCGGGCTCATCTTCGTGCGCCGCGACGCCGTGCGCGGCCTGACCACGGCGGCGATCGTGTGGGTCACGGCCGCGATTGGCATGGCTTGCGGAGCGGGGTTAGCCGAAGTCGCGCTAGTCGTCACCGCCGGCCACATGGTGATCGTGTTCATCTACCCGAAGCTCGCCGCGCGCCTCCCGGCCTCCCGCTATCTGAGCTTCGCAATCCGGGTGGTTTACGAGGACGGACGCGGGATCCTGCGGAGGGTCCTGGCTGAGAGCACCGCGCTTGGCTTCTCCATCCTGACCGTCGACACGCACCAGCTGGATCAGCCTGTTAGCGGCGCAGCGGCCGTCGCGGTCACGCTGGAGGTCCAGGGACGACCGTCCGCGGAGGAGCTGACGATCGGCCTCGAGAAGCTGGACGGGGTGATCGAGATCTCGGCGCTCGACCTGGGTCGTAACTCGGACTGAGCGGACGAGAATGCGAAAACTCAGCCCTGATCGCTTGACGGGTCCAGACGGTTTCTATATATGTGCTCAACAGTGGAGCACTTTGCCGACATGAGTCGCGACGGGCTGGGGCGGATCCGGGAAGCGAGCGAGGGGCATCTCGACCAGCGCCTGCTCGCTGACCACCTTGCCCGCGACTGGAGCATTGCGGGCGAGGTCAGCGAGCTCGGCAGCTTCGAAGACCGCATCTTTGTCGTCGACTGCAAGAAGGAGCGCTTAGCCCTCAAGCTGGTCGACCGGGACAGGACCCCGAACCTCGAGCTCGAACACGCCGCGATGCGTTGCCTCGCATCGTCCACCTTTCCGTACGACGTGCCTCAGCCGGTGCCGACCACCGGCGGGTCTCCGGTCGACACGGTGGACATCGATGGCGCAATCGCACGCGTCATGAGGTGGGTCTCCGGCCGGCCGCTAAGCGACATCGCGCATCTCGATCGCGTCGCGCTGGTCGAACTCGGACGGCTCGCGGCGCGCGCAAGCACAGCGCTCGCCCAGCTCGAGCCCTCAAAGAATCCCGGCCGCTCGAAGTGGGACCCGCGGCACGCGCCTCAGGTCGTAGACGACCTCGTCGAGCACGTGAGCCAGGACGAGCGCAAAGAGCTGACTCAGGCGCTGGAACCGCTCGCCGAGCTTCCGCAAGCTCGCTCCGACGCGCTCCCGTCCCAGACGATCCACGGCGACATCACTGATTTCAACGTGATCTGTCGCACCGACGAGGAGGGCGCGGTCATTCCCACCGGCTTGATCGATTTTGGAGACGTCACCTGGAGCTGGCGGGCGTGTGAGGTGGCGGTAACCTGCGAGGCGGTCGCTGCGATCGAACCCTCAGATCCCCTCGCACCGATGCTCGCGGTACTCACGGGATACCGCCAGGTCCAGAACCTCGAGGAACACGAGATCGATGTGCTGTGGCCGCTCATCCTCGCGCGCGCGGCAGCCTGCGCGGCGCTAAGCGCAAGGCACCTGCAGAGCGCGCCGACGCCATACCTGGAGACCATGCACGCGCTCGATTGGGCGGCGCTCCGCGGGCTGCTCGTACTGCCCGAAGGCCTGGCGGCCGCCGCGATCCGTTCCGTGTTCGACCGCGACCCGCTCCCGCGCAAAGCGTCGATCGCCCACCAGATCGCGGCGCTGCAGCCGACGCAACTCCTCGGTGGGGTCTCGCCACAGCAGCTCCACCCGGTCGCCGGCGGCATGACCAGCATCCGCACCCTCGGACTCGACCAAGACCACATCGCCGTCGGCCGGTGGGGAGAGATCCGCGCAAGGACTTCCGAAAGGCCGGCGCCCCAGCCCCCGGCCACGCTCCATCTCGGGGTAGACGTCTTCGCACTGCACGGCACGACGATCAAAGCGCCCCTCAAAGCCAGAGTCGAGGCGCTCAACGAACGTGAAATGGTCCTGGCGCTTGAGCTCCAAGCCGAGAGCATCTACCTGCGCCTGGCCGGCATCAGCCCCACGGTCGCCGCCGGCCAAGAACTCGCGTCCGGCGACCAACTCGGAGCGATCGCCGCACCAGCCGACGACAAACCGGCGCACGTACACGTTCAACTGTGCACCGCAAAGGATCAACCGGGCCTGGCTGTCCCGCTCGAGCATCAACTCCAGGCATGGCTGGCACTGTGCCCGGATCCATCACTGCTGTTAGGCGTCGATGCCGCCGCCCCGGCGCCACCCAAGCCAGAAACCGAGACGGGACGCCGCCGCCACGTGCTCGCCGGCGCGCAGAAACTCTACTACGAGCACCCCATTCCGATTGTGCGTGGTTGGCGCCAGTACCTCTACGACGCCTACGGCCGTCCCTACCTCGATGTCGTCAACAACGTGGCCAGCGTCGGGCACTCGCACCCGAGGATTACGGCGGCGGCACACCGGCAGCTGCAACTGCTGAACACCAACTCCCGCTTCCTCTACGACTCGATGACGGCGTATGCCGAGCGCATCGTCGCCCTGCTGCCCGCCGAGCTCGACACGGTTTTCCTCGTCAACTCCGGCAGCGAGGCGTGTGACCTAGCGGTACAGCTCGCCCGGGTCTACACCGGTCGCCGCGACATGGTCGTGCTGGCGGGTGCCTACCACGGCTGGACCGCGGCCGTGTTCGAGCTCTGCAGCTCACCGGCCGACAATCCGAGCTGGCGTACGACCATCCCGTCGTTCGTCCACGTCGCCGAGCAGCCAGATCCCTACCGTGGTCGCTTCGGCGCGCAAGCCGAGCCCTACGTGCGCTCAGTCGAGCAGGCATGCGAACGGGCGGATGCACAGGGCGGCAGCGCGGGCTTCATCTCTGAGCCGCTGCTCGGCAACCAGGGCGCGGTCGCGCCCCCGGTCGGATACCTCCAAGCCGCATACAAGAACGTCCGACAGCACGGCGGGCTCTGCATCGCCGACGAGATCAAGGTC
>QHBU01000024.1 GCA_003244045.1 Candidatus Aeolococcus gillhamiae
TGTGGCGGTGGGGGTCGCTGTCGGGGTGGCGGTGACGGACGGAGTGGGCGTCGATGTGTCCGTCGGGGTCGGTGTCGGCGAACTCGAGGCAGCCTGGAAGGTCGCGATTACCGCCGTCCACGACACGGACGACGACAGGGTGGACGCATAACTCTGCGGTCCGGCTGCGCTCAGCACTTGCGTGGCTAACTGCTCCCCGGTGTTGGCCCCACTCACCCGCGACTGCACCGGCGCGACGAACGCATAACCGGTAGTCTGCTTGCTCGGGGTGACCGCGGAGTTCCAGCCGACGCTGGCAACGGCAATCTCATTGGGCTTGGAAGTCGGCGTGGGTCCGGTGGACGCTGCAGGGCCCGTCCCCGACTTCGCCGCGGTGACATCGAGCGGGGCGATGGTGGCGACGCCCGACAGCTCGATGACGGTCATGGCGACCGCCGACGCCGCAGTCGTCGTCACCGTGACGCTCCCGGTGGCAGCGACGGTCGTGGCGTTGGCCGCGTACCACATCTCCTGGTCGGACTGCTTCCCCGCCGCGACGGCCGTGGCCCGCGCCCACGTATTCCCGGCACTGTCGCTGACGACGGTGACCGCGGCGGTGCCGCTGACGTTGCGCACCTTCACGACCGCGGCGAGCAGATCGCCTCTGGTGGTGTCAGCGCCCGGTGTGGCGCTGAGCTGTGATCCCTGTGTGGTGAGGGCTGCGCTGAAGCTCCGCACCACGCCGAGCGGCGCGGACGTCGGGTGCAGGGTGAGCGCGACGGTGCCGCCCACAGAGATGGCGGCGACGGCAACGACCAGCGCCGCCACCCGGAGTCGGAAGGCGCGGGCACCGCCAGACCCACGGGCCAGCGCGCCGACAGCCTGCGCCCGCGAGACCAGCCCGAGCCGCCTCCGCCGCATCCTCGAACCTCTGTGGCCCAGGCTTCGTTGTGGCAGCCCAGTGCCAGCCAAATGCTACGCCGATCGAGATGCGAGCGCCCACTGTTGTTTCAGGACCACCTCGACAGAGCTCTTTCACGACCCGGTTGGCGCAATTGCCGCCGGATGCTCCGCTTCGCAGGGACGCCAACGATGCCGGCCCGGTGAACTCCGCCTGATGTTCGGGGGAGTCCTCGACTATGACTTCGCCGAGCGCGTCGTCGACGTTGTCTTGCGGGGTTTTGCGGACGCTCCGTAGTCAGCTGTTCTGTTCGATGTAGCGCTTGGGGTCCTTGTCCTTCGCCTCGATGCCCGCTGCATGTTCGGCCTCGAACATGGCGAATGCCACGGCGATGTCGTGGCGCAGCTGCAACGAGGCGTGGTGGCGGAAGTCGGTGAGGTCCTCGCGTTCTTCCTCGGCCATGTGGTCGCTGTTCGCCTTGTTCGCGGCGGTCACGGCCTTCCACCAATCGTCGCTGCCAACCTCGTGCTCACCGGCCTCCCTGGTGGCGTCACGGATGTCGTTGTGATCCTTGATGACGTCGGTCACCTCTTCGACGACGCTCTCGCCTCCGACCCCGGTTCCGATCTTGAGCAGATGGGGATAGAACAGCTGCTCCTCAGCCTCGGCGTGCACCTCGAGGAGGATGCGCAGGCGCGTCCAGACGGCGCCCAGCCCCTCGGTGTTGGAGCCGCCGATGTCCTCGAGGAACGCGAACATCCGCCGCTGCTCGTGGTGGTCGTGCAGGATGAGTTCGGTGATGTCCATGGCACCTCGGAGGAAGCGGTTGCCTGCTGGGGCCAGTCTATGCCTGCCGCGTTGACGACCGCGTACCCTACGGCGATCAAATGACAGATGCAGGTGAGGATGCCATGCCCGAGGAGGTCGACGACACCACGGCAGCTGAGGTTGGCCACGCGCTGATCCGCTGGCTCACGGATGAAGACCCGGCCGGAGTTGCGCGATTCGCGCCTGGTCTCGGTCCCGTCGACGACGCCCGCGCCACGCGCGTTGGCCACGCCGTCGTGGAGCTGCTGCAGCACCTCGACGTCGCCTGAGCTGCTCTGCGAGGGCGGCGGCTACGCTGCAGCCGCCGCTTCCGTGGCGCGGGGCGCCAGCGCGACAGCGATCGCCTCCTCCACCCGGCTCGCCAGGTGAAAGGTCATCGCCTCACGGACACTCTCGGGCACGTCGTCGATGTCCTTCTCGTTGCGGCGCGGCAGGATCACCTCGGTGAGCCCCATGCGGTGGGCGGCCAGCACCTTCTGCTTGACGCCCCCGATGGGCAGCACCAGTCCCTGCAGGGTCACCTCGCCGGTCATGGCCACGGTGTTGCGCATCGGCCGGCCGGTGAGCAGACTCACCAGCGCGGTGGTCATCGCCACCCCGGCTGACGGGCCGTCCTTGGGCACAGCGCCCGCCGGCACGTGGACGTGGACGCTCTTCTGCGCCGCGTCCGGGTCGATGCCGAGCTCGACGGCGTGGGCGCGGACGTACGACAGAGCGATCTGCGCGGACTCCTTCATCACGTCACCGAGCTGGCCGGTCAGCGTCAGCTTGCCGTCGCCCTCGCTGGTGGCCGCCTCGATGAAGAGCACATCGCCACCGGTCCCGGTGACGGCCAGCCCGGTGGCCACGCCGGCGACCGACGTGCGCTCGACGACCTCGTTGTCGAACTTCGGCTTGCCGAGCAGCTCACGGACCTCTGCGGGCGTGATCGCGAATGGCGGCGTGAGCTCGCCGGTCGCGATCTTCGTCGCCACCTTGCGGGTCATCTTGCCCAGCTCGCGTTCGAGGTTGCGGACGCCCGCCTCGCGCGTGTGGTCGGTGATCACCGCGAGGATCGCCGGGTCGGTGACGCTGACCTCCTCCGGCTCGAGGCCCGCCTGGGTGACCTGGCGGCGCAGCAGGTGGTCGCGCGCGATGGCCACCTTCTCGTTCTCGGTATAGCCGTCCAGGCGGATCAGCTCCATGCGGTCGAGCAGCGGCGCGGGGATGGTCTCCCAGACGTTGGCGGTCGGGATGAAGAGAACCTCGGAGAGGTCGAGGTCGACCTCGAGGTAGTGATCACGGAAGGTGTTGTTCTGAGCAGGATCGAGCACCTCGAGCAGCGCCGACGACGGGTCGCCGCGCCAGTCGCTGCCGACCTTGTCGACCTCGTCGAGCATGATCACCGGGTTCTTGGTGCCGGCCTCTTTGAGGGCGCGCACGATGCGACCGGGAAGCGCGCCGACGTAGGTGCGACGGTGGCCGCGGATGTCGGCTTCGTCATGGATGCCGCCCAGCGACACGCGCGCGAACTTCCGTCCCAGCGCACGGGCGACCGACTCGCCGAGCGACGTCTTGCCGACGCCGGGCGGCCCGACTAGGGTGATGATCGCGCCCGAACCACGACCGCCGAGCACGGTGAGGCCGCGCTCATGACGCAGCTTGCGGACGGCAAGGAACTCGATGATGCGCTGCTTCACGTCGTCGAGGCCGGTATGGTCGGCATCAAGGATGCGACGCGCCTCGGCTAGGTCGAAGTTGTCCTCCGAGCGCACGTTCCAGGGAATCTCGAACATCCAGTCGAGGTACGTCCGGATCCAGCCGTGCTCGGGGTTCTGCTCGCTGGTCCGCTCGAAGCGGTCCACCTCGCGTTCGACCTCCTTGCGCACGTCGTCAGGCATGCCCGCGTTCTCGAGCCGTTCGCGGTAGCCGGCGGCGACGTCGTCACCGCCCTCGCCGAGCTGCTTCTTGATCGCCTCAAGCTGCTGGCGCAGCAGGTAATCGCGCTGCGTCTTCTCCATGCCCTCGTTGACCTCGGTGCGGATCTTCTCGCGCACCGACGCGTCGGCCAGGATGTCCTTGGTCCACGCGATGAGCCGGGTGAGGCGGGCCTCGATGTCGATCGTCTCGAGCACCTCGACGCGCTGCTCGACGCTGAGGTCGGGCGAGTAGCCCGCCAGGTCGGCGAGATGGCCGGGATGGCGGACGGAACGCACCGCCTCGATGACCCGGCCGGCGCCACGCGACTCGAGGAGGTTCTCGATCAGCGCGCGATACTCGCGCGCCAGCTCGCGAGCGGCATCGGTCGGCTCGCCGTCGGCGAGGGGCTCGACCTGCACCCACAGTGCGCCGCCGATGTCGGACTGACCGCCACCGAGGCGTGCGCGATGGAGGCCCTTGAAGATGGAGACGTCGGCGCCGGTGGGCAGCTGGCCGGACTCGACCACCTGGGCGACGGTGCCGATGGACGAGAAGGCCCCGCCGACGTGCGGCACCAGCAGGAGGAGCCGGTTGCCCTTCTGGGCGGCGGCCACTGCGGCCCGCTGGGTGTCGCCCTCGATGGCGAGGGTCACGGTCATGCCGGGAAGGACGACGACGTCGTCGAGTTGCAGGATCGGCAGCAGTTCGGAGGTCAGTTCAGCCATTTCAAGATCTGATGTACCCGTGCCAGCCGGTTTCGAACCGCACCGAGAGGCGTCACGCGGTCTGTGACAAGCTAGCCCCATGCCCCGGAGGCGCCACCTCCGTCTGCACCGGATGAGGACGTGACATGAGCCAGGACATCGAGGGCTACGGTCCTCGCGCCGACCAGACCGACGTCGACCGCCTCCTCGAAGATGCTCGAACCTTCTCGCCGAGCGCCGGCCGGCACGCTGCCGGCTGACGGGCTTGATGTTCAATGCGCTGAGCGGCACCCGCCGCGAAGGAGACCCATCGATGGCCAACCGTGATCCGCAGACTCCTCACCCCGAGGACCTGCCCTGGAACGACGAACCCGCCGACAGCGACGTCGTGATCGGCAGCGCTGAGCCTGATCCCGCCGAGGTCGTCGGTGATGCAGGGGAGGAGGTCGACATCTCCCACCGCGGCGTCAGCGACCCCGACCACCGCGACACGCTCGAGGAGCGGTTGGCGGAGGAAGAGCCGGACCGCCTCCTCCACGCCCAGGCCGACGAGGTCGGCGACCTGGTCGCGCCGGAGGCGGGCGGCGACGACCTCGTCGCCGAGCGCGCCGAGCCAGACCAGGGCGAGCTCGAAGCAGCCGACATCGAGCCGGCTGAGGGAGCTGCGATGCACATCAGCAGTGAGGGTCGCGCGTAGCCGCGGATGCCACACATGAACCCCGATCCTTCGCAGCCAGCCACCGGAGAGTCGTCATGCCCGCAGTGACCGTCGACAACCTTCTGACCCTTCCTCGCGTCCCCAACGCCCGCGTCGCCACTGCGATGGAACGTCCGGTGACGTCGGTCACCACTGCCCCGAAGGGTTTCGAGGGCGAGGGCTTCCCGGTGCGCCGGGCGTTCGCGGGCGCGCAGCTGGCCGACCTCGATCCGTTCGTCCACATGGACCAGATGGGCGAGGTGGAGTACGCGCCCGGCGAGCCGAAGGGCACCCCGTGGCATCCGCACCGCGGCTTCGAGACGGTCACCTACATGATCGACGGCACCTTCGAGCACCAGGACTCGCACGGTGGTGGTGGCCTCATCACCAACGGTGCCACTCAGTGGATGACCGCGGGAGGCGGGATCCTGCACATCGAGACACCACCCGAGGCACTGGTGATGTCCGGCGGTCTCTTCCACGGCATTCAGCTCTGGGTCAACCTGCCCGCCCGGGACAAGATGATCCCGCCGGCGTACCAGGGGATCGAGGCGGGTGACGTGACCCTGGTCGCCTCTGCGGACGGCGGGTCCCTGGTGCGGGTGATCGCCGGCGAGTTCGCCGGCCATAGCGGTCCGGGGTCGACGCATACGCCGATGGCGCTGGTCCACGCGACCGTGGCCCCGGGCTCGCAGCTGCAGCTGCCCTGGAACCCGTCGTACAACGCCCTGCTCTACGTCCTTGCCGGGTCCGGCCGCGCCGGGGCAGAGGCTCGGCCGGTGCACAGTGGGCAGCTGGCTGTCTTCGGCGCTGGTGACTGGCTCACCGTGCGCGCCGACGACCGCCAGGATTCACGCAGCGCCACGCTCGAGGTTCTGCTGCTCGGCGGCCAGCCCATCCGCGAGCACGTCGAGCACTACGGCCCGTTCGTCATGAATACGCGCGACGAGATCGCGCAGGCGCTGGAGGATTTCCAGGCGGGCCGCCTCGGGACCATCCCGGCCAACGCGCTGATGCCCCACGTGCCGGACCCGAACCCCGTCCGCGCCGAGCACACCGGCATCTGAGCGGTCAACGCCGCCGCGGCAGCGCTATCCGCGCCGCCGGAGCCCCTGGCTGACGAAGTAGTCGGACGGCAACCGGATCGCCCCACGGCCGGCCCAGCCGGTTCGGCGCTAGGCTAGATCCATGCCTGACCAGCCGACCAAAAGGCAGCCCAAGCCGCCGCGTTTGTCGCTGGCGCGCTGGCGGCCGGCGCCGCCGCGTCGGCCCGGCGGCTCCAACCTCCCGCGGCCGGGGACCCCGCGACCGCCAGCGCCGGCGCCGACCGGATTCCGCTCGCGCACCTTCTGGACCACTCTGGCCGTGCTGTTCGCCATCAACATCCTGTTCACCAACGTCTTCTTCGCCCCCACGCAGCCCAAGACGGTGGTCATCCCGTACGACGTCTTCGTGCAGCAGGTGAAGTCGGACAATGTCACCAGTGTCACCAGCACGTCGGAGGCGATCGTCGGCAGCACCAAGAAGCCGGTGACGGCGGGATCCGGGCAGGGCAGCGCCACCAACTTCTCCACGCAGCGGCCGTCGTTCGCCACCGATGACCTGCTCGGCGTGCTGCAACAGCACAAGGTCACCATCGATGCTCTCAACCCGAACCCGCCAACGCCGCTGTGGCAGACGCTGCTGCTCAGCTTCGGCCCGGTGTTGCTGCTGGTCCTGTTGTTCGTCTATGTCAGCCGGCGGATGGCGTCGCTGCGCAGTGGCGCGGGAGGCATCCTGGGGCGGTTCGGTCAGAGCGGTGCGCGACTGTACAACGCGGAGCACCCGCCGACCACGTTCGCCGACGTCGCCGGCATTGACGAGGTCAAAGCGGAGCTGCTCGAGATCGTCGATTTCCTCAAGGAGCCGGCCAAATATGAGCGCCTGGGAGGGACGGTGCCGAAGGGAGTGCTGCTCATCGGCGCGCCCGGCACCGGCAAGACTCTGCTGGCTCGTGCGGTTGCCGGGGAGGCAGGTGTCCCCTTCTTCTCGATCTCCGCGTCGGAGTTCATCGAGGCGATCGTGGGCGTTGGCGCGTCACGTGTGCGTGACCTCTTCGAGAAGGCGCGGGCTGCGGCGCCCGCGATCATTTTCATCGACGAGATGGACGCGGTGGGGCGGTCGCGCAGCGCCGCCCTGCGCATCGGTGGCAACGACGAGCAGGAGCAGACGCTCAACCAGATCCTCACCGAGATGGACGGGTTCGACCCGCATGAAGGTGTCATTGTGCTGGCGGCCACCAACCGCGGCGACGTGCTCGACTCGGCGTTGCTCCGTCCCGGCCGCTTCGACCGCCGCGTCCAGGTCCATGCTCCCGACCGCGCCGGCCGCGCGGCGATCCTGCGCATTCACACCCGCAACATCCCGCTCGCTCCTGATGTCGACCTCAACGAGATCGCCTCGCAGACTGCCGGCATGGTGGGCGCGGATCTGCGCAGCCTCGCCAACGAGGCAGCGCTGTCGGCGGCGCGACGCGGCGCCGCGCTGGTGACCCTCGAGGACTTCACCGTCGCCATCGAGAAGGTCGAGTTGGGCTCCGAGCGCAAGCTGATGCTCACCCCTGAGGATCGCGAGCGAATCGCCTATCACGAGTCCGGCCACGCGCTGCTCGGCCTCCTGCTCCCCGGTGCCGATCCGGTCAGCCGCGTCTCGATCATCCCGCGCGGCCAGTCGCTGGGAGCGACGACACAGACGCCGGTCGACGACCGGTTCAACTATGGAGAGGATTACCTGCGCGGCCGGATCACCGGCGCCCTCGGCGGGAGGGCGGCCGAGGAGCTCATCTACGGGGTGGTCAGCACGGGGGCCGAGGCGGACCTGAGGATGGTGACCGGCATCGCGCGCGAGATGGTCGTGCGATGGGGGATGAGCCCGAAGGTCGGGGCGCTGAACTACTCAGAAGAGGGGAGCGCTGCCATCGCCTTCGGCACGCAGCGCCCGTACAGTGACGCCACCGCGGAGCTGATCGACAGCGAGGTCAAGCGCATCTCGGATGAATGCCTTGCGCAGGCAGTCGCGCTGCTCAAGGCCAATCGTGGCAGGCTCGATGCGCTTGCCCGCGCGCTGTTGGAGCACGACACGCTGTACGCCGCGGAGATCCTGCGTGTCGCCGACATACGCCAACCCGTGGTGGCGGCGACCGCGTAACCAGACAGGAGATGCCATGACCGACACCGCCGCCGTCGCCACCGCGTACATCGATGCCGTCGGAGCCGGGCGGTGGGACGAGGTCGCGGCGCTGCTGACGCCCGATGCAACCTTCGAGATCGCCGGTGGGGGACGCCACGAAGGCGCCACCGCCTTCCTGGCCGCGTTCGACGCTCTCAAGCCGATCATCGAGCGCAACGAGATCCGCAGCGTCATCACCGACGGCGATCGCGCCGTCGTCCTCTACGACTTCGTCACGCGAACCCCGGTCGGAGGCGTCCTCTCCGCCGAATGGCTGACCATTGAGGACGGCAAGGTGGCGTCGTCCTACCTTCTCTTCGACAAGGGACGCTGGCCGGAGGTCATGCAGCACCTGCAGCGCCCCGTCGCGCCGCCGTCAGCCTGATGAGCGTTGACGAGCATCTCGCCGCGCGCGTGCGCGAGCTTGTGCGAACCGAGGTCGGGGTGACCGAGAAGCGCATGTTCGGTGGGCTGGCGTTTCTGATCAACGGCAACATGGCGGTCAGCGCCAGCGGTCAGGGCGGATTGCTGCTCCGTGTCGATCCAGGCCAGACGCGCGCTCTCAGCAGCAGGCCGCACGCGGAGGTCGCGGTGATGCGTGGACGCGAGATGGATGGCTGGTTGCGTGTCGATGCCGACGGCGTGCGGACCAAACCTCAGCTGGGAAAATGGGTGAGCACAGGCGTGGCGTACGCTCGCACCCTGCCGCCGAAGAAGCAGTCAGCTCACTGAGTCCGCCGCGGTCCTGAACGCTTGACCGACGTATCCTTGCCCTGATGTTCCGGGTGGAGACGCGCACGCTCGACGGTCAGACGACGGCGGTCGGCGGAGCCGGTCCTCACTCCGTGATCGTGGACCGTCCCATCGAGGCAGGTGGCGGCGGGCGAGGGTTCAACGGCGGCCAGCTGCTCCATCTGGCGGTTGCGGGCTGCGTCTCCAATGACCTGTTCCGCGAGGCCGCGCGTTCTGGGATAACGCTGTCTCGCGTGGTGGTCATCGTGGATGGTGACTTCGAGGGCGACCCGCCGGTCTCGACAGGCATCACCTATCAGGTGGATGTCGAGGGCGACGCGTCGACCGAGGACCTCGACGCTCTCGTGCGCCACGTTGATGAGATCGCCGAGATCCCCAACTCCCTACGCCGTGGCACTGCGGTCAAGCTGCGCAGCGCCAAGGTGCATTAGCCCTTCAGCTCCCGCACACGCGCGCCCGCTGAAGCGTGGACGCGCCGGCCGGCGATCACCGTCCCCCGTTCCACCACGGCGACTGCACAGCCGCCGAAGCCCGCGCCGGTCAGCCGTGCCCCGAACACCCCCGTGGTGCAGTTGAGCTCGTCGACCAGTGCGTCGAGGGCCGGCGTCGACACCTCGAAGTCGTCGCGCAGACTACGGTGGCTCTCGCGCAGCAGCCGCCCGAAACGCTGGAGATCAGCGGTGCGCAGCGCGTCAGCGGCCTCGGCCACGCGCTCATTCTCGCTGACGACGTGGCGCGCCCGGCGGCGCAGACGATCATCCGGGATGCGCTCGACATCGCCTCGAGCCGCGTCGCGCAGCGGCCCGATCACGTCCGCCGCGCGCTCGCAGTCGGCGCGCCGCTCTACATACGGTGAGCCCACGAGTGCGCGGTGCTCGCCGGAGTCGATGACGACCACCTCGAGCCCGTCGGGGATGCGGACCGGATCCACGGTCAGCAACCGACAGTCGATCAGCAGCGCGCAACCCTGGACGCCTGCGGTAGCGGCCAGCTGATCCATGATCCCGCAGGGCACGCCGCTGGCGAGCTGCTCCGCGCGGCGACACAGCTGTGCCACTTCCAGCGCGCTACCCAGGGCCCCAAGGGCGAGGGCGGTGGCCACTTCCAGCGCGGCACTCGACGAGAGTCCGGCTCCGAGTGGGAGCGTTGTGGTGATGGATCCCGTGCCACCGCTGATGTCGTAGCCGGCCGACCGCAGCTCGACGACAACACCGGCGACGTATCGCGCCCACGCCGGCTGAATCGTCGTGGGATCGACGACATCCGTCTCGATGGCGGCCGGTGCGGGATCAGCGTCCGAGCGAAGTGTCACCGTCGTGGTCGGCAGGGGCGAGAACCGGACGGTCGTGCCCGTGTCGAGAGCCATGGGAAGGACGAGACCGCCGCTGTAGTCGGTGTGGTCGCCGATCAGATTGACCCGCCCCGGGGAGTAGGCCTCAATGATCATTCGACCACTGGAAAGCCCTCGCCGCCTCTTCTGCGGCCTCGGCCGCCCCAGCCGCGCTGATCGCCTCCTCCTCGGCGAGCCGGGCGGCCTCGGCGAGGTGATCGGCGCGATCCCGCTTGGCCTCCGCAAGAGCGCGGGCGCGGCGGGAGGCCTCGCCCAGCTCGGCAGCCCTTCGCTTGGCCGCGCGGTCGCCGGCAGCCTGGCGGATCTCCTGCGGCGGCGACGCCTTCCGCTTGACGCCAACCGGCGCTCGCTCGCTCCTGAGAGACGCCAGGGCCTCCACCAGCTCGGGTGGATCGTCACCGACATCGTCAGTGCCGAGGAACCCCGCTGGTTCGAGGTCCCTGTCGAGGGTTCCCCGCCAGAGCGCGACCCGCTCGCTGGCACCGCCTGTCGCCGCAGCCTGCAGCGTCGTCCGGATTCGTCGCAGTGCCTCCGCACCGGTGGGATGATCGGCGCGTTCGAGCACCGACCCCGCAGCGGCTGCCACGGCGTCGACCGATCGGCGCACGCGCTCCGACGCTGCGCGGAGCAGCTCGCCGCTCACCTCACCGTCGCCGGCCGCCTGCTGCATGTCGCGCGCGTCGGCACCCGCGGCCAGGAGCCCGGTGATCAGCGTCGGCTCGTCGAAGGCGACCTGGTCGATCGCCCATGCGGTCACTGACGGCTTGCGGAGCTTGCCGACGGCGACGGACGCCACAGCATCATGCGTGCGGAGCGATCTGGCGATGGCGGCGCGCTGGCCAATGAAGTCCTCCAGCGGCCCGTGATAGAGCTCAGTCACTGCGGCGTCCACAGACCGAGCGTAGTCGCGCGCCGGGTGTCAGGACGCGCGGCGATAGGCGCGTACGGCGAGCGGCGCAAACACCACGAGAATCCCTGCCAGCCAGGCCAGCGCCTCCCAGAGTGACGGAAAGAGCGGAAACTGCGGGCCGCCGAGGGCGAGCGACCGCATCGAGTTGATGACCAGCGTCACCGGTTGATGGTTGGCGAACGCCTGCATCCATCCCGGCATGGTGGCGATGGGGACGAATGCCGAGCTGACGAACGTCAGGGGGAACAGCCAGATCAGGCCGAAGGCCTGCACCGACTCCTCGTCCTTGATCGCCAGGCCGATGAAGGCCGACACGCAGCAGATGGTGACCCCGAACAGCTCGGCGAGCAGGATCATCGCCACCGCATTGAGCGCGCCATTCTGGAATCGGAATCCCACCGCGTACCCCACGCCGACGATGACGAGGATGGTGACCAGCATGCGGATGGCGTCTGCCATCAACCGTCCGGCCAGAACGGCCGATCGCGCCATGGGCAGCGAGCGCAAGCGGTCGATGATGCCCGCCTTCGCTTCCTGGGCCAGCGCGATCGCGGTTGCGAAGGTGGCGAACGCCGCCGTCTGGCCGATGATCCCCGGCATCAGGAAATTGACGTAGCCGCCGGCGTTGTTCACCGGAATGGCGCCGCCGAACACGTAGCGGAAGAGGAGCACGAAGATCACCGGCTGGACCACGGTGAACACGATGTACGCCGGCACCCGCAGCCACACGAGAAGGTTGCGCCGAGTCATCACCAGCGAGTCGCTGACCGCCCAGCGCGCCAGCTGCGCCACGCTGGGACGCGATGGCGGTGCTGTCGTTGTGGCCGTTGTCATCGCTCAGCCGCCTCCTTTTGCGCCGCGGGGCGGCGACCACGTCCTCGAACGGCACCGTCCTCGCTCTCGGCCGCGTGGCCGGTGACGGCGAGGAATACGTCGTCGAGCGACGGCCGATGCAGCGCCAGTCCATCGGTCTCGACTCCGGCGGCATCGAGACGGCGCACCGCGTCGACGATGGCGTGCGAACCACGGCTCCCCACTTGCAAAGCGACGCGGCGCGACTCCGCGTTGACGCGCGGCTCGGTATCGGTCAGCCCTGCGACCGCCTCCACCGCCCGCGCCACGAGGTCTCGGTCGACCACGGTGAACTCGAGCACGTCTCCGCCGACGCGGTCCTTCAGCTGATCGGAGGTGCCCTGCGCGATCACCTGGCCCCGCTCGATGACGATGATGTCGTCAGCGAGCTCATCGGCCTCGTCGAGGTACTGCGTGGTGAGCAGGATCGTGGTTCCCTGCGCTGCAAGCTGGCGGATCACGTCCCACATGCCGAGCCGCCCGTACGGATCGAGACCGGTCGTCGGCTCGTCGAGGAACAGAACAGCTGGGTCGCCCATGAGGCTGGCGGCCAGGTCGAGGCGGCGCTTCATGCCGCCCGAGTACGTCTTGGCAGGACGGTCGGCGGCGTCGACGAGGTCGAACCTCTCGAGCAGGTCCGCGGTGCGGGCGCGGACGTCATTCCGCTCCAGGTGACGCAGCCGCCCCATGATGTCGAGGTTCTCTCTGCCGGTGAGCTCGACCTGGATGGCGGTCGCCTGGCCGGCCAGCGCGATGACGCGGCGCACCGCGGCCGCATCACGCACCACGTCGTGGCCCTCGATGGACGCGGTTCCGGAGTCGGGACGGAGGAGTGTCGACAGGATCCGGACCGCGGTGGTCTTGCCGGCGCCGTTGGGACCGAGCACCCCGAGGACCGATCCGCGCGGCACAGCGAAATCGATGCCGCGCAACGCCTGGACCTTGCCGAACGCCTTGTGGAGGCCTTCAACGCGGATCGCGTGGTTGTCGGAGGCGAGGGCGTTCATCCAGCGACATTGTGCCCGCGGGACTTGGCTGCCGTCAAGTCGTGGTTGACATGCCTTGACCACGGTATGAACCGCTGTCATAGTTCCCTTGACATGAGCCGTTCAGTCCCTGATGACGTGGCGGCGGCCTGGCAGCAGACCATCGACGCATCTGCGCTGGCCGCCGTGGCCTCCAGCCGATCTCTGCACCAGGGTCTGGCGCAGTGGCAGCTCGACCTGGTGCGCGAGGCGCTCGCGGACGGCGCCAGCTGGGAGGACATCGGCGAAGCATTGGGTACGACCAGACAGGCCGCGTGGGCGCGGTTTCACCGCGCCCTGGATGAAGGAGGACAGCTCCGGATGGCACAGCCAAGTCGCCGTGAACGCATCAGCGCGATCAAGGACGCGGGCATCGCCCGGATCCGTCA
The DNA here is from genome assembly GCA_003244045.1 of Candidatus Aeolococcus gillhamiae. GTDB lineage: Bacteria > Chloroflexota > Dormibacteria > Aeolococcales > Aeolococcaceae > Aeolococcus > Aeolococcus gillhamiae. The sequence continues at coordinate 13,496 of QHBU01000024.1, forward strand.
GCTCGAAGAGCAGTGGCAGATCGAGCGAAGCCGGCTGCGCGACGAGATGGCGCAGACGCAGCGCAATCTCAAGGAGGCGCAGCGACTCCACACACGGCGCCAGAAAGAAGCGCGCGACGAGCTTCGTCGCGCCATCACAGCGGCCAGCTGGGAACTGCATGCAGGCTGACCCGCCCCGTCAGTTGGGGCGTCTTAGTTAGGGGCGCGCCCAGGGAGCGCCCGCAGGTGTCCATGCGTCGGCAGTCGAGCTCGGGGCGGCGCGGGGTCAGGCGACTGCCGACGGCTCGAGAAGCCTGCCGTTTCTCGACAGATCGGGGTCGGTGCATGCGGCGAGGTTGAAACAGCAGGGCCGTCGCTTCCCGCTGTTCATCTTCGAAACACTGACCTCGACTCGTCGCTTGCGCGTGTCACCGTTGCTGGTTGCATTGACCCAGCGAACCCATTCCCAACGCGCCATGGGCGTAATGTCTTTCCAGAGATCTTGAATCTTCTGAGGGGCAGCCACCAGAGCTGTCTTCAGGTCCTGCGGCACGATCGGCTCCGGCCAGACCTTGCTGGGTTCGATGTCGAGCCTCACGGTGTCACCCGCGCTGACACGTGCCTTGCGCTGGAGCTTTCCCTCGACCCTCATCCAGTGGCCTCCAGAGCCGTCGGGTTCCAGCACCGTCTGGAACGGATGGCCATTGATCGTTCCCTGGACGGCCACCTGCCCCCGCGACGGGAGATTGTTGCTCGTCTTCTCGGGCAACCGCAGAATCGTCCATCTGTCGATCGCCTGAAGCGTGGCGTCACAACGGATGGTCGACGTGCCCTGAGTCATAGCCGTCATATGGTGACAGGCCGACGCTCGGGGCTCAGCCGACGCCGTTCAACGGCGCTCGGTCGGGAACCCCGCGGGAACATGACGGTGCCGCCGTCAAGCCCCACACCGCCCCTATGAAGGCGGCCGGCGAAGCCCCTGTTCCCCGGCACTTGCGGGGAAACCTCCTTTCGCACAAGCAACGTCGCGCGTGCCCGGCGGCCGGTTCTCGGTCGAATCCGGCAAGGCCGTACCCCGTCCGAGTTGGGACTGACGATTAGAAGGCGGGTCGTCGGCATTGGGAGCGCTGCTCGCGCCTGGGCTCGCGTGGTGTTCGCGCGCCGCCATCGGAAGCCACCTGCGACTGGGAGCCGGCAGCCACCGTTCAGGCAGCCAGAGGATGAACGCCGACCAGCCCACTCCGAGCAGGATGCCGCCGATCACGTCGGTCGGCCAATGAGCGCCAGCCCACACCCGGCCGATCGAGACGAGCACTACCACGACCACGGCAAGGGACCAGATGACAGCACGCCACCGTGGCCCCACCCGCGGCGAGATGGCCGCCGCGAGCATGAGGCTCAGCCACGTGAAGAAGACCGCGTGACCACTCGGATAGCTGTAACCATTGGAGGGATTGAGGATGCTCACAACGTCGGCGGTCGGGCGGTGACGCTGTATCGACACCTTGACGATCTGATCGATCAGGCTGCCCAGAGCACCGAGCGCCATGAGCCAGCCGGAACGCCGGTCCCAGACGAACAGCGCGACAACGACAGCTGCCCCGAACAGGTCCTGTACCAGCCCACCCGTGATGTTGGTGAACGTCATCCAGTACGTCAGCGGCCCCCATGGCACCTGCTGCACCGCGTGTGCGATGGGAACGTCGAAAGCGCTGCGCGTCCACCCGGTGAGTACGAAAAACGTGGTGACCACGAATAGGGCGAAGGCGGTGACGCACAGTGGTCCGAGCCAGCGTCGCGCAGCGGGGCCGGGTTCGCCGGCGATGATCTGGCGCGCCGCTGTACCGGCGCCCGCGTGGACGTCTTCGGGAGGCGCGGTCATCAGGACATTCTAGTTTGCGTGTCAGGAAAGCCCAGCCCGCCGGGTGCAATTCCGGGACAATCGGTCAATGCCGACGATCCCAGCGTCGCGCGTTCTGCGCCTGACCGGACCCGTCAACCGGGTCTTCATCAGCGTCGCTGCGGTAGCCGGCGTGCTCTTCGCCGTGCTGTCCGTGCTGGTGGTCCTGCACCCAGGTCCGTTTCCGTTCGATGGGCCGGCGGAGGTCGACGTCCAGGCCATCGATTTCGCACCGCTGGCTCCCTTCAACACCTTCGTGTCAGCGCTCGCCGGATTCGTGGGCGTAGGTGTGGGCGTGGGAATCATCGTCGTGACATTCATCTTTCGGAGAGCGGCGACGCCGTTTGTCGCGTTCTCCGCGGTGTACTCCGCGATCTACAACCTAGTCAACGTCATTATCCGCCGGCCGCGACCGACGGGCGTATCCCACACCACCCACGATCTGCTGGGTTACAGTTTTCCCAGCGGCCATGTGGGGTTCTTCGTGTGGGTTGGCGTCCTGGCCCTCGTGCTCCTCGCGCGCGGACTGCCGCGGGCCCTGTATATCGTTTGCGGTGTGCTGGTGGCGGTGGTGATTGTGGGCGCCGCGATCAGCCGCATGTATGTGGGGGCGCACTGGCTGAGTGACGTCGTCGGCGGCTTCCTCGTCGGCGTGTGCTGGACATCGCTGAGCCTGTCGTTTGGCCGGTTGACGGGGCCCGTCTTCTCGCCGAAATAGGCGCAGGGTCCAGCGCCACGGATCGTGCTTTCGTCGACCTGCGCCACGCGGATTCTGCCGCCACCCACGAAAGTCACAAAGCCAGGCATGATTGGTGCGATCCCGCGATGGCCGCGCCCGGGATCGCCACGACACTGGGCGTATGCACCTGCGTCTTCGCCCTTAGCCCTCGCGCGTGGCGCGACGTGGCCGGCCGGCTGCTCGGCGTCTTTGCATTAGCAGGACGTCTTTCACCCTCTCGGTGTCAATCACGCAGCGTCACCCGAGGCTCAACTCGCGGCGGCGCGCCTCCTGACCACGAGCGACCTCGATTGTGGGTTCGCGACGCGATGTCAGGGTGAGCGGCTTGTCGCAACCGTTTCGTCCTGGTCTCCACGGCGACGGCGCGGAGGTTCAGGGGGACGCTGTACGGGCTCCCGCAGGGAAGGAGCCAGTCGGGTCTTGTTGCGCCGATGTGACCCCGTATGTCCTCGCAGGCGCCAGACTGGCGCCGTTCACCGGAATCTCGATGGAGCCTATGGACGACAACGAACCTGCCGCGGAGATAGTCCCCAGCCCACTGTCCCGGCTTGACAGCCCTGATCTCTTGAAGGTCATCGTGGATTCGGCCCTCGCCGGAGTGGTGACGATGGGGGAGGACGGTCACGTCAATGGATGGGGCGCGTCGGCGGAACGCACCTTCGGGTGGACCGCCGCGGAAGCTGTCGGCAGCCGCCTCTCCGATCTCATCGTACCGGCCCGGTATCGGGAGGCTCACAACGAGGGCCTGCGGCGCTACCGCGCCACAGGGGAGGGCCCGGTGCTGGGCACCGTCATGGAGATGGAGGCGCTCCACAAGGACGGTCGAGAATTCCCCGTGGAGATACGCATCTCGCCAGCCGCGGTTGTCGACGGCGAGACCGTTTTCATCGCTTTCGCCCATGACATCACTGCGCGCCGCGAGACTGAGCGGGCTCTCGCGGCTCGGGTTGCGGAGATCGCCGCGGCGAAGGCAAGCGTCGAGGACTACGTGCGCATGATGGTCCACGAGATGCGCCAACCGCTGACGGTGGTCACCGGTTACACGGAGATCCTGCTGGGGCAGTTGGCGCCCGACGCACCGTCGAGGGCAGAGCTCGAGGTGATCCTCGAGCAGGCCGGCGAGGCTGGCGGGATGGTCGAGGATCTCCTGCTGGCAGCGCGCCTCGAGGCGGGGAGTGTGGAACCGCACCTCGAGCCCTTCCAGCTGGCTGAGGTCGTGCGGGCGGCGGTCGCCCGGGTGATGCCGCGAGCAGCCCTGCGCCGCGGCACCATCACTGCGGCTGCCATCCCTGAAGGCCTTCGGGTGCGCGCCGACCGGACGTTCACGAGACGCATTCTTGACAACCTGCTCAGCAATGCGGTCGCCTACTCGCCGAGCGCTCCCGCGGTCGATGTCACCGTGGACGTCGCCGAGGACGAGGTGAGCATCAAGGTCGCCGACCAGGGCCGCGGAATCCCGCGGGCCTTTGCCGAACGGGTCTTTGATCGGTTCGCTCGCGCCGACGAACACAATTCGCCCCCCGGCAGTGGACTGGGCCTCTACATCTCTCGGCACCTCGCGGAGCGTCAACAGGGGACCCTGGCGCTGGTCTCCAGTGTCGAGGGCCGCGGCAGCATCTTTTGCCTCTGCATGAGAGCTGACCGTGAGAGCGCGCAGCGAATCCGCTGAGCAAACGTAGAGGGCCGCGCAGCCTCAGGCGAACATCCGATCCCATGCCCTGAGGTCCACGGGATGGAACCAGCGCTCATACTGCCGGCCGATTACCAGGACGCGATGAATCTCCTTGAGGGCGGGCAGAGTCGTTCCCCAGACCCCACGAAAACTGGTGACGACGTCGAAGCTTGCGTCGTCGAAAGGCAGGGCATGCATGTCGCCGGTGCGGACGTCCGCCGCCGGGTTGCGGTCTCGTGCAATGGCGACGAGGCGCGGCGAGGCGTCGATGCCGGCGGTCACGGCGCCACGGGCGCGAGCGAGCTCCAAGGCCATGCCGGAGCCGCACGCAACATCCAGCAATCGATCGCCGCCGCCGACACCAAGCAAGTGATGGACAGCGACGTACTCGCGACAGTTGGCGGGCTCGCTGAGGGTGGCGAAGTCGACGGCCTTGCGTCCCCAGCCCTCGTCGACGACGGTCCAGTCTGCTGCCTGCGTCACCGCTCCTCCTCTCGATGCTCGCTGACCACCGTCCACCGCATTGTGACGAGCCAGCTGGTCTCGGCGACGGCGGGCTGTACGATCGGGGGCGACGACGACTGCCGATTTCCTCGAGGTGGGCAGGGGCCCGCTCGTCCTCCTCATTCACTCGAGCGTGTCCACCGCCCGGCGGTGGCGTCGCCCGATGCAGGAGCTGTCGGGCGAGTTCCACCTCCGCGCCGTCAATCTCTACGGGTACGGGGCGACGCTCCCGTGGGTCTAGGAATTTCTGGCCGCTACCTTCCGGCGAAAGGCTGGGGCGCGGCCGGGACCGCGGGGGCGAGATTTGTATTCGGGAGGGGGTGAAAATGTCCTCCAGACGACTACTCACCCCCAATTGCCACAGCGTTCCACACTGGTCCCATAAGACGTCCCACGCTGATCACGCAGCGTTCTCACGGGCAACTCGGCAGTGCACCGCTAGCGGTTGAAATCCAGGAGGCGGATGGTGCGTGGGCTACGCGAGTGTGCGTCAAACTGGGGTAGACCCAGACCATGTGCGCGTCGACGGCGCGCCCTGAACCCGAGAGTCGCAGGAGCGAATCATGGCGATCAAGCGGATCTATCCGTATGTCGAAACCGATGATCTTGACGCTTCCCGAGGCTTCTACACCGAGATCTTCGGGTTGCAGGTCGCGATGGAGACTCCCGTGCTCGGCCTGCAGGCCCCGGATCTGACCTCCGCGCAGGTCATCGTCTGCCCGCGCGGCGTTGAGACTCCACAGCCACACTTCGGAATCGACGTCGGCGAACCCGAAGCCGTCGACCAAGCACACGCCCGCGTCAACGACCGAGGCCTGCGCGTCGTCTACCCGCTCACCAACGAACCGTGGGGCGTCCGCCGCTTTTTCGTCGAGGACCCTGACGGCCGTATCATCAACGTCCTCGCGCACCTCCCCTTCGGCGAGTAACGTAGGCGGTAATTGGTGAGGTTTCGTCCGTCCAGAACGCTGCCCCCATCTCGCTCGAGAGTACATCGCCGACGCGCGCACCTGGACCCTCGTGGCCATGGCGATGACGCTGGCCGTAGGGCGGCCTTACCCAAAGGACGAGTTGAGGTTTCCCGCGGCCGGTTGGTCGGTCACGGGAGAACCAGCAGCGCCGCCTTTGGTCGTCCGGCGCACAACGATCGGCACTGACATCGCGAGGGACCAGGTTCGTTGCACATGCGCCTCCTGATCCTCGGCGGAACCGCGTGGCTAGGCGGGTACATCACATCGACTGCGCTGGAGTTGGGCCACCAGGTGACTTGCCTGGCCCGAGGGGCCTCGGGTCCGGTGGCCGCAGGCGCGGCTTTCGTGCGGGCCGATCGGGAGCGACCAGACGCCTACGACGAGGTCGCTGCTGAGCGTTGGGACGTAGTCGTGGACGTGTCCCGACAACCCGGTCAGGTCCAGCGAGCGGCGGCGGCACTGGTGCGTCGCAGCAGGTCGTTCGTCTTCGTCTCGTCCGCCAACGTCTATGCCGACCACAGCTCACCGGGGCAAGACGAGACGAAGACGCTGCTTCCTCCGCTGGTAGGCAACATCATGGAGAGCATGGCGGTGTACGGCGAAGCCAAGGTGGCCTGTGAGCAGCACGTGATGGACGCTTACGGCCCGGAACGCACGGTCATCGCCCGAGTGGGGCTCATCGGCGGTCCGGGCGACGTCTTCGACCGCACCGGGTACTGGCCGCTGCGCTTCGCGCGGCCCGCTCGTGAGGACGGTAAGGTACTGGTCCCCGACGCGCCGACAGAGCTCACACAAGTCATCGACGTCCGTGACCTCGCTCGCTGGCTCGTAGAGGCCGGCACCAGCAGCCTACACGGGATCTTCAACACCACCGGCGAGACGATTCCGCTGTCCGAACACCTGCAGATCGCTCGTACGGTGGCCGGTCACAGTGGCCCTGTCGTCCCCGCATCCTCGGAATGGCTTCTCGCGCATCAAGTGCAACCCTGGATGGGTGATCGCTCGCTGCCACTCTGGCTTGGTGATCCTGATTGGGCAGGCTTCAATGCACGCGACAGCAGCCGCGCGCGTTCGGCGGGTTTGCGAACCCGGCCACTGGAGGACACGCTGACTGCTGGGCTTGCGTGGGAGCTCACACGGGACCTTTCCCGGCCGCGCCGGGCCGGCCTCTCGGATGACGACGAACGATCGCTGCTGGACGAGTTCAGTCCCAGATGACACGCCGCGGGCAGGCCGCCGTTGGCGACCGGCAACGATGGTCAGCCGGACACCCCGCGCACAGCCAACGACGCCTCGGCTGTCGTTCGATGAGATCGGCGACGGCCAACCCACTCGCCAGCTCCTGTGGCCTACCCATGTCACCAGTGAGACACCGACGCGGTCACGCTCCGTTTTCCTATGCAGGAACAGCTCCTGGCGTGACTTGGTATACGGGCGCTGACCAGCTGGGACATCGGCGAGGCCGATGTGGAACAACGTCTCAGGCCCCGGCTTCACGCGACTACTTTGGGTCGATGTCGAAGACGTATCGACTGCTGAGGGACCTCATAAGCTACGTGGCCGGAAGTGCCTCAAACCAAGTCCACGGAACCATCCAATCGGACTACCAGCTTCTCCCACCAACCGCTGGGAATCTGGCCGGCTTGCAGCCGATTGTGCCGGCGAACTTTACCCAAACGTCGTCGCATCCCGCCACACAAGGGGCTGACACTGGCTCAAATTGCTTCGTGTAGGATGACCCCGCTTCGACCGGGGGTTACGAAGCGGGCATTCTCATTGCTTTAGCAGGTGCCGGCAACGACCGCCGGGCCTCGCAACGGCGTCGCCTCGCCGTGGAATGATTCGGCACGGCCGATGGTGACCTGCGTCCCCAGATGCTCAGTGCGGCATGACTCGACGGCGCTGGATCCATCGCAGTGACATCCCAACGTTCGATCATGTCGAAAGCAGCCTCGAGACCGGCCAGTCGAGCGGTGCGTTGGCCGCGATCACCGACATAGACGACGCGCGCGCGTGTCCGCGCTCCGTTTTTACGAAGAGGTCGGCCTTCTCCAGCCGTCGCACCGTGTCGGCGGCAGACGTCGGTACGAGAACGGGAGTCTGCGACGCCTGGCAATCATCGGGCTCTTCCAGGACGCCGGTTTCACCCTTTCTGAGATCGCTCGACTGCTCAACGGCGGTGCCCCGCAACGGCGGCATTTTCGGGAACTCGCCGAGCACAAAGCTGACTGAGCTCGATGCGCGCATCCATCGTGCCCAAGCCGCCGCCGAATTGCTCGGCGACGCGATGCGCTGTCCGTGCCGGAGCTTCGAGGAGTGCGACCTAGTCAACGACCGAATGGACCGCCAGCTCGAGGAATCCCCCGCGTCGCTGCCGGCCACCCGTCTGCCGAGAGGCGAGTAGCCGCGAGCACGACATGGCGTTCTCTCTGCTCCGGGGCGAAGCGGCGTGGTTCGGCCAAGTGCGATAGGCTGGTGGGAGGCATTCGGTCGGCCCCGGGTCCTGGGTCAAACGAGGTGCGACGTGGAGGACCTGGACGCGGCCCTGTGCAGGCGCTTCGAGGCCTGCGTGGCGGACTGGGACGGCACCCTCGTGCCCGACCGCGCGGCCGGCGCGGAACCGCTGCGCCAGGTGGTCGAGGGGCTCTGTGCGACGGGGTTCGACGTGGTCGTCATCACGGGCACGCACGTCGAGAACGTCGATGGGCAGCTGCGCGCCCGGCCGCCTGGTCCGGGGCGACTGCTCTTCTGCGTCAATCGCGGGTCCGAGGTGTTCGGGTGCTCGGAGGACGGGCTCGTGCTGATTTCGCGGCGCGAGACCACAGCCGCTGAGAACGCACAGCTGGACCGTGCCGCCGCGCTGACGGTGGAGAGGCTGGCAGCCCGCGGCCTCGAGGCCACAATCGTGGCCCAGCGGCTCAACCGGCGCAAGGTGGACATCATTCCGCTGGCAGAGTGGGCGGACCCGCCCAAGGCGCGGATTGCGGACCTGGTCGCCGCGGTCGAAGCCCGGCTCGCGTCCGCCGGGATCAAATCGGTCGAGGAGGTGGTGGCGGTAGCACACGCGGCCGCCACCGAGGCCGGCATGGTCAACGCACGGATCAGCAGCGACGCCAAATACGTGGAGATCGGGCTGACCGACAAGGCCGATGCGGCGCGCTGGACCTTCAACGACCTTTGGGCCCACGGCATCGCCGCCGGCGACGTCCTGGTGGCTGGGGACGAATTCGGTGAGCTCGGTGGCGTGCCCGGGAGCGACTCGCTCATCCTGGTCCCCGAGGCCGAGGGCGCGCTGGCCGTCACCGTGGGCGCCGAGCCGTTCGGGGCACCTCCCGGGGTGCTGGCCCTGCACGGTGGCCCTGCGCGCATGATCGAGGTCCTCGAAGACCAATTGCGCCGTCGCCGAGAGGGACAGCCACCGTCCCCGACCCGCACGCCGGGCTGGTGTGTCACTGTGGAAGGGCTCGAGCCGGAGCACGAGCGTAGCCGCGCCGCCATCCTCACCGTGGGCGACGGCCTGATCGGCACCACCGGCTCACTGTTGCTGTCACACCCGGCAGCAGCCTCGGAGACGCGCACTGCCGGTTTCTACGATGGCGAGGGCGCGGAGGAGCACCTTCGACCATGCCCGGCATGGAATCAGCTCGACGCGGCACTGGACAGTGCGGCGCGGGTGTCGCGAGCGCTCGACCTTCGCACCGGGGTGGTCGCGTACGACGTGGCTCACAACGGCGCGACGGTGTCGGCAGTCGCGTTCAGCTCGCTGGCGGAGCCCGGAACCGCTGTGCTCTGGACCCAGGGCGATGGCGAGCTCTTGACGCAGCGCAGCGGGGCCCGGGAGTCGACGGTCACCAGCTCCCAGACCGGCAGCGTGACCGTCCACGTCAGCGACACGCGTCGGGACGGCGCCGGCGACGCGGTCGTCGAGCGGCTTGCCGTCTATGCACGAGGAGACGGCGACGCGGCGCGTGCTCGCGCCGCGCTGGTCAGCTGCAGGGGGATCAACGCGGTGCATCGCGCGCACCGCGAAGCCTGGGCCACGCGCTGGGCGGACGCGGACATCAGCCTCCGCGGTGACGACGACCTGCAGCGCGACATTCGCTTCGCGCTGTTCCAGCTGATGGGCGCCGTGGCCACCACGGGCGAGGCCGCCCTGGGTGCGCGCGGACTCAGCGGCGACGGCTACAACGGCCACGTCTTCTGGGATTCCGACGTGTTCGTGGTGCCGTTCCTGGCGGCGACCTGCCCAGCCGCCGCGCGGGCGATGATCGAGTACCGCGTTCGGCGCCTCGCCACCGCGCTCGCCCGGGCCCGCGCGCTGGGACGCGAGGGCGCCAGGTTTCCCTGGGAGTCGGCGAGCAGCGGCCGGGAGATCACCCCAACGATGGTGATCGGACCACGCGGGGAGAGGGTCGTGGTGCGCACCGGCGAGATGGAGGAGCACATCGTCGCCGACGTCGCATGGGCCGCCTGCCGGTACGCGGACTGGAGCGGTGACCGCTCATTCGAGAGCGGTCCGTTCGTCCGGTTGCTGGTGGAGACCGCGCGCTACTGGGCATCGCGGATCGAGTCCGACGCCGACGGCTCGGCGCACATCCGCCACGTGATCGGCCCCGACGAGTACCACGACGACGTCGACGACAACGCGTTCACCAACGTGATCGCCCGCTGGAACCTGCGTGCCGCCGCAATGCGCGCCGGCGCGCATTGCGACAACGATGAGGTGCGGCGTTGGAACGCACTCGCCGACCGGCTGGTCGACGGCCTGGATGCACAGACTCTGGTCTACGAGCAGTTCACCGGTTTCTCCGGGCTGACACCGTTCCCGCTGCGCGAAAAATATGGACCCGGGCCGATCGCCGCCGACTCGCTGATCGGCTTCGATCGCGTCCAGACGCTACAGGTCGTCAAGCAGGCCGACACGCTGATGCTCCACCTGATGCTGCCGGGTGAGGTCCATCAGGGTTCGCTCGGGCCCAACCTCGACAGGTATCTGCCGATCACGGCTCACGGCAGCTCGCTGTCCCCGGCGGTGCACGCTGCCCTGCTGGCGCGGATGTCGCGTCACGCAGAGGCGCTCGAACTGCTGCGCTTCGCCGCGGGCATTGACCTCGACGAGGCGTCCAACCCGGCGGCACGCGGCCTGCACGTGGCCACGATGGGCGGGGTCTGGCTGGCCATGGCCGAGGGTTTTGCGGGTATCCAGGCCGACGGAGACGGCCTGCTGGTTCGCCCGCGCATCCCCGAGGCGTGGGAGTCGCTCACCGTCAACGTCGTCTACCGCGGGGTTCGCGTGCGGGTGCGGATCCGCGGCCGCGAGGTGACCGTCGACACCGATCGACCGATGCGCGTGGTGATCGCCCGCGACTGACGAGCGGGCTCCGTCTGCACGGCGACGCGCAGACAGCTTCCCATGTGCGGTACCGGCGCGGTAGAGTTGCATGTGACGAGTGCCGCCGACGGAAAGGGAGGCACCGACGTGTACGTTAAATTGCGCGTGTTGCAGGGTGCCGCATGACACAACGCCATGTGGTGGTGGTGGCTCCGCCGTGGTACCCGGTGCCCCCTGACGGATATGGCGGGATCGAACTGGTCGTCGCGCTGCTCTGTGATGCGCTCCGGGGCGCCGGGCACCAGGTTACGCTGCTGGCGGCGGAGGGATCGCGGCCCGACGCGATGGTCCTCGCGCCTCGCTCCTGGCGCGGCGACCTCGGACGACCTGAAGAGCGGCTGCGTGAGCTCACCTATGCGGCGCGGGTTGCTGACGCCCTCGAGGACCTCGGCCGGATCGATGTGATCCACGATCACTGCGGCTTCGCCACCCTGATGGCGACATGCGCCGCCGACCTCGCCCCGGTGCTCCACACCGTGCACGGCGACATCCCCGAGACCTATTCCGCGTTCTACTCATCGATGGCGCGACGCGCACACTTCGTGTCGATCAGCGTGGCCCAGCGTCGCGGCATGCCGGAACTGCCCTGGATCGGCACCGTTCACAATGCGGTCGACGTCGACTCACTGCGAGTCACCGCCTCCAAGGAGCCGTACCTGCTGTGCTTGGCACGAATCTGCCCGGACAAGGGTCAGCAGGTGGCAATCGAGGCGGCGCGACGCTCCGGAATGCGGCTGGTGCTGGCTGGAAAGGTGGAGGATATCCCCGAGGCCGCCGACTACTTCGATCGCCTCGTTGCGCCCGCCATCGACGGCGATCGCGTCGTGCACATTGCCAATGTCGCCGGCGCCGAGAAGGCGCGGCTGCTGTCACACGCCTCCGCACTGCTGGCCCCACTGCAGTGGGAAGAGCCCTTTGGCTTGGCGATGGTCGAGGCGATGGCCAGCGGGACACCGGTGATCGCCATGGCCCGTGGGGCTGCGCCGGAGCTCGTCACCGAGGGCGTGACCGGCTTCCTGGTGGACGACGTCGATGGCATGGTGGCCGCTGTGCCACGGACCACGCAGGTCGACCCGTGGCGGTGTGCGGAGGTGACACGCACCCGGTTCGGCCCGGACGCGATGGCCGCCGCCTACCTCCGCCTCTACGAGACTCTGATCTGGAAGCCGCCGGTCGTTGCCTCTCCTGCGCACGGTGCGGACGACGCCGAGGCGGCGGTGCTCGCGGGTCGCGGCAACCGGTAGCCGCCCCACCCACCGCTCTACGAGGACCGTCCCCAACTGGGGCGTCGCCGACTGAGCAGCTAACTGACAGCGCCAACGGTGTTCGGGCGAAGTGGCTCATTCCGTGCTGGCGGCGCGGTGCGCACCGGCCACCGCCACGTTGGGAGGCGCGGACCATCGTGGTGGTGGCCTGTACGTCAAGATCGTCGCCGACTAGGCAACGGGACGGGAGAAGGGTCGCGACGCCGCGTGGATCGCCGAGGTCGACGGCCGCAGGGTCGGATGCGTGTTCTGTGTGGCCAGGGACGCGGAGGTCGCGCAGTTGCGGATCCTTTTGGTGGACCCCGTTGCTCGCGGCCTTGGTATCGGGCGGCGACTGGTCGAGGAGTGTGTCCAGTTCGCCCGGAAGGTCGGATACCAGCGCGTGGTCCTCTGGACGAACCACCCATTGGTGTCCGCGGCTCGGATCTACGTTGCGGCCGGTTTCACGCTGGCCACTGAGGAACATCACCACAGCTTTGGGGTCGACCTCGTCGGTCAGGTCTACGAACTCGACCTGGCCACCGGACGCGGCCGACATTGAGCCTGCGCTCGGGGGATCGTCGCGCGCCGTCAGCAGCCCGGGGGCAACCGCGTGCGTGGGTGGCGTCACGGTCCTTGGTGGGCGTCGTCGGTATCGGAGCTGTGTTCCTCGCGTCTTGTTGATGAGATGCACGAACGCCTGGAGTTGTGCGCGCAGGTCCGGGTAGAGGTCGCCGGTGTCGGGGAAGGCCAGCGCCCGCGACCGACGCCCGTATGCATCGAATGCCAGAGCCCTTGCGGGCGTGTGCCTGCCGCCGGCCCGCATTGGCGGCGACCGCCCAAGCCCCGAATGGTCACCGCCCGCCAGCTGTTACGGCGCTCGGCTCGTGCGGGCCTTCTCGCTCGTTTGCGCGAGCCGGAAGATCGTGACCAGACCCACGCCGCCAACGAGGTTCCCGGCCGTGGTGATACCCATCCAGGCGGCAACCTCAAGCCATGAATGGCTGGTGTGCTGGAAGCCTACGAAGATCAGCGCGGCGCCAACCACCGTGTGCGAGGTGTTGGCCGCGAAGACCACAAAACCGGCAGCCCAGATGACCAGGATCTTGCCTAGGACATTGCGGACGGCGAGGACGAGCCAAGTCAGCACGGTCATGATGAGGCCGGCCAGAACGGCTGACACGAAAACGGCCAACAAGGGCAGGTTCAACTTGTAGTCAGCGTAGGCGGTGTAGCCAGCAATGATGGGCGCGCCAATCGCCTCGGGCACAGACAACATCGCCGCCATGGCAACGCAGCCAAACATGTTGCCGACCCACGAGACTGCCCAGAGCCGTAGCAGATCAACCGCCCTACCATCACCCTTGACTACGGCCACCACCGGGATCAGGAAGTTTTCGGTGAAGAGCTCGGATCGACCCAAGATGACGAAGACAAAGCCAATCGGAAAGACGACTCCTGCCAAGACCAGCGCTGCGTACAGCCCTGCGCGAGGTGCGGCGCCGAGGAGCGCTCCGATGACCACCGCCGCCGCGAGGCCGCCAAGGGAGACCTCGACCCCGCCAATGATGGCGGTGATCAGGATATCGGCAGTGCTGCGTCCCAATCGCGCCTCGCCGACCGCCGACCCGCGCTCGATGACGTCGTCGGGCTCCTCGCCGAGAACCTCGTCGACCGGAAGGCTGTCGTCTTCTCCCGCTTTCGGCCTGTTCGCGGTGCGAGCCATCGGATCAGATTGTGGCCTGCCGTCGACCGAGGCGCTTGCGGGGCAGATGGCGGCGGACGCCAGCCACCCGGATCCCATTGGCTTGACCGTTGGGCGCATCGGGCCGGCCTTCCCTCGTATGGCACGTATCGGTGGGTGGGTCAGAAGCGGACAGACAGCGCGGGTGCGGCCGGTTCCTCTCCTCCGAAGACGATGGGGCGGTCTGACTGCGGGCGCCCTCGCTGAGAGCGCGCACGTTCGACCCCAGGAACCTGGTCAGCGGGTTTGGAGGCGTGAGCGCGGTGCAGTCGGTGCGGTGCACCTGCTCGTTTGGATGAGGACGCGGTGCTCGGGAGGCACGCGCACTGCACGCCGGCGCGCGTAGTCGTATGCCGATTGGCCGGTGTAGTGGGTCCAGGATTTCCCAGACCGCTACTCTCGGCCGGACCGACGTGGTCCAGATCCGACCGCAGCGGCGCGATTTCCGGGGACCGCCCGCGAAGGCCGGACCTGCCATCACGGTAGATTGACGACCGTCAGCAAACCGTGATAGCGTCGCGGCAGCCAGGACGGGCGGCGTCCAGGAGGACGTCGCGGCGCCGGGCGAGGAGGCGATCAGATCACGCGGTCCGCGCACGTCGACAGCTTCGCCCGGGACCACCTCCCGCCGCGCCAGCAGTGGCCCAAGCTGATCTTCGCCCTGCCCGAGCTGCTCTACCCCGAACAGCTCAACTGCGCGCATGAGCTGCTGGACGCCACCGCCGCGCGCCTCGGCGGCGACCGCCGCTGCCTGGTCACCGACAGCGTGACGTGGACGTACGCGGACCTGCTGCGCCACACCAACCGGATCGCCAACGTGCTCGTCAGGGACCTCGGACTGGTGCCGGGCAACCGCGTGCTGATGCGTGGCACCAACAATCCCTGGCAGGTCGCGTGCTGGCTGGCTGTCCTCAAGGCCGGTGGGGTGGTGGTGAGCACGATGCCGCTGCTGCGCGCCGGCGAGCTTCGGCCGGTCATCGAGGCGGCCCAGCCGTCCCTGGCGATCTGTGATGTCGGCCTCGCCGATGAGCTCGTCGCCGCCGGAACCGGCGGGGCGGCGATCGTCCCGGTGGGGGGTGGCGGCGCCGACGACATGACCGTCCGAGCAGCGTCGCGGCCCGACAGCTTCGCGGCCGTGCCGACCGCAGCGGACGACGTGGCGCTCATTGCTTTCACCTCCGGGACCACGGGGCGGCCGAAGGGCTGCATGCACTTCCATCGCGATGTGCTGGCCATCGCCGACACGTTCTCGAGCCACGTTCTGCGCCCGCACTGCGACAGCCTGTTCGTGGCCAGCCCGCCGATGGCCTTCACGTACGGGCTCGGCGGCATGTTGGTGTTCCCGCTGCGTGTCGGCGCCGCCAGCCTGCTGCCGGAGAAGACGGCGCCGCCGCTGCTCGCCGAGGCGATCGCGCGCCACCGCGCCACCGCGGTGTTCACCGCGCCGACCGCGTACCGCGCCATGCTCCGCCTGCCCGGAGTCGCGCTCGATTCGCTCGAACACTGCGTCTCGGCAGGCGAGCACCTGCCCGCCGCGACCTGGGAGGCGTGGCGAGAGGCGACGGGGCAGCGCATCATCGACGGCATCGGCGCCACCGAGATGCTGCACATCTTCATCTCAGCGTCCGCTGATGAGGTGCGACCCGGGTCCACCGGGCGCGCTGTGCCCGGCTTTCGCGCACGCGTCGTCGATGACGATGGACAGCCCGTCGCCGACGGAGACGTCGGCCGCCTCCAGGTGCAGGGACCGGTCGGCTGCCGCTACCTCTCCGACGAGCGCCAGCTGGAGTACGTGCGCGACGGCTGGAACGTCACCGGCGACTCGTACGTGCGTGACGAGGACGGCTACTACTGGTACCAGGCGCGCACCGACGACATGATCATCTCGTCGGGCTACAACATCGCCGGGCCGGAGGTGGAAGGTGCGCTGCTGCGACACCCTGACGTGGCCGAAGCGGCCGTGGTCGGCGTGCCTGATGAGGATCGCGGAACGGTGGTGAAGGCGTTCGTCGTCCTCGCCGCGGACACCGAGGCGTCGGCCGTCAGCGCGCGCCTCCTCCAGGACTTCGTTAAGCACCAGATTGCGCCGTACAAGTATCCGCGGGTCATCGAGTTCGTCGAAGCGCTGCCGCGTACCTCCAGCGGCAAGGTGCAGCGCTTCCGACTCCGCGAGCAGGTGAGATGACGGTTGCAGTGGTGACGGGCGCCTCGCGTGGCATCGGTCGCGCGATCACGCAGGACCTCGCATCGCGCGGTCACCAAGTTGTCGCTATGGCGCGCAATCGGACGGCGCTCGAAGCGCTGGCCCGTGAGGTTGCCGGCGACGTGGTCCCGATCGTGTGCGATGTGAGCGACGAGAACGCTGTCAACGAGGCGTTCGCCGGCCTGGGCGATGTCGACATCCTGGTGAACAATGCCGGGGCAGCGACGTCGAACCCTGTTCACCGAACCACGCTAACGCAGTGGGACGAGATGCTGCGTGTCAACGCCACTGGCCCATTCCTCTGCACGCGCGCGGTGCTCCGCGGGATGCGCCAGCGGGACCACGGGCGGATCGTCACCATCGCGTCGGTGGCGGGACTGTCCGGGGGCCGGTACATCGCCGCCTACGCAGCCTCGAAGCACGCGGCGGTCGGGTTGATACGCGTGGTCGCCGCCGAGGTGCGAGGCAGTGGGGTCACCGCCAACGCCGTGTGCCCCTCGTACGTGCGCACCGCGATGACGGACAACACCGTCGCCGCCATCGAGGAGCGCAGCGGTGGGGCGGCCGGTTCGGGGGAGGCGATCCTGGTGGCGCAGATGGGACTCGGCCGGTTGATCGAGCCGGAGGAGGTCGCCGCCGCAGTTGCCTACCTGCTGTCGCCGGCGGCGGCGGCCGTCAACGGCGAGGTTATCGTCATCGACGGCGGAGGTGGCGAGTGAGCTCTATCGCCACGCCGCGCCAGTGGACGAACTTCCGCGTCGTGGTGCGCCGCGGGGTCATGGCGATCGCACTGGACCGACCCGACCGTCTCAACGCGCTTACGTTCGACGTCTACGCCGACCTGCGCGACCTCTTCGCGGACCTGCGCGAGCGCGAGGACGTGGGGGCGGTGACGCTGACCGGGAGCGGACGCGGGTTCTGCTCCGGTGGTGACGTCGACGAGATCATCAGGCCGCTGCTCGACGCGGACGCGCAGCGGCGGCTCGAGTTCACGCGCATGACCGGCGCCGTGATCGAGAACATGCGGCGGTGCCCGCAGCCGGTCATCGCCGCCGTCAACGGTGTGGCGGCCGGGGCCGGTGCGGTGCTCGCCCTGGCCGCCGACTTCCGCCTGCTCGTTCCCACCGCAACGTTCCGCTTCCTGTTCACGCAGGTGGGCCTCTCCGGCGGTGACATGGGCGCCGCCTACCTGCTCCCACGAGTGGTCGGGCTGGCACGGGCCACCGAGATCCTCATGCTCGGCGATCCCGTGGGCGCTCAACGTGCGCTGGAGATCGGTCTTGCCAATGGCATCGTCGACGCGTCTGCGTTGCAGGACGAGGCCGCGGCACTCGCGGACCGCATCGCCTCGGGGCCGCGACGGGCGTACGCGGCGACCAAGCAGATGCTCACCGACGAGCAGGACATGGACCTCGCCCGCGCCATCGAGCACGAGGCCCTCGCGCAGGCGCAGCTCATGGACACGGACGACCATCGCGAGTTCCACGCGGCCTTCAGCGAGCGGCGGCCGCCGCGCTGGAGCGGCCGGTGAGCGAGACCCCTCACACACTCATCAACCCCGCCGAGCTCGGCGCGGCGGCAGGGTTCAGCCATGGTGTGCTGGCGGGCCCGGGCCGCGCCCTGTACATCGCGGGCCAGGTCGGCGCGGATGACGGCGGAGCGGTCGTCGGCGGCGGCATCGTCGCTCAGTTCGATGCGGCCCTGGGGCGAATTGTTGCCGTGGTGAGCCATGCCGGTGGCGCGTCGGAGCACGTGGTGTCGATGACCATCTACACGACGGTGCTCGACGACTACCGATCCAAACGCGGAGAGGTTGGCGCCGCGTACCGACGACACTTCGGGCGGCACTTCCCCGCCATGGCTCTCGTGGGCGTCACCGAGCTTGTGGACCCAGCGGCCGTGGTCGAGATCAGCGCCGTCGCCGTGGTGCCTGTGGCGACCTGGATGTGAGCTCGTGAACATCGTCTGCGTCGGCGGCGGACCCGGCGGCTTGCTCTTTGCCATCCTCTCGCGGCTGGCCGACGACGGGAACGCCGTCGAGGTTCGCGAGCGCAACCGTGCCGACGACCCGTTCGGTTTCGGTGTTGTTTTCTCGGACGAGACACTGACCAACCTGCGCGGCGCCGACCCGGCGACGTTCGCGCGCATCGAGGCAGAGATGCGCTACTGGACGGAGATCGACATCGATCTCGGCGGCCGCTTGATGCGTTCCGGCGGACACGGCTTCGCCGCGTTGGAGCGGCGCCGCCTGCTCGCGATCCTCTCCGAGCGTGCCGTCGAGGTGGGTGTGCGGGTGCGCTACTCGTCGACCTCGACCGACCTGGCACGCTTACGCGCTGAGCACGACCTGGTTGTGGCGACCGACGGGGTGAACAGCCAGCTGCGGGCCGCCGGCGCCGCGGTGTTCCAACCGGTGCTCGAGGTCGGCAGCGCGCGCTACGTGTGGCTGGCCACCACGCATTGCTTCGAGCGCTTCTCGTTCATCTTCCGCGACACCGAAGCGGGGCCGGTTCAGGCGCACGCCTACCCGTACAGCGATGGCATGGCGTCGTTCATCGTCGAGGTGGAGGAGGCGACCTGGCAACGCACCGGGCTCGACGACCGGGTGGCCAACCTGGCGCCCGGTGCGAGCGATCCCTCCGCCCTCGCGTTCGCAGAGCGCGTCTTCGCGCGGGACCTCGCCGGGCACGGGGTGATCGGCAACAACTCGCGGTGGATGCGCTTCACCACGGTGAGCAACCGCACCTGGCGAGACGGCAACGTCGTGCTGCTTGGCGACGCCGCGCACACCGCGCACTTCTCGGTGGGGTCGGGCACCAAGCTTGCCATGGAGGATGCGATCTCGCTGGCGTCCGCCCTGCGCGCCACTGCGTCGCTGGACGACGCTCTGGTGGCGTACGAGACGGAGCGGCGGCCGCTGGTGGAGAGCACCCAGCGCGCCGCGCGCACCAGCCAGGAGTGGTTCGAGGGCGTGCGTCGCTACCTCCCTCTGGCGCCCGAGAACTTCGCGTTCCAGCTGATGACCCGCTCACAACGCATTACGTTCGACAACCTGCGCATGCGCGACGCCGGTTTTGTCGATCGCAGCCTGCACTCGTTCTGGGGCGCCGCCCCGCAGAACCTCCGTCCCGAAAATCGCGACACGCCGCCGCTCTTCTACCCATTCCAACTGCGCGACATGCGGCTGCTCAACCGCGTGGTGGTGTCGTCGATGGCGCAGTACTCGGCCGAGGACGGTGTCCCTGACGACTGGCACCTCGTGCATCTGGGCAGCCGGGCGGTCGGCGGGGCGGGTCTGGTGATGACCGAGATGACCTGCGTCTCGCCCGAGGGCAGGATCACCCCGGGGTGCACGGGCCTGTGGAACGACACGCAGGAGAGCGCGTGGCAGCGGATCGTCGTGTTCGTGCACGAGAACAGCCAGGCGCGCATCGGCCTGCAGCTCGGCCACTCTGGGCGCAAGGGCTCCACCAAGGCAATGTGGGAGGGAGACGACATCCCGCTGGACGATGGCAACTGGCGCTTGCTCGCCCCCTCGCCGATCCCGTACCGGGCTGGCCTGCAGACGCCGGTGGAGATGACGCGCGCTGACATGGAGATGGTCACCTCGCAGTTCGTCCGCGCCGCACAGCGTGGGGCCGCCGCCGGCTTCGACCTCCTCGAACTCCACTGGGGGCACGGCTACCTGCTGTCGTCGTTCCTCTCGCCGTTCACCAACCGCCGCGCCGATGCGTACGGTGGATCGCCGCAAGCGCGCAGCCGCTACCCGCTCGAGGTCCTCGACGCCGTGCGCGCGGTGTGGCCCGCGGCCCGGCCCATGTCGGTGCGCATCTCGGCGACAGACTGGCTGGCCGGCGGTTTCAACGCCGACGACGCCTGCGTGCTCGCGGCTGCACTCCGTGACCATGGGTGCGACATCGTCGACGTCTCCAGCGGTCAGGTCGACCCCGCCGAACAGCCACGTCACGGCCGGCTCTGGCAGACACCGTTCAGCGATCGCATCCGCCAAGAGGTGGGGATTCCCACCATCGCGGTGGGCGGCATCGCGAGCGTCGACGACGTCAACACCATCCTGCTCGCGGGCCGAAGCGACCTGGTCGCGCTGGCCCGACCGCACCTCGTCGATCCGTACTGGACTCTCAACGCCGCCATCGACCTGGAGTATCCCGGGCACAGATGGCCCGTCCAGTACGTGTCGGGAAAGACCGCGCGACGCCGTGAGCAGACCGCCATGGCCGCGCGCGAGAGGGACGCGAGGTGACCGCGTTGCCGTCGACGCCCAACGACATCGTTCGACTGGCTCGCGAGCAGCTGGCGCCGGTTGCGGCCCGCGGTGCCCCGGGCCGTGTCAATCGCGAGCTGCTCGGCGCGCTGCACGACACTGGGCTGCTCGCCCGCGCGTTTCCGAGCAGCGTCGGCGGCACCCAGCCCGGTGCCGTGTCTGCGCTCGAGCTCTGTGTGCTCAGGGAGGCCTTGGCCCGAGGTTGTGTCGAGGCGGAGACGGCGCTCGCCATGCAGGCGTTGGGCGCGTATCCCATCCTGCAGTCGGGAACGCCCGCCACCGTCGAGCGCTGGGTGCCGGGAGTCTGCGCCGGTGAGATGGTCGCGGCGTTCGCGCTCTCCGAGTCGGGGGCCGGCTCCGACGCCGCCGCGCTCGAGCTCCGCGCCGAGCCCGCAGGAGGAGGCTACGTGCTCAACGGCACCAAGACCTGGATCTCCAACGCGCCCGATGCCGACGTGTACACCGTCTTCGCGCGCACCAGCGGCGTCCGCGCGCGGGGCGTCACCGCGTTCGCGGTCGACGGCCACGCTCCCGGCGTGTCAGGGACGCCCCTGGAGATGGTCTCCGGTCACCCGATCGGGGAGGTGACGTTCAACGACGTCAACGTCTCCAGCGACGCCGTGCTCGGCGAGGTCGACGCCGGGTTCGCCGTCGCCATGCGCACTCTCGACCTGTTCCGACCGAGCGTCGGTGCGTTCGCGGTGGGGATGGCACAAGCCGCTCTGGACGCCGCGCTCGACCACGCGCGAACCCGCCAAGCATTCGGAGGAGTGCTGTTCGACATGCAATCCGTGGCGCACCGGCTCGCCGACATGGCGATCGCGGTGCACGCTTCGCGCCTCATGGTGCTCGACGCCGCGCGCGGCTACGACAGCGGCGTACCGGACGTGACCATGCGCTCCTCGATGGCCAAGCTGTTCGCCACCGAGGCGGCGCAGGGCGTTGTGGACGGCGCTGTCCAGATCCACGGGGCCTCGGCGCTGGAGCGCGGTCACCTGCTCGAACACCTCTATCGCGATGTGCGCGCTCCACGCATCTACGAGGGCCCCACCGAGCTGCAGCGAACCATCATCGCCCGCCGCTTGAGGTCGTCCACGGGGACCACGGCGTGACGCCGGCGGGCAACGGCGCGGCCGGCTCCGTGGGCCAGCCGTCGACGCGGTCGCTGATCCTCGACATTTACGGGGCGGAGATCCGCGCGCTCGGCGGATGGCTGGCCATCGCCGCGCTGGTCGCGCTCATGGCGGACCTCGGCCACGACGCACAGGCGGTGCGGGCTGCGGTGTCGCGCATGAAGGCGTCGGCCCTGCTGACTGCGGACACGCGCGACGGCGTGGCGGGCTACCGCCTCACGGAGTCCGCCCTGGAGATCCTGCGTGACGGCGACCAACGGCTCTTCCAAGCCTCCGCACCGCCGGGCCTCGACGACGGGTGGGTGGTGGCCGTCTTCTCCGTGCCCGAGCAGAGCCGTGAGCGCCGTCACCGGCTGCGCGCCCTGCTGATCCGGCTCGGCTTCGGGCAGGTGACGCCGGGCGCGTGGATGGCGCCGTCGCGCATCGAGAGGGAGGCCCGGCGCCTGCTCGACCGAGCCCAGCTGGCGCAGTACGTGAGTCTGTTCGAGGGCGACTACCGGGGCTGC
>QHBU01000025.1 GCA_003244045.1 Candidatus Aeolococcus gillhamiae
CTACCCAACCTCTCAGCGCTCCTCCACGACGGACACCAGGTCAACGTGCCCTTCGCCAAGACGAGCGGCGCGCGCGCATCCGCGCGGATCGATGTCAATGCGGCGGGGGTCGCCGAGCTGGAGACCGTCCCAGGCATCACTGCCGATCTCGCCCAGGCCATCGTCGACACGCGCGCGCAGTGGGGACCGTTCGCCGGTCTGGCCGACCTGCGCACGGCGCTCGGGCTCGACACCGCAACCGCGCAATTGATCGGCAAGCACCTCAGCTTCACGACCTCGCTGCCGTGAGCGCCGCCGGTCCGTGGAGGCTGGCGCTCTGTACGGGTGCCTTCTCGTCGTGCATCGCGCTGGCCCGGCTGGATGCACGCCTCGGAATCGCGATGGCCATCGCCACATGCGCTGTCGTCTGGGTCACATTTGCGAGTTGGCGGGTGGTGACCGCGTGCGTGGGCGTCGCGACGTGCTGTGTCGGGACGTGGCGCGGGGCCAGCGCATTCGCCGTCGACTACGGGCCGGCCGGCGTCGCCGGTCATCTCGGCCGCGGAGCGGTCGTCTTGCGCGGCACCGTCGGCGATGCCGGTGTGCCCGGCCGGGTCGACACCATCGTCGTCGATGTCCACGAGTTGGCAACGTCCGCTGGAACGTGGAGCGTCAGCGGCGCGGTGGTGGTCGAGCCACTCCACGCCGTCGACGTGCTGCCCGGCGACGCAGTCGACGTCGCCAGCGCCGACCTGCGCGCGCCTTCGCGACGTCCGGGAGCGCTGTCGGCCGCCGCGCTCGAACGTGTCGGGGTCACGGCCATCGCCACCGCCGCGCAGGTGACACCCACCGCTCCCGGCGGGCCAACGCCGGCCAGAGTCGCCCAGCAGTTGCGGCGCGTGCTCACCGCCACAGTGGCGCGGGCGTTGCCGGAGCCGGAGGCGACCCTTCTGCTCGGCGTGGCGTTCGGCATCCACGGCACCCTCCCCGGGTCGGTGCGCACCCCGCTACAGGATGCGGGCCTTATTCACATCGTGGCGGTCAGCGGGCTGAAGGTGGTGATGATCGCCGGGCTCGTCAACGGCCTGGCCCGGCAGCGGCGCTGGTCGCGTCGCCGTGGCACCGTCGCCACCCTGGGCGTGATCCTTCTGTACGTCGTGCTCAGCGGTGCCGGCGCCGCCGCCCTGCGCAGCAGCCTCATGGTGGGTGCCGGCCTGCTCCTCAGCCGCGACGGCCGCCGTCCTCACTCATTCGCGCTTCTCGGGCTGTGTGCGGCGTGTCTGCTGGCGGTCGATCCCGCGCTCGCCACCGACGTCGGTTTCCAGCTCTCCTTCCTGGGAACCGCCGGCATCCTCCTTCTCGGGGCGCCGATTGCCGCCCGCATTCCCGGACCGCGCCTGCTGGCGGAACCCTTTGCTCTCACCGTCGCCGCGCAACTGGCCACCGCGCCGGTGACGGCCGCCACCTTCGGCGTCCTGTCGCTGATCGGGCCGTTCAGCAACGCGATGGTGCTGCCTCTTCTCCCCCTGGTGATCACCGTTGGTGGGGCAGGGGCGCTTCTTGGCAGCGTGGTGCCGGCGCTGGGGTGGCTGCCACTGCAGGCGGGTGGGCTCCTCAGCGGCACCATCCTGGCTGTCGCCAGGGGCGCCGCCTCACTCCCCGGGTCGGCCCTTCACCTCCACCTCTGGCCGGCGGAGTGGACGGCCGTGGAACTGGCGGCGGCCGGGGCGGGCTGGCTGGTGTGGCGACGTCACGCGCGGCCGGCGCCGCTCGCTCGGTTCGTGCCGGCCCTGGCGGCCGCCCTGGTCGCAGCGTCGGCGACGACCGTCGCCGTCTCCAGTTTGGCCAGAGAGCCGCTGCGGGTCACCGTGCTCGATATCGGCAACGGCGCCGCGGTGCTCGTCCGCCCGCCCGGTGGCGGACTGGCGCTCATCGACGGCGGCTCCGATGGCGCAGCGCTGCTGGCCGCGCTGGGCCGTGTCCTGTCCCCGCTCGATCGTCACCTCGACGCCGTGGTTCTGACAGCCACTGACCGGGCCAGCTCGGCGGCCATCGCCAGCCTTCTCGGCCACTACGATGTGGGGACGCTGGTGGTCTCTCAGCCACTGCCCCCGGCGCTCGAGACGGTGGTCAGCTCGCTGGTGGGGACGGGAACCTGGGGTGGTCGTGGCCGGGGCGTCTCCCTGGCGCTTCGGCGCCATCACCGGGCGCTGCGTCCCCACCGGTCCGGCGGCATCGGCGCCCTGCGTCGTGCAGCTGAGCGACGGGCGAGCCACCGTTCTGATCACGGCCAACCTCGCGCAGACGGCGCAGGACGAGCTCGCCAGCGTGCTGGCCACAGAGCTGCGCTCCGACCTGCTGGTGGCGCCCACGTCCACCGCGCCGTCGCGCGCGCTGCTTGCCGCGGTCCGACCCGCCCGGGTGGCGGTGCCGGCCAAACGAAACCCGCCGGGGCTGAACGCGCTCGGGCTCGACGTCGCGGTCACCGGCAAGGACAGTGACATCGAGTACGACGCCGTGCCCGACGGAGGTTTCGCGCGCCCCGGCGGCTGAGCGGCGAGTCCCTTCACGTCTCCGTCTCGACGTCGTCATCGGCGCTGATCTGTACGTCGATGCTCTGGCCGGTGGTGATGGTGACCGGCCTCTCGAGGTGCCGGCCGCCGGGCAGCAACACGCGCAGCTCCCATGACCCGGCGAGCGGGTAGAAGCGGAATCGGCCGGACTCGTCGGTGCGCACCTCGGCTGTGAAGTCCCCCGAGGGGCCGATCAGCTGAACGTACGCACCTTCGACCGGTAGCTGCGCCGCGGTGACCCGGCCCTGCAGCCTCACCCCGAAGACGTTGTCTCGATGGGCACACCCACCAGCGAGCCGTACTCGGTCCACGAGCCGTCGTAGTTCCTCGCCTTCTCGATGCCGAGCAGCTCGTGCAGCACGAACCAGGTGTGCGATGAACGCTCGCCGATGCGGCAGTAGGCGATCGGCGCGTCATCGGCGCTCAGCTTGCCGGAGTCCAGGTAGAGCGCATGCAACTCGTCCGCCGAGCGAAAGGTGCCGTCCTCGTTGGCGGCGCGCGACCACGGAATGTTGACCGCGCCAGGGATGTGCCCGCTCCGTTGCGCCTGCTCCTGCGGCAGGTGGGCAGGGGCGGCGAGGGCACCGCTGTACTCCTCGGGTGAGCGCATCGATCATGGGCGTCGTGCCGACGACGGCGATGACCTCGTCACGCAGTGCTCGGATCGTCTGGTTGATCGGCTTTGCCGTGTAGGTGGTCGGAGTCGGGCTGGGCACGTCGGTGGCGAGGGGGCGCTGTTCCAGCTCCCACCTCTTGCGCCCACCGTTCATGAGGCGCACGTGGTCGTGGCCATACAGCTTGAAGTACCAGTACCCGTACGCCGCGAACCAGTTGTTGTTGCCGCCATACAGCACCACCTCGGTGTTCTCGTCGATGCCGCGCGCGGCCATCAGCGCCTCGAACCCCTCCTGCGCGACGACGTCGCGAGAGTCATGCCTCTGGAGCTCGTCGCGCCAGTTCAGCGGCAGCGCGCCCTGGAGATGACCACGCTCGTACGCGGCGGTGTCCTCGTCGACCTCGATGAGGTGGAGGTCCGCGCTGCCAAGGCGCGCAGCCACCTCGTCCGTCGAGATCAGGATGTTCGGTTTGGCGTACTCCACGTCCAGCTCCTTCGTCGAGCGATCAGCCGTCTCACCCTAGCAGAGCGCCGAGGCCGAGCCCGGCGGACGTCCGGGCTTCGCCGCCGCACACAATTGTCCGGTGAGTGATGGTCCCGGACTCCTACTCGTCCACGGCGATGAGCCGCACCTCGTCGACGCCACAGTGGCGCGGTGGCGCGCTGCAGTGCACGCCGACGACATCGAGGTCATCGATGCGCCGGCGAGGCTCGAGCCGCTGATCGCCAGCCTCGTCGACATGCCGCTCTTCGCGAGTGAACGGCATGTGCTGGTCCGTGACCTGCCCCAGCTGAGCGGTGCACGCCGGGGCACCGCCGGCGTCGACGAGCTGATCAGAGCGCTCGCGATGCGTTCTCGCACCACACAGGTTTGCTTCGCCATCCGCGCCACGGTGGCTGCCGGCAACCCGATCCTCGCGGCCATCCAGGCCAGCGGGGGCCAGGTGGTGCACCACCAGAAGCTGCGTCCCTCCGAGCGCCGCCAGTGGCTCGACACCGAGGTGAGGTCGCGCGGCCTGCGACTGCCGCCGGGTGGCACGGATCTCCTGCTTCGTTGCACCGCGGGTGACCCAGGCGCGCTCGGCGGGGAGCTCGACAAGATCGCCGCCCACGGCGACGGCATCTCCACCGAGCAGTTGGAGCACCTGGTGGCCGGCACGGAGCAGCTCGAGCTCTACAGGGTGTTGGATCTGCTCGCCGGACCGCAGCCCGCGGCGGGCGCCGCGCTGCTCACCGACCTCATCGCCGAGGGCCGCTCGACCCAGTACCTTCTGTCGATCCTCGCCGGGCAGATCCGCGATCTGCTCATGGTTCACGCGCTCCTACTGCGCGGACAGCGCGGCACCGCGGCGCTGGCGTCGGCGATGCGCATTCCCGCCTGGCGGGCCGAGCGCGTGGTCCGCACCGCGCAGGCCATCCCCGCGGTGCTGGCGACGCGCTGGATGCACGAGTTGCAGCGGATCGACGCCGGCATGAAGGCGGGGGAGATCGACGACGCGGCCGCCCTGAGGCATTGGGGTCTGGCTGCCGCCGGCTCGCTCGCCGAGCGCCGCGAACGCCGCACCGCATGACCGCCGTCTCGCGAGTCACAGGGTCGCGTCGACCTCTGTGAGCCCAAGCGTCAGGCCGATGCCGGGAATCCGCGCACCCGCCACAGCGGCGTGAGGCGGATGGCCAGGCAACCGAGCGTTCCCAGCAGCGCCGTGATCCAAAGCGTCGCCGGGGCGCCGATCGCCGCCGCTAGCAGACCGCCGAGGAGGTTGCCGAGCGGCCATGCGCCCCAGAAGAAGGTGCGAAACACCGAGCTCATGCGCCCCTGCAGTCGCGTGGGTGTGAGCGACTGACGCAGCGTCACTTGCGCAATGTCGCCGGCCACTCCGACCGCGCCGCTGAGAAACAGCACTGGGAACATCACGGCAGCCGGCGACACGAACATTGCCAGCGGCACCAGGCCGATGACGGCGCTCGCGAAGCCGCTGGCGAGAGAGATGGTGCGACCCACGCCCAGCGTCTCGATGACGCGCGAGCCGACGAAGGACCCCATCATGGCGCCGACCCCGAGTGACGCCAGCATCGCGCCGAGCAGACCCGGGCTGATGCGCAGGCGATCGTACGCAAAGATGTACAGGGGCGCCTCATACGCGTGCGAGAAAACTCCGGCGGCCGTCAGGCACAGAAGCTGAGCACGGAGCGCCGGGATCCCGAATACGTGGCGCAGTCCCTCGCCGACCTCGGCGAGGAGGCGGCGTGGTGGGGCGGCCTCAGCCGGACGAGGCTCGGACTGTCGGATCGACAGGAGCGCGACCGTCGAGACAGCGAATGAGAACGCATCGACGAGCACCGCGCGTGCCGCGCCCACGGCCTGCACGAGCACGCCACCGAGCCCCGGGCCGATCGTCAGGGCCGCCGACCACGTCACCTGCAGGCGGCTGTTGGCCTCGAGCATCCGGTCGGCGCCAACCAGCCCCGGAACGTACGCCATGTACGAGACATCGAAGAAGACGGTGAAGACGCCCATCCCGGCCGCCGCCACGAAGAGCTCCCACAGTCGTAGCTCCCCGATGGCTGAGAGCACCGGGATTGCGGCGAGGATCAGCAGGCGCGCGACGTTGCTGCCGATCATCACCCGGCGGCGGCGCACGCGGTCGACGAGCGCCCCCGCGAACAGAGCCACGACCGGGAACGGCACCCGCTCCGCTGCGACCATCAGCCCGACCGCAGCCGGGCCCGCGTGAAAGGCAAAGATGGCCAGCGTGGGCAGAGCCAGGGTGGTGACCGCGCTGCCGATCTCGCTTACCGTCTGCCCGGCCCAGAGCAGAGCGAAGTCCCGCTGGCGCCAGACCGCCCGCCTCACCGCGGCAAGGCAGGCAAAGGGCGCCGGTCGCGGTGCGGGACGGCTACTTCTTCTTGGGCTGGGCAGCCGCGCCCGAGCCTGCCGCCGCAGTCTTCGGCACGGAGGTCGCCTTGGCCGGCGACTTCGCCGCCGCCTTGGGGGCCTTGACCGGGGCCTTGGCCGCGGGCCTCTTGGCCGCCGTCGTGGCCCGTCCCCGTCCCTTGGCGCCTCCGGCCGCCGCTGCGCGCAGCTCGGTGGCATGCTCGCCACCCTCCGACGCCGCCCGGATCAGGCGCGCCGCCATGGCGGTGAGCCGCGACTTGCGGCGGTTCACGTTGTTGCGGTGGAGGATGCCCTTCTCGGCCGCACGGTCGAGGGCGCGCACCGCGGCCTTGAGCTGCTCCTCGACGTCGACGGTGTTGCCGGGTTCGAGGCTGAGCAGCGACTGGCGCGCCTTGCCGACGTAGGTGCGCACCGAGGACCGCACTCCGCGATTGCGGACGTGCTTGCGCTCGTTGGCGCGGATGCGCTTGCGGGCTGAACGGGAATTGGCCACGTGTCTTCCTGTCGAATGAGATGGGCAACCGCACCTGCGGGAGCCGCGCGCAGACGGCCGGCGCGGTCCGCGGAGTATATCAGCGACCCAATGCTCCTCATCCCGGCTCACGCCAAAGTGAATCTCTGTCTGGCCGTTCGCGGGCGGCGCCCTGACGGGTTTCACGACATCGACTCGGTGGCGGCGACCATCGACTGGCACGACCTGGTGGGAATTCGGCTCTCGCCGGCCGAGGCCACCACCGTGCGATTGCGGGTCGGCGGCGACGGCGGTGTGCTGCCCGCCACCGATGACAACCTCGCCGCCCGCGCGGCCGCGGCGATCGCGGCGGTGGCAGGTCCGCTGCAGATCGACCTGTGGCTCGACAAGCGCATCCCCAGCGAGGCGGGGCTCGGTGGCGGCTCGGCGGATGCTGCCGCCGTGCTGCGCGGCTGCGCGTCACTGCTCGACAGGGGAGAGTTCGGCGCCGAACGTGCTGCCGCCCTCGCGCGCACGTCCCTCCACGATCTGGGCGCCTCGCTGGGGTCGGACGTCCCAATGCTGATCCGGGGCGGCACGCAACGGATGCGCGGCCGCGGTGAACGGCTCGACGCCGTCGCGGCCCCGTCTCTTCATCTCACCGTCGCGATCGCGGGAGCGGGCAACACTGCTGCCGCGTACGCGGCGGTGGAGAACTTTGATCTCGAGGACACGACCCGGGTGGACACTGTCTCCGCGGCGCTGGAATCGGGGCAGGTCCCGGCTGATGACGTGCTCGGTAGCGGTCTCGAGGTCGCCGCCTGTCGCGCCAATCCGCTGCTGGATGAGCGCCTGCTGGCGCTGCGTGCGGCGGTGACCGAGGCGCGCTGGCACCTCACGGGCAGTGGGGGAGCGGCGTTCGCGCTCGCCGAGAACGCCGCCCATGCTGCGGAGCTGGCCGGCGCCGCCAGCGCCGCCGGCTTCCCGGCGCGAGCGTGCCGGACCGTCAGCGGCTGAAGTCCTTCCTGTACCTGGCGTCGAGGAGCGAGTACAGCCCGAACGCCAGGAACCCGAGCGCCACCACGCTCAGGAGGATGGCCCCGAAACGCTGGGCGGCGAGCGTGCGCAGGCTGGCATCGAGTCCCTTGGACCGGCTGGCGTCGTCGGCGAGCGCGGCGCTCAACACGAAACCGCCGATGATGCCGAACACCAGGCC
>QHBU01000026.1 GCA_003244045.1 Candidatus Aeolococcus gillhamiae
ACGCCCTGGTGCTGGTGTTCCCCCTCCCCGGCGTCATGGCCGATGACGTCACGGTCAGGGCCGATGACGGCAGGGTGGTGGTGGAAGCCGACATGCGTACCGCGGCCGAGAAGGGCTACCTGCTCCACGAGTGGCACTACGGCCCTTACCACCGCGCCGTCGAGATCCCTGAAGGTTTCGGGGGCACGGCGGCCGCCAGCTTCGGGAACGGCCAGCTGGCGGTTCGCCTGCTCCGTGGCGAGCCGCCCGCCGCTGGCAAGGTTGAGGTCAACCGCGAGGAGTAGCCATCGCATGGGATTTCTCGACGACGCCCCCAGGAGCCCTGAGCCGGTAACGATCGCACCCGGCGACATGTTCGCGCCCTGCATTGGGGGCAATGGCGAAGTGCCCGAGCTGCGGCTTCTGGTCGGCGGGAAATGGCGGGAGGCGCTGGGAGGTGAGACGTTCGACGTCCACTCGCCCATCGACGGAAGCCTGGTGGCCCGCGCCCAGAAGGGCGGCACCGATGACCTGAAGGCGGCCATTGCCTCCGCCCGCCAGGCCAGGACCGGCTACCGGGCCATGCCTGCGGCAGAGCGCCTGGCCCTGCTGCAACGGGCCGGCACCATCGTGGGTGACACCGCCGACAGCCTGGTCGACGCCATCGTGGCCGACCTGGGCAAGACGCCCGAGGCGGCCCGGTCCGAGGTGGAGGCCACCGCCACTCGCCTCGAGCTGGTACGCGAGGAGGTGCGCAAGATCTTCGGCGAGTACCTGCCCGGTGACTGGATCGCCGAGACTGTGGGGCGGTCGGCGGTCGTCCTGCGGGAGCCGGTGGGCACAGTGGCCGCGGTGGGTCCCTTCAACTACCCCCTGTTCCTCGGTGCCTCGAAGATCATCCCCGCCCTGGCCGCCGGCAACACAGTGGTGGCCAAGGCCCCCTCCGACGACCCCACGGCCCTGGTGCTCTTTGCCCGCATCCTGGAGGAAGCCGGCCTGCCACCCGGGGTGCTCAACGTGGTGACCGGCCCGGGCCGGGAGATGGGTGACCTGCTCGCCTCCCATCCCGACGTGTCCATGATCTCGTTCACCGGCTCGTCGGCGGCGGGCAGGCGGATCACCGAGGTGGCGGGGCCCAAGCAGCTGCACCTCGAGCTCGGCGGGAACGCCCCCGCCATCGTGCTGGCCGACGCCGACCTCGAGCTGGCCGCCCGTCAGGTGGCTCTGGGGGCCTTCAAGAGCGCCGGCCAGCGCTGCGACGCGGTCAGCGTGGCTCTGGTGGCCGCCGAGGTCTATGACGCGCTCTTGGAGCGCGTCGTCAAGGAGGCGGTGACGTGGGTGGCGGGCGATCCACGTGCCGAAGGGGTGAAGCTCGGGCCCCTGGTGAACGACGCGGCCGCGGCCCGAGTGCAGGGTCTGGTCGCTGACGCCGTCGGCCACGGAGCCCAGGTGGTGGCGGGTGGCGAGGTGGACGGCGCCTACCACCAGGCCACGGTGCTGGCCGGCGTTCCCCTCGACGCCGAGATCGTGTGGGAGGAGACTTTCGGCCCGGTGCTGCCCATCGTGGCGGTGGCCGGGCTCGACGAGGCTCTGGAGGTGGCGGGCCGGTCACGCTACGGCCTGGACTCCTGCGTGTTCACCGCTGACCTGGCCTCGGCCTGGCAGGCGGCGCGCGCCCTTGAGTGCGGCACCGTTCATATCAACAACGCACCTGTCCACGGAGTGGGCCACTTCCCCTTCGGTGGTCGCAAGCCCGACTCCGGCATCGGCCGGGAGGGCCTTGGTTACTCCATCGACGAGTGCACGGTGCTCAAGACGGTGGTGCTGCCGACCTGAGGCAGCGGTTCGTCGCGGTTCCGGCTGGGTAGAGGTGAGCCGCTCGCCCCGCCCGCGAGCGGCTCAGGGACAAAGCCCTGAGCCAACCTCGTGAGAAGGACTTCCCATCATGATGTTCGCGCTGGTAGGCAAGATCTTGGTCATCATCTTGGTGCTCGTGGTCCTCGCGATCATCGGCCTCGTCACCCTGGTCAAGAAGGTCCTCTGAGGCCGGCTTGGAAACCCGGGCCGCCGGCCCTTACCGCTCGATGGGGGCGCGCACCAAGTTGCCCCACTCCGTCCAGGACCCGTCGTAGTTGCGGACGGCGGGGAAGCCCAGCAGGTGGTGCAGCACGAACCAGGTGTGGCTCGAGCGCTCACCGATGCGGCAGTAGACGATCACGTCGTCGTCCTCGGACAGACCGAGCTCTTTCTCATAGATGGCGCGCAGATCGTCGGCGCTCTTGAAGGTGCCGTCATCGTTGGCCGCGTTCTTCCATGGCTTCGACTTGGCGGTGGGGATGTGTCCGCCCCGCATCGCCCCCTCCTGGGGGTAGTCGGGCATGTGCAGTAGCTCGCCCGAGAACTCGCCGGGTGAGCGTACGTCGACCAGCGGACCCTTGCCGAGGTGGCCCTGGACGTCGTCGCGGTAGGCCCGGATGGGCATGTCATCGCGCTCGACCACGGGGTAGTCGGCCTGGGGACGGGCCGGTACGTCGGTGGTCATGGGCCGGCCCTCCTGCACCCACTTCATGCGCCCACCGTTGAGGAGACGCACGTCCGGATGGCCGAAGAGGGTGAACACCCACAGGGCGTAGGCCGCCCACCAATTGAAGTTGTCCCCGTAGAAGACCACGGTGCTGTCACGGCTGATGCCGTTCTTGGAGCACAAGCGGGCGAAGCCCTCGCCGTTGACGTAGTCGCGGGTGACGGGGTCGTTGAGGTCGAGATGCCAGTCGACCTTGATGGCACCGGGGATGTGGCCGGTGTCGTAGAGCAGCACGTCCTCGTCGGACTCGACCACGACGATACCGGGATCGTCGAGGTGCTCGGACAGCCACTGGGTGGTCACCAACCTCTCGGGGCTGGCGTACTGCTGGAGCTCGGGTGCGGGGTCGGGCGCGATGGCCATGTGATGACCTCCTCTGTCGTGTTTCCCCCAGCCTAGGCCGAATTCCCGACTTCGCCAGTCACGATTCGGCACAAGGGCGGCCAAGCTGGGACAATGGCGTCCATGAGCACGCCATCGGCAGAGTTGGAACGCATTGTCGACCTGTTCGCCGGTGCGCCCAAGGAGCTGCGGGCCCAGGCCCT
>QHBU01000027.1 GCA_003244045.1 Candidatus Aeolococcus gillhamiae
TCGGCGTCGATGCCGGCGGCGGCCACCACCTCGTCGGGCTTGCCCGACCCGGGCATGTCGGTCACCGCCAGGCTCACCACCCGGGTGTGGGTGTCGGCGTCGGCGAACACCTCGCGCACCGCATCGCCCAGGCCCCCCTCGGGCCAGTGGTCTTCGACGACGATGACCCGGTGGTGGCTGGCCGCCGCGGCGGCCGACAGGGTGGGAGCGTCGATGGGCTTGACCGAATAGGCGTCGACGACCCGGGCGGCGATGCCCTCGGCAGCCAGGGCGTCGGCCGCGGCCAACGCCTCGTGCAGCGTGATGCCTGCGCCCACCAGGCACACGGCGTCGTCGTCGGAGGAGCGGACGACCTTGGCCCCGCCGATGGCGAAGGTCTCGGTGGGCTCATAGATGACGGGGGTGGCACCCCTGGTGGTGCGCAGGTAGCGGATGCCCGAGCCCTCGGCCAACGCGCCCACCAGCGCCGCGGTCTGGTTGGCGTCGCAGGGGTAGACCACAGTGGAGCCGTGCACGGCTCGGAACGCGGCCAGGTCCTCCAGGCCCATCTGCGACGGTCCGTCCTCGCCGATGGAGCACCCGGAGTGGGAGCCCACCACGCAGATGTCGGCCTGGCTCACCGCCGCCATGCGCACGAAGTCATAGGCCCGGGTCAAAAACGCTGCAAAGGTGGACGCCCAGGGCTGGTAGTGGCGTACCTGCAGGCCCACCGCGGTGGCGATCATCTGGCACTCGGCGATGTAGCACTCCACGAAGCGCTCGGGGTGGGCTTGGGCGAAGATCTCCGAGTAGGTGGAGTTGGACACCTCCCCGTCGAGGCCCACCACCTCGGGGCGAGCTGAGCCCAGGGCGGCCAGGGCCTCGCCGTAGGCCTTGCGGGTGGCCACCTTGTCGCCACCCACCTCGTAGGTGGGCAACTCCAGGCGGCCTGATGCCTCGAAGCGGTGGGGCGTGCCGCCGCCATTGCGTTCGGGCCACGCAGGCCGGGGGGCGGGAGGCGTGACGGTGATGCCCCGGTCGCCGCCCAGGGCCTCGATGGCTTCCTGCCAGTCGGGCACGGGCTTGCCGTGGGCGTTGAGTTGGTCGTCGACCGACGGCAGTCCCTTGCCCTTGTGGGTGCGGGCCACGATCACGGTGGGCTCGCCGGTGTGGGCCTCGGCCTCGGCGTAGGCGGAGTCGATGGCGCCGACGTCGTGGCCGTCGATCTCGATGGTGTGCCAGCCGAAGGCTTGGGCTCGGCGGGCGTAGGTGTCGAGGTCCCAGCCCACCCGGGTCGGCCTCGACTGGCCCAGGCGGTTGACGTCGATGACGGCGCACAGGTTGTCGAGGCCCCAGTAGCTGGCGGCCTCGAAGGCCTCCCACATGGAGCCCTCGGCCATCTCCGAGTCACCGCAGAGCACCCAGCTGCGATAGGGGAGGCGATCGAGGTTCTTGGCTGCCCAGGCCACCCCCACCGCGATGGGCAGGCCCTGGCCCAGGCTGCCGGTGGCCACGTCGACCCAGGGCAGGTCGGGGGTGGGATGGCCCTCCAGGCGGCTGCCCAGGGTGCGGTAGCCGGCCAGCTCCTCGGCGCTGACGGCCCCCACCGCCCGGTAGATGGCGTATAGCAGGGGCGAGGCGTGGCCCTTGGAGAAGATGAGGTGATCGCCCGAGGGGTCGTCAGGGTGGGCGAAGTCGTAGTGCAGGTACTTGTCGATGAGCACGGCCATGAGATCGGCGGCCGACATCGACGAGGTGGGGTGGCCCGAGGCGGCCTGGCCCGAACAGCGCACCGCGTCCACCCTCAACTGCTGGCCCAGCTCCTGCCACCGCTCGTGCTCGCTCATCGACTGCCTCCCGCTCTGGGTCCTACCCGCGCCGTGGTCGGCCTACGCCGACAGCAGGTCGCGGGCCGCCCGCCTGGTCGACCGGCGAAGCTTGGCGATGGCCTTGACCTCCAGCTGGCGGACGCCTTCTCGGGTGAGGCCGAACTGCTCGCCTACCTCGTCGAGGGTCCGAGGCCTGCCTCGGTCGAGCCCGTAACGCAGGCAGAGCACATCGCGCTCGCGTGGTTCCAGGTTGGCCAGGAGCTCGGTGACCTGGGCGGGGAGCATCTCCGAGAACACCACTTGGTCGGGCCGGGGCGTGGAAGTGTCCTCCACCAGGTCGCCCAGCTCGGTGTCACCTTCGCCCGGTCGTTCCGAGAGAGAGACGGGCTCGGACAGGTAGGGGGTGAGCTCGTCCACCTTCTTCGCCGTCAACCCCAGGGCTTCGCAGACCTCGACGGGTCGGGGGGGCCGGCCCAGCTGGACCTCCAGGGACGAGGTGGCCATACGGATGGCAAGGAGCTGGTCGCCGGCGTGCACCGGCAGGCGGATGGCCCTACTGGTGTTGGCGATACCCCGAGTGATCGTCTGGCGGATCCACCACGTGGCGTAGGTGGAGAACCTGAACCCGCGGCAGGGATCGAAACGCTCGACCGCGTGCATCAGGCCGAAGTTGCCCTCTTGGATCAGGTCGAGGA
>QHBU01000028.1 GCA_003244045.1 Candidatus Aeolococcus gillhamiae
GCCCGGTCCCTGTGTCGGTGCCGAGCCCCGAGTCCACGCTGCGACCCGCGCCCGCCGTGTCGGCGAGGCCGTCGACGAGCGCGCGCGTCTTGGCGACCTCGTCGACCGCGCGGGTCAGCGCGTGCTTGCTGAAGCCGTCGGTGTAGACGTGGCTGGTGATCACAGTGCCGTCGCTCGAGGTGTCGCCGTGCACGGACGCCGGACGGCTGTCGAGCAGCGCGCGGATCTCGCTCGACGCGGCCGCCGACGTCGACCTCGAGGTCACCGTCAGCCGGTCGCCGCCCTGGTCGAGCCGGACCTCGACGGGCACGGTTCCGGCGGAGCCGTGGGCAGCGGAGCGCAGCCCGAGGACGAAGTCGGCGCCGGGCTCGGAGCGGTCCTCGACGAGCTGCAGGCCGGTTCCCTGGTTCGACCACCCGGTGATCGCGGACTTGATCTCGTCAGGTGTCATCGATGAGAGCTCCCGTGTTGCACAACATGAATCTGCGCCAGCCCGCGACTATACGGCGGACGTCGCGGAGCAGGCGTGGCCAGAGTGGGCTGGACTAGCCCGACCTGCGCCGCTGGGCGAGGCCGACTGCATGAAGAGGTCGGCGACCGCCAGCACCGCGGCCATGCCGCGCCCCGCCGGCGGCACCGGGCGCGCCGGCACCGCCGTGAACCGGTTGGGCATGGCCCAAGGATAGGGCCCTTGCGGCGATCAGCCCTTGGAGTTGTTGCTCTTGTCGAGGCAGAGGTTGCCGGTGCCGTCGGTGACGCTGAACTCCCCGGTGCCGGCGGGGCAGCTGTCCGCCCCGTGGACCACCTGGATGACCTGGGCGTCGTGGGCGCGGCCGCAGTCGGCCTGGGTGACCCGGGTCGTGCTCAGGCTGACGCAGTCGCCGGCGTGGAAGGTGCCGTCGGTGCTCGAGCTGCTGACGATGGAATGGCTGCCGGAGGTGTGTGACCTGGCCACCGCCGCGCCGATCCCGGCGACCACCAGCAGCGCGACGATCACCCCCAGCGCGATGAGCAGGCGGCGGCTGAGCCGGCTGGGACGGCCGGCCGGAGGCGGGGCCGTCCCGTAGCCGGCAGGCAGGGGCGGCAGCGCCTGCGGCGGAGGTGGTGGCGGCTCGCCGGGTGGGTCCGGGCCTGCTGGCGGGGCTGTGAGCGGGCCGGTCACCCGCCAACCGGGTAGATCTTGATGTGCCACACGCAGCTCGGCGACACGGTCGCGACGCGGAGCTGGTAGCTGCCACCGGCGGCCATCAGGACCGACCCGCTGTCCACCCAGTCACCCGGCTCCGTGGCGGTGTCGGGTCCCAGGCCGCCCCCGGGGATGATCTCGTTGACCGTGAGCACCGTGTTCATGCCGCTCTGGCCGGACGACCCCGGCGGGCAGCTGTCGGCGATCCCCAGGCCCCAGTTGTTGCCGGTCAGGAAGCGGGAGGTGCCGGTCGGGATGGTGGCGTCGCCGCCGCCGCAGAAGTCGAGGCCGGAGGCCGCCGACTGGCCACTGCCCGGGCCGCCAGGGCTGCCGAGATGGTGCTGGCCCGTGGGCGTGGCCACCGGGCACCCCACTACCCCCTGTGGCGCCGCCACCGCGGTCTGAGCCGGGACAACGGTGGGCGTCGCCGTGGAGAGGGCCGACGGCGACGGCGACGGCGAGGCTGTTGGGGTCGTCTCCGGCACCTTGGTGACGGAGACGTTCCTGCCGTTGAAGATGAAGTAGCCGGCGGCGCCGCCGAGGAGGACCCCGATGAGCAGGCCGGCCAGGAAGGTGGCCAGGCGATGGCGCCGGCGTGGCGCGACCGCTACGGGCGCGCGCGACGTCGGCGCGGCCGCGGGCCTGGGATCGTTCGAGGAGTGGGGCGCCGGCGGCGTCGCAGGCGGCGGAGGAGCTCCAGGCCCATCGGGTGGGTTCATCGGTCATCCCTCATTGGTCGTGCAGCGCGCGCGCAGTATGCAGGGCGGCGGAGCCGGCGATGGTCTGCCTGAGTGGCAAGCGGTAGGAAAACCTCACACCGGCGCTGTCAGAAGGTGCTACAGTGCGCGCGAGCGGCGCACCTTCAGTCCCGTGGGAATCGGGCGTGTGGCCGCCAGGGGTGCGCACCATGTTGACCATCATCCTCATCGTCCTCGTCGTCCTGCTGCTCTTCGGTGGCGGCGGCTTCTGGTACCGCGGCCGCGGGTAGGCGGCGACCCCTACCGACGGCGCGCCACCCACACCTCCTCGGCGGCCCAGCGTCGGGCCCAGTCAACGGTGACGTGCTTGTAGCGCGTCGTCGCTGACGCGGCGGGGCGGAGCTCGATCAGGTTCTCCACCTCGAACCCGGCACGGCGCAGCAGCCGGATCCAGTCGCCGTGGGTGAGGTGGAACTCCACGCCGTCCTCGTCCGGCCACTCGAGGCGGTGCATGCCGAAGTAGTCACGCTTGAGAGTGGCGTCGGCCGCTCCCTCGGCCTCTGTCTCCTGCTCAGTCAGGGTCAGCAGGATGCCGTTGCCGAGGAAGATCAGCCGGCCCCCAGGGCGCAGCAGCCGGGCGGCCTCGGGGATCCAGACGTACGGATCACACCAGATGGCCGCGCCGAACTCGCTGATGGCGATGTCGAAGCTGGCGTCGGGAAGGGGCACCTCCTCGGCGTTGCCGAAGATGAGCGGGAAGTGCAGGTCGTGCTCATCCTGGAGCGCGCCCGCGGTGGCCAGCTGCGCCTGCGAGCCGTCGATACCGGTGACCCGCGCGCCGCGACGCGCCAGCCATGCCGACACGTACGCGGTGCCGCAGCCGAGCTCGATGACGTCGAGGCCGTCGACATCATCGGGGAGGATGTGCGCCTCGGACTCGGGGATGCTGAACATGCCCCAGCTCGGCTCTGACGCCGCCCAGTTGCGGCGGGCGGTGGCGACGTACTGAGGAGCGATCTCATCCCAGTAGGCGCGGTTGCGGGCGACGTGGTCGTCGGAACCGATGGACATCGGCGCACTGTACTGTGCGCGTCAGCGACGGCACAGAGGAGCGCGACGAGCGTGGCCACATTCATGGTTCTGCAGCACCGATCCGGACCACGATGGAACGCGTCGCTGCCCATGGAACAGCAGTCGGAGTGGCCCGCCCACGCGGCGTTCATGGACGGCCTCGTCGACGACGGCTTCGTCACGCTCGGTGGACCGCTGGCCGACGAGCACCGCGTCGTGCTGGTCGTCCACGCGGAGTCGGAGGACGCCGTCCGGGCCACGCTCGCTGCCGACCCGTGGTTGGGAAGCCACCTCGTGATCACCGCGATCGAGCCGTGGACCATCCGGCTCGATGGGCGGACCGTCGCTAGCTGAACTGGGTCACTGACAGGAGGTTGTCGTCAGGATCCCGGAACCAGGCTATTCGACCACCGCTCGGCGCCGTCCAGACACCGAGTGCGTCCTGCGACATGCCATCGAAGCGGACGAAATCCACGCCCCGTTCGGCAAGCTCGCCCACGCTGGCTTCAATGTCGGCCACGGCCCACCCCAGCACCGTGTACGGGGCCGGGGACACCTGGGCGGCTACGGTGACTCGCAATTGCGTCCCGTGAGCGTCGAAGACGCACGCGTAGGGAGTCTGTTCGAGCAGCCGCAGCCCGAGCGTCGTCTCGTAGAACGCGCGGGCGCGCTCGGCGTCCGACGTCGCAACGAAGGCGACCAGGTCACTCGACTCGAGCATCGCTCCGAGCCTACTCTGTGAGGCACCTTCGTGCCTTGACCGGGTGCGCATGCAGCATTAGCCGCGCAACTTGCGTCGAAGTCGGCATGCGACTCACAGATTTCGGGAAGCGCTACAGCAATCGCGTCGGATACCGGCGACGGGGCGTGGCTTCGCCGAGCGGCTGTTATTCTCGGTTGTAACAGTGACCGGTCAGGACGTCGATGATGCCGACTCGAACAAGCGGAGTTCTCGATCACCTCGAAGACACGGACCTTTGGCGCACCCGACTGGGGCGGCGCACGGTCCTGACAGCCAGCGGCGCGATCCTTGCCGCGCTGACAGGGTGTGCACCCGTCCTCAGGGCCTCCTCGCTTGCAACCGATTCAACTGACAGCAATGGGATCAGGCACCTAAGCGCGCACTCCATCGCCGGGGTCGCTCCCGCCCCGGCGCCGTATCCAATCCCGCCGCCGCGGCCCGGTCCCGCAGTCTTCATCTCGCGCGGTCCGGACAACACCAATACCCTCGCGCTGACCATCGACGACGGGACATCTGCGGCAGTGGTTGCCGCGTACGTCGCGTTTGCTTTGGAGACCGGCTTCGCACTGACCTTCTTTCCCAACGGCAGCGTCCGCGGGAACTGGGAGACGCGTGCGCACTCGCTGCGGCCGCTGATCGAACGCGGCCAGGTCCAGATCGGCAACCACACGTGGTCCCACGTCGACCTGCAGAAGATGAACGACACCGCGATTCGGGCGGACCTGGAGCGTAACGAACAGTGGATTCAGAGCACATTTGGCGTCACCAGCCGTCCGTGGCTGCGGCCCCCGTTCGGCAGCCGCAACACTCACACAGATGGCGTCGCCGCGTCGCTGGGCTTCACACACATCGTCAACTGGAGTGGGACCTTCGGGGACTCCGGTGTCAAGACTGCCGCGCAGATCCTGGGCGCGGCGGGGCTATACGGCCACCCGGGGGCCATCGTTCTCGGCCACGCCAACCACCCGGCGGTCACCCTTCTGTTTGACCAGCTGCGCGCGAAGTTCGCCGCCGAGGGACTCACCCCCGTCACCCTGGACCAGATGTTCGGCACCTCGCGGAGGGTTGGCTGAGCTCGACCAGGTGAGCACGACGGGTGAGTCGCCGTCGGCGCGGCACAACAGCTATGGTGCGGGCAGAATCCGACACCGCTTGTGGCGCTCGTGCGCAGTTGTCCGCGCGATACTAGTCGCGGGCAGGAGTGCCAGAGGAGGATAGGCGCGCCCAACAGCGCGGCGTGACAAGTCCTGAGTTCTGGCGAGACCTGGGCATACGAACCGATACCCGGTTCAACGTCGGCTAGGAGCCGGTGGCGCTGGTACCCCCGGCAGGACTCGAACCTGCGACTCACAGAGTTTAGGAAACTCCGGCTCTATCCAACTGAGCTACGGGGGCGCGGCGTCATTGTCGCGCGGTGCGCGGCGAGTGGGGTCGGCTTGTTGTCCGCGTCCTGTCCGCTGAGCGCGGATAGGGTGCGGGGCTGTGAACGATGGAGCGGTGCCGCGAGCACGGTCGCGGCGAGGTGACCTGCTGGTGCTGAGCGCGCTGGTGGTGGCGTGGCTGCTGCCGTGGTCGCTGCTCACCGCTGCTGCAATGGTGAGCGGTGGCCACCCGGTGATCGCGCCGCTCGACTTCATCAACCCGGTGCGGCTGGTGAGCCTGTACCGCGCCGACGGCAACGCCATCGTCTGGTGGCACCTGGTCGGTGCCGCCGCGCCCGCGCACGTGTGGTTGTTCGTCGGCTTCATCGTGAGCGCGGTGCTGGTGATGGTCGCCGGGGTTGTCGGCGGAGTGCTGGCGTGGACCGGCGGCATCCCTGGCATCGGCGCCACGCGGATGCTGGTGCCGGGGCGGTTGCAGCGCACCTCGCGCTGGGCGACGTGGCGCGACCTGCGCGCGCTGCAGGTACGATCACCGCGCGCCGGCGCGCTGGTGCTCGGTCGGCGCGGGACACACCTCATCGCCACACAGCCGGAGACATCGGTGCTGGTGATCGGCCCGACGCGCAGCGGCAAGACCTCGGGTCTGGTGGTGCCCAACCTGCTGGAGTGGCAGGGCCCGGCAATCGTCACCTCGACGAAGAGCGAGCTGGTCGACCTGACCGCCGCGCATCGCCGATCTGTGGGCCCGGTGGCGGTGTATGACCCCACCGGTGAGGTGGGGCCCAGCGCCGACACGGTGAGCTGGTCACCACTGGCGGGATGTGGGTCACTCGACGTCGCCTGGACGGTGGCCGCGTGGTTGTGCGCCGGGCTGCAGCAGGGCGGCGCGCGCGGCGACAATGACTGGGCGCACTGGGCGGAGTCCGGCAAGCTGCTGATCGCGCCGCTGCTGTACACCGCGGCGGCGTGCGACCGCACCATCGTCGATGTGCGCGACTGGATCGCTTGCTTCGACCTGGACACGCCGATGGCGCTGCTGCAGCAGCTGGCGACGGCGCAGCCCGGTCGCGACGCCGACCCGGAGCGCGCCATGGCCATGCTCACATCCGTCGACCAGCGCCCCGAGAAGGAACGCGGCACAGTGTTCTCCACGGTGATGCGCATCTTCAACGTGTTCAACGAGCGCGCGGTGGCGGCGTCGGCGACGACGTCGGGCTTCGATCCCGACCGGTTCCTGCGCGAGCGCGGCACACTGTACCTCTGCACGCCACGCCAATCACCAGAGCGCATCGCCTCGCTGTTCGTCGGCATCCTCATGACCGTGGTGACGCGCGCGTACACGCTGGCGGCGCGCCAGCCGGGGGGGCGGCTGCAGGCTGAGCTGGGACTGTTTCTCGACGAGCTGGCCAATGTCGTGCCCATCGAGGAGCTGCCGGCACTGGCCTCGCAGGGCGCGGGGCGCGGCGTCGTGCTGATGTCGATCATCCAGGACTTCTCGCAGCTGCGTGCGCGCTACGGCGCGGACCGGGCCAACTCCATCCTCAACAACCACGGCTGCAAGATGGTGCTGCCCGGGATCAGCGACCCCGAGACCACCGACGTCGTCGCCAAGCTGGTGGGGCGGGGCGTGTACACCGACGTGCAGGTGAGCCACAACGAGGGGCGGGCATCACGCTCCTACTCGCTCCGACGGGATCAGATGGCCTCGCCCGATGCACTGCGCCAGCTGCCCGACGGCACCGGCGTGGTGCTGTACCGCGGCAAACCACCGACCATCGTGCGCCTGCGCCCCTGGTATGCCGAGCGGCGCCTGGCCGAGCTGGTTCGCGGGGACGCGGCTCCGGCGGCGTGAGTCTGCGGCCGGCTCAGGTCCAGTCGGCGGGCTCGCCGGCGGCGCGAAAGGCGTCGGCGCGGCTGACGAAGTCGCGCATGGCCACGACGCGACCGTCGCGGACGGTGTGGACGATGAACACCTGGTCGCCGAGCTCGGCCCACGGCGCCTCGCGGAACCGTGGCCCGGCCACGCCGAGGATCACCGCGTCGCCGGCGGCGATGAGCTCGAGATGGGCGATGCCGCCGTCGTCGTGCTGGAAGCTGCGCCGCACGTTGTGCAGCACCTCGTCGCGGTTGTTGCAGACCAGCTCGTCGGTCACGCCGTGGTGCACCACCGCCGGGTCGAGCAGCTCAGTCACCGCGTCGATGTCACGGCGCCGGCGCGCGTCGACGAGCGCGAAGACCACCTGCATTGGATCCTGAGTCACGGACGTATAGTGACGCACAGTGCGTGGGTTGCTGGCGTCGGTGATCGCGGCCGTCATCGTCCCCGCCTGCCTGGCGGGCTGCGGCTCCACGCCCACGGTCAGCTACCCGCGCTACCAGTTCGCGTGCTGCGACGCCTTCAACCCTCAGCAAATCTGGCACCCGGGCCAGACGTTGACACTGTCCTGGACCTCGGCGTCGGCCGTGCAGACGAGCACGGCACAGGGAGAGACGGTGACGCTGACGGCAACGCTCAGCGGACCGTACCCTGACGCGGACACTCTGAAGTCCGGCGTCAGCGCCACCAGGACTCTCAAGGCAACCCCGATCACCGCCAACGACAGCCAGCCCGGCACCTTCACCAGCAGCATCGCGCTGCCGGCCGACCTGCCGGCCGGGTTCTACAACCTGAGCACGGCAAACACCTACGCCAGCGGCGAAACGTCGGGTGCGACGGTCATCCAGGTGGGCTAGCCCGCGTCAGACCGAGCGGTACTCCGCGGCCGCGATCTTCATCTCCGCGACCATGGCGTCGACCGTCGAGGGCATGACCCCGCGGATGCTCATCGAGCGGATCTCCTCGAGGACGGAGTCGAGCGGGCGCTGCTCGCGGGCGGCCTCGTCGAGGATGGTCTCCACGCGCGACGCCGACAGCTGGAGGCGCCGCTGCGCGATCGAGCGCAGGTCGCCGAGCATGTCCCCCACCGACGGTCGCGCCGCCGTCGACGCCGGCCGGCCGGTCAGCGGGCTTCCCGACGATCCACCCTTCTCGGGCTCGTCGCGCCACGGCGTCTGCCACGGCGCCACCCAGGTGAGGTCGGGGAGGGCGTCGTCGACGACCGACCGGCCCGCCGGCCCGACCGGGCCCGGGCCGGACTGCGCGGGCTCGCTCTCCCTCTGCCGTTCCCGCTCCCGCTCGCGGTCCTTCTGCTCGGCGCCGCTCTCGTGCGCGCCGGGCGCGCTCGAGCGTGGGTCGCCGCGCGCCGCGCCGTTGCCGCGGTCGCCGGTGGCGAGTGGGTCCGACGCCAGCGAGGCGGGGGCCGAGCGCCCGGATCCGGCGTCCGCGAGCTGCCCACCGGTGGCCATGGCCGTGGCGGCGAACGACGCCGCGTTGAGGCGGCGGACCCGGATGCTGCCGTCGCGGTTGGAGGCCATCGCCTCGAGCAGGGCGGGATCGCCGAAAGAGGGATGGATGTCCGTGTACGAGAGCGCCTGCTGGCCGATGGCCACGCAAGTGACTCCGCGTCCCGCCGGAGTGAAGATCTCGACCGCATAGGCGCCGCCGCGGCGGCTGAAGTCAGCGAGCAGGTTGGGCCACTCCACCCAGTCGAGGCGAAGGTCGCTGTAGATGATCTCGCCGCGCAGCAGGGCCTCGCAGACGTCGACGAGCAGCGGGTCGAGACGATGAGCGGTGACCACAGCCTCGGCCCAGCCTTGCACCTCCGAGAAGACCCCCTCTCCGGTGCGCGCGGTGGCGCCACTGAAGGCGTGCGCCTCGACGAGCGCGCCGTCGCGGACGAGGACCACCGCACCGCGGTCGCGGTCGCGCACCACCAGGCAGCCGTGGGCGAGGGCGGGCGCAAGCGCCTCCATGACCACGGCCTGCAGGGGAATGGCGTCGAAGAGCACGTCGCCGCGGGGGAGCAGCGGGATGGGATCAGCGATGCGGGACGTCTGGAGGTTCGGCTGATCGCTCATGCGGTCTCTTCCTGAAAACTGCCGACAGTTCTCCGTAGGTTACGGAACGGCGCTCGGGGGGCGTCGGGATGCGTGGCGCTCGGCGACCAGGCGTGACCCGACGATGACGAGCCAGGTGAGCACCAGCGCTCCCAGCCAGAGCGTGGCTGTGACGGCCAGGGCGTCGTCGGCGCGCTGCTCGACAACCCGCAGCGAGCGACCCGCGAGCACGGTGCCGCCGTTGAACGCCACCACCACGGCGGCGATTCGCACGCCATTGCGCGGCTGCCACGTCACCCGGTCCTCGGCAACGCGGGCGCTGGCCGACACGCCCTGCGGCGG
Organism: Candidatus Aeolococcus gillhamiae; assembly: GCA_003244045.1. Classification (GTDB taxonomy): domain Bacteria; phylum Chloroflexota; class Dormibacteria; order Aeolococcales; family Aeolococcaceae; genus Aeolococcus; species Aeolococcus gillhamiae. Next base: position 9,358 of record QHBU01000028.1, read on the forward strand.
CACGGGCACCGCGCCGTCGAGCCTGCCCGAGGAGGCCAGCGGCTTGTCGCCGGCGTCGTAGACGATCACGAACGGCGCCAGCGATCGAGCGATGTCGACCGGGACGCTGCTGGTTGGCACCACGCTGCTGGCGGGGGCGCCCGCGTCCAGCCGTGCGCCAGCGTCCTCGGCGAGTTGGATCTGCGGGTCGTTGGCTGCGCTGCGAAGGTTCTGCTGGTCCAGCCCATAGGCGACACCGGCCGCAAAGGTGATCACCACCGCGAACGGCAACCACGTCAGCAGGCTGCGGAGCAGGCGATGACCCATGGCAACGGCTCAACGCCCCGGGTGACCCTTTGGTTTCCGAGACTGTCCCCCGGCGCGCAGCCCTACACTCAGGCAGACATGACCGAGAACCGCACCGGCACCGACCCGGCGACCATCACCGTCGCCGACGTGATGGTGTCCAACGTGCTGGTGGTGCACTCCGGCGACAGCATCGACGACGCCGTGGCGCTGATCGTCGACAGCCGCATCACCGGCGTCCCCGTGGTCGACGATGAGCACCACATCCTCGGGATCGTCGCCGAGTCCGACGTGCTCGGCAAGCCGGGCCAGACCGTCGACGAGGTGATGACCCGCGACGTCATCACCACCACCGAGAACGCCACGCTCGACTCGGCCGCGGAGATCATGCTGACGCGCCGCATCCGCCGCCTGCCGGTGGCTCGCGACGGCAGGCTGGTCGGCATCCTCACCCGCGCCGACCTGCTCCGCCACGTGCGTCACACCCACTGGACGTGTGACTGGTGCGCCAACAACGTGATCGGCCTGCGTCGCCCCAATGCGTGCCCGCAGTGCGGCGGCGAATCGTGGACGTTCGAGGTGGTGCCGCGCTGATGGCCGCGACCCAGACGCCCAAACGGCCCGCCTCGACGACACCGAAGGGCGGGCTGGAGGGCATCGTTGCCGGGCGCAGCGCGCTCTGCGACATCGACGGACGCACGGGACGTCTGCTCTACGCTGGCTACGACATCGTCGACCTCGCCAAGGACTCGAGCTTCGAGGAGACGTGCTGGCTGCTCTGGCACGGCGAGCTGCCCAGCAAGGAGGAGCTGCAGGGGCTGCGCGCCGAGCTGGGCGCCAACCTCGACCCGCGCGCCTCGGTCTGGGACATCGCGGCCGACGCACCGGACAGCGCCGACCGCATGGACCTGCTCCGAACCCAGGTGTCGCTGCTGGGCATGTCGGACCCCGACGTCGCCGAGAACAGCGACGACGCCAACCGCGCCAAGGCGACACGCCTGGTGGCGCAGACCCCCGCCCTGATCGCCACCAGCGAGCGCATCAGCGCGGGGTTCGCGCCCGCCGACGTCGACCCCGAGCAGAGCATCGCGTGGAACTTCCTGCATCTCCTCCACGGCGAGGCGCCCGAGCCGGCGGACGTGCGCGCGTTCGACGTCTGCCTCATCCTTCATGCCGAACATGGCATGAACGCTTCGACGTTCGCGGCGCGGGTGACCGCGGCGACGCTCAGCGACATGCATTCCGCGGTGGTCAGCGCGATCGGCACGCTCAAGGGCCCGCTTCACGGTGGCGCCAACGAGCGCGTGATGGAGCTGCTCCGCGACCTCCCCGACGTCGCCGGCACCCGCCAGCACGTCGAGGCGATGCTCGCCGCCAAGCAGCGCATCATGGGCTTTGGCCACCGTGTCTACCGAACCGAGGACCCGCGCGCCACCATCCTGCGTGAGTACAGCCGCGAGCTGGGCGAGCGCCACGGCGAGAAGAAGTGGTACGAGCTGACCATCGCGGTCGAGAAGGCAGTGCACGAGACCAAGGGCCTGTACCCCAACGTCGACCTCTACTCGGGCTCGGTGTACACCTCGCTGGGGATCCCGCAGCGGCTGTTCACGCCGATCTTCGCGATGTCGCGCATGGCGGGCTGGACGGCGAACGTGATGGAGCAGCACCGCGACAACCGGCTGATCCGCCCCGACAGCGAGTACGTGGGGCCGGCGCCGCGCGACTACGTGCCAACCGAGGCGCGCTGACCCGCAGCGCTGCGCTTCTCCTCGTCGCGCGCGCGCAGCCAGAGACGCAGGCTGCGCCTCTCGCCCTTGACGTCGAGCTCGATGAAGCCGGCGTCGTCAAAGCCGCACGCGGCCGCCACCTTCTCCGAGGCGGTGTTGCCGGGCAGCGTGGTGAGCTCGAGCTCGTCGATGTCACTGCTCGCGAACGTCCAGTCGCAGAGCATCGCCAGAGCGCGGCGGGCGACACCGTGCCCGCGCGCGGCCTCGAGCAGCCAGTAGCCCACCTCGGCCTTGTCGCGGGCATTGATCCACACGGTGACCAGCCCCGCCGGTGACAGCTCGGGCAGGCACACCTGGAGGCGCACCACACGCTCGTTGCCTGCCCATCCAGCCACCACCAGGCCGGCGTCGAGCAGCGTCATGCCCTGGGGCACCTGCGTCCAGCGGGTGATCTCGTCGTCGTACGACGCAGCCACGAGCAGCGCGGGGATGCCCGAGTCCAGGGGAAGCAGCGTCAGCTCACCGTCGTGGAGGCTCGACGGCGTGGCCAGCGCTGCGATCACCCCTCCGATGCGGAGTGGAAGTGATCCGAGATCTGCTGCCAGCTCGCCGAGTTGGCGCCACCCGGCAGCGGCGTGTTGCCGTCGAAGTAGTGCACGGCGCCGGTCTGCGTGTTGCGGTACTCGCCGGCGCTCACGATCGTCCCGGCAGTGAAGCGCACTCCGGTGGACGACGGCGAGCCCGGCTCGCTGCGCCGGCCGGCGCTGCCGCGGCTGTGCTCGGGATGGTGGTGATCGGACACCTGCTGCCAGCTGGAGGAGTTGGCCCCGCCGGGCAGCGGACTGTTGCCGTCGAAGTAGCGGATGGCACCCGTCTGCATGTTGCGGTACTCGCCGGCGCTCACCACTGTGCCGGCGGGAAAGCGAACGCCAGTGGAGGATGGGCTGCCGGGCTCGCTGCGCACCGCCGGGCGGCCGCGCCCGCTGTTGGGATGGTGCTGATCGGAGATCTGCGTCCACGCGGCGGAGTTGACCCCGCCCGGAATGGGCGAGCTGCCGTCGAAGTAGCGGGTCGCGCCCGTCTCGACGTTGCGGTATTCACCGGGGCTGACCACCATCCCGGGGCGGAAGCGCACCCCGTGGTCGGTCTTGTTCTGTGCCATGTCCGCATCCTACGCCAGCTCTGGTTATCCCGCGGGGTGCATGAAGGTGATAGGAGTCACCGCATGTGTGCCGAGGCTGCGGTGGGACCGACGCTCCAGGGCGAGGTGGTGGGGCTCCGCCCGGTTACCGTGGCTGACGGCCCGCGACTGACGGAGATCCTCGCCGAGCCGGCTGTGGCGGAGTGGTGGGGACGATGGGACCTCGAGCGCGTGCAGACCGAGCTGATCGCGCGCGACGACCGTGACCTCACCGTTGTGCTCGCCATCGAGGCCGACGGCGAGGTGATCGGGCTCATCCAATACCTCGAGGAGGAGGACCCCGAGTACCACAGCGCCGGCATCGATATCTCGCTGCATCCGGACTGGCACCACCGCGGCCTCGGGGCGGATGCGCTGCGCACCCTGGGGCGGTACCTGATCACCGACCGTGGCCATCACCGGCTCACCATCGACCCCGCCGCGGACAACCCGCGCGCCATCCGCTCCTACGAGCGCGTCGGATTCCGGCCGGTCGGGGTGATGCGGCGCTACTCACGCGCGCCGGACGGGACGTGGCGCGACGGACTGCTCATGGACCTGCTCGCCGAGGAGCTCACGTAGGCTGCAGGTCGCCGTACAGCGCGATGTACTGCTCGGCGACGACGTCGATGCCGCAGAACGCGCGCAGCGCCGGGACGTTCTCCTCGACCCAGCGCCGCTCGGTGTCGTGGTCGACGAGGACGGCGACGGTCTGCTCGACGGCACGCGCGAGGACGTCCTCGCGCAGCTGGTGAAGGCCGCCGAACTCATCGGTGCGGTCGAGCTGCTCGGTGTTGCCGAGCGAGATGTAATGGGGGATGTGGTCGCGCACGTAGCGTTGGAACACCGGGTACTCGAACACGGCGACCGGCAGCCGCGCCCACACCGCCTCGATGGCCTGGTTGCCGAAGCCTTCGTGCTCGGGCGGGTAGCAGATGAAGTCCATGGCCTGGTACGTGCTGTAGAAGGGATAGTGGACATCGTCGCCCGGCTGGAATCTGCGGTCGGGGACGACGATGGCGCCGCCGTACGCGAGCGTGATGCCCATGTGCTTCGCGTATGCGACGAGCCGGTCGAAGTAGGCGCGGTTGTCCTCGAGGTCCTCGCCCTGAGGGAGCAGGAGGACGACGCGGCTGCTGGCGGTGAACCGGCGGCGCTCGCGGCCGACGCCGTCGGGCGCGCTCTGCAGCGCATCGCGCCGCTCGCCCAGCGCGGCGACCAGCTGGATGGCCAGCTCGATCGACTTGTTGATGGCGACGCGGGCGGGCATGGCCACCACGACGTCGTCAGGGCCGACGGGTGCCCCCTCCCCGGCGACGATCTCCAGTCGTGAGCGGAAGGCGGGGCCATCGATGGTTACCACATCGCGATCGAAGTCGAAGCCGTCGGGGATCACGGTGCCGACGATGCCCTTGCGCTCGCGCAGCGCGTCGCCGGCGATGGGATTGATGAGCGTGTGGCGGGCGTTGGGCAGCTGCGGGCACATGATGGTGTCGAGCAGCGCGGTGATCTCCGCGTACGGCGTGGTGAAGAGCCGCGCGTTGGGGCCCTCCCAGTACAGGTCGTGGTGCTGCATGAGGAAGCCCAAGTCGGACCGCGCGACGGCGAGGTCGTAGAACGCCAGCGTGGCGGGCAGGTTGTAGGGCAGCGACATGATGTTGCGGATGTGCAGGAGCGCGATGTGGTGCGCGTCGATGTACTGCTCGATCGCGGCGCGAATGGCGCCGGCGCGCGCGGTGATCTCGTCGATGAGCGCGCTGGCAGTGGTGGGCGAGGCGGTGTTGACGTCCGCTGCGGGCGGGAAGATTCGCCGGCGCAACTCCACCGCATCCGCTGACTGGTAGGACAGCTCGGCGATGCGCAGTCCGTCGCTGCCGTCGGGGACGTCGGCTGCGCACGGGTGCACCTGCCAGCCACGCCTGCGCAGCTCCTTGGACAGCTCCTGCGACTGCAGCGACACGCCGTCTGTGCCGAAGAGCTTGTAATGGACCTCGAGGGTCGCGCCGGGCATTACGCCCGCGCGTAGGAGTGGAGGCCGGCGATCCAGAGGTTGACGGCGTAGAGGTCGGCGAAGATGGCGACCAGCCCCACCACGGTGATCAGCGCGGCGCGGGTCTCGCGCCATCCGTACGTGACGCGCGCGTGCAGGTAGATGGCGAACACGACCCAGACGATGAAGCTGAACGTCTCCTTGGGATCCCAGCCCCAGTAGCGGCCCCAGGCGTGCTCACCCCAGACCGCGCCCATCATCACGCCGAAGGTCCACACGGGGAAACCGATCATCACGAAGCGGAAGCTCCACGCATCGAGCGTCTTCGCAGCGGGCAGGTGGCGCAGTGAACCGGCCAGCGATGGCATGAAGCCGCCGCCTCCCCCACCACCACCGCCGACGAGCACCGCCGCGCCGCCGCCGCCGGCGGCGACACTGCCGCGCGAGCCGGTCTGCGCTGTGGCCAGCGCGTAGCCGTCCGCCCAGCGGCGGGCCAGGAAGAACATCGCGAAGAAGCTGGAGAACACCAGCAGCCCGGACGCCGTCGCCATCGAGGTGACGTGGATGGTGAGCCAGTAGCTGTGCAGCGCCGGCACCAGGTTGCCCGGCGGCACATAGAGCATGTACGCCACCGCCATCAGGCCGATGGTCAGGATCATCGCGGGCGCGCCGAGCAGGCGCTGGCCGGCGCGGAGCGAGATCACCAGGAAGACGGTGGCGACCACGAAGGAGATCCCGGTCGAGTACTCGTAGATGTTGCCCAGCGGCCAGTGGCCTGCCTCGAACGCGCGGGTGAGGATCGACGCCAGGTGGAAGGGCCAGCCCAGCGCCACCAGGCCGAGCGCGGTGCCGGCGATGCGCCTGCGCCGGAAGGGGACGTACACAACGAAGGCGATCAGGGCCGCCACGTAGAACGCCACGGCCACGCCGAAGAGCGTCAGCGACAGCGGCGTGTCACTCATCGCGTCAGGATAGTCGTGCGGCGCCTGCGCCTGCGCTCGAGGAGCGGGCGCAGGTAGAGCTTGGTGAGCAGCCCGGTCATGGTGAGCACGAACGCGGTGTACACGAGTGGCACCCCACTGTCCTTCTTGACGTGGAACAGCGAGAACTGGCGCAGGTCGGGGAAGGACACGGTGAAGTTGGCTGTGCCTCCGTTGGCGGCCGGCAGAGACAGGGTCGTGGTCTGGTGGATTGGCAGCGCGAAGGCGGCGGCCCCGCTGTAGTACGGGGACATTCCGCTGGTGTCGAGGCTGAAGACGTCCTGCGAGGCGCCGTTGTCCAGGCCGAGGTCGCCCACGAAGAGCTGCACCTCCATGACCGGGTTGTTGGCCGCGGCGGTGCCCGCGGCGTAGACGAGGTTGAGCCCGTTGGAGGGGCCGCTCACCTGCGGAAGCGCCTGTGCGTCCGGGTACAGCACCAGCCGCGCGCCGATCTGCACCGGTTTCGACTGTCCCGGTAGCGTGTAGTTGAACGCGGGTACCTTGAGCACACCCGTCGACGCCGCCTTGCTGTCGCTGATCATCTGGATGTTGGTGTCGCTGACCACCTCACCCGACGGGTTGCGCACCACCATGCGCGGCGCCCAGCCATAGTCCTGCTGGTAGAAGTCGACGCCGTTGTAGCCAAGGTACTCGTTGACGCGCACGTCCTGGGTGACCACCTGGTGCGCGCCGTCGGTCAGAGTCATGTTGCTGACGAAGTCGGACGGCATGCCGTTGGACTGCAGGGGCGCGCTGAACCTGTTCAGCTGCACCTGGTAGCCGCTGTGGTGACCGTCGAAGAGCATCCCCTCCTGGAGGGTGTCGTAGCTGGCCCGCGTCTCGGCGATGCGCTGGCCCTCGGTGATGGTCATGATCCCGTCGAAGCCGGTCGCCTTGCCCCACACCACCGCGACCACCAGCAAGAAGAACGAGGTGTGGAACATCCAGCTGCCCCACTCGCCCCAGTACTGCGGGGTGCGCGGGTAGCGGCGCACCGTGCGCACGATGAGCGCGCGACCGCGGTTGATGACGCACGACAGCAGTGCGATGTAGAGGCTGGCCAGCAGGATGTAGAACAGCGGCGACACGAACACCGACGTCAGCGGCAGGCCGAGGTGGGTGGCCAGGTCGTTGAGGTTCTGGTGTGCAGCAACGAACTCGCTGACCTTCACCGAGGCGGAGCTGAACTCCTGGGGCACAAAGGTGCCGATCAGCACGATGAGCAGGATGCCGATGAGGAAGTAGATGGCGGTGCGCATGCGCGTGTACTCGTGCCAGAAGTGACCGAACAGCGTGCGCGCGCGCCGGCGCCGCGGCGGAGGCGCGCTGCGTCTGGCAGTGGGGGGCGGCGCGGTTGCTGTGGCCATCAGGAGCTGCTGCCGAGGAGGGAGTCGAGCGTTGTGGGGACGTCAACGAGCGTGCCCAGCTCGCGCAGGCGGATGGTGCCGGCGGCGTCGATCACTACCGTCGTCGGCGGGGCGTCGACGTTGAAGGCGGCGGCGTCATCGGAGGCGGGGTCGAACACGCTCGGGTAGGTGATGTGGAACTCCTGGACGTACGCCCGGGCGTTGGCGGAGTCGTCGCGGATGTCGACGCCGATGAAGTGCACCCCGCGCGCCGAGTACCTGGTCACCAGCGAGTTGAGCTCGGCCTGCTCCTGGCGGCAGGGCCCGCACCACGACGCCCAGAAGTCGACGACGACGGGGTGGCCGCGCAGGGCGGTGAGATCGACGTGGCCGCCGCTCAGGGAGCTGCCGGAGAGTGCGGGCGCAGGCTGGGCGGTGCGCGCGTCTGCCTGCACCCGGGTGGAGACGTCGGGCTGCAGGCTGCAGCCGCTGACGAGAAGCGCGGCGATGAGCGCGGTGGCGCCGAGCGCGGCCACGCGGCATGGGTTCTTGGGCATGGGCATGGGCATGGGGAGAGCGCGCGAGCTCGGCGCGCAGGGTACTACCGAGGCGGCTCGCGACGCCGTTCCCGGGATTGCTACGGGGCTGGGAATTCGGGGGTACATCGAGACTATGGTGGGGTGTTCCACCCAGCGACAGGAGGCAACTGCCATGGCCGAGACTGAGCACGGCGCCCCGAGCAACGCGGACCTCGAGGAGCCCGGCGACAAGGACGAGGACAAGGGGAACATGTCGGAGGGCAACCGCCCCGCCGGCGGCGACAAGGCCGCCCACGCGGGCTCGGTGGGCCAGCACCCCGACAAGATGCGGGAGCGCGGCACGGTCGATCCCGACAAGCCCGATCCCTCCGGCGGCCCTCCCGGCTGACGGCGGGCGCCGCGCGGCCGGCCGCGCAGATCCTCTCGGGCGAACCTGGCGAGGCGGGACGGCGGTGGCTCGGACAACTGTCCGTTGCCGCCTTCGTCCTCTTCGCTGTGGTCACTCTGCTGGTGGTCAGTGGGGCGACGCACTCCGTCGACGAGTCGATCGCGAATGCGGCGCGGGGCTTGCACTGGGGACCGATGCGATCGTTGTTCAGAGCCACCAGCGCGATCGGCGAGCTGGGAGCGGTCCAGGCGCTGGTCGGCGGCGCCGTGGTGATCGCGCTGCTCGTGGTGAGCCGGCGCGCAGGCTACCTGATGCTCCTCGGCGCGCTGGCGAGCGTTCTCAACCTGGGAATCCGGCTGCTGATTCCTCGGGACGGGCCGGGTGCGACCGAGCACGTGGTGTTCGACCCCTCGCGCGGTCACAGCTATCCGAGCGGGCACGCTGTGCTGTTCACGTGGGTGACCTTCCTGGTGGCGGCGGGGATCTCGCCGCGGATCCCGGCACAGTTGCGCTACGTCGTGTGGGCGCTCGCGGCGGCGGTGACCGCGGTGGCGTGCATTGGGCGTGTGTGGGTCGGAGCGCACTGGCCCTCCGACGTGGTCGGCGGGCTGTTGCTCGGCCTCGGGTGGTCCGCTTTCGTCCTGTGGTTGCCGCAGCGGTGGGTGCGGTGAGTGGGACGATGCGGCTGTGGGGTCGTTTGCTGACCTGAGCTTGGGCCGTGTGGCGTCGCCGCGATCGACGCAGGTGCACCTGTGGCGCGCGCCGCTGGACCTCTCCGACGACGTGGCTCGCGTGGTGTGCGCATCGCTGTCGGCAGATGAGGTGTTGCGCGCGCAGCGGCGGCGTTCCGGGGCCGATCGGGAGCGGTTCGCTGCTGGGCGGGGGTGGCTGCGCGTGCTCCTGGGGGCGTATCTGGACGTCGCAGCGGCCGAGGTGGTCCTGGGGCGCGACGAGCGTGGCAGGCCTCGCGTGGAAATGCCGGGAGCGCCGGACGGCGACTGGCTGCGGTTCAACCTCGCGCACTCGGGGTCGGTTGCCGTCTTCGCGGTGGCGCGTGGGCGCGAGGTGGGCGTGGATGTTGAGATGGTGCGCGACGTTGATGCGGAGGCGATCGCGCGCCGGTCCTTCTCCGCGCGCCAGCATGGGGAGTTGATGCAGCTCCCGCGCGAGTCCCGCGCGGGCACATTCTTTGCGATGTGGACGCACAACGAGGCGTACCTCAAGGGGCTTGGCACCGGGCTCCACCGCGGGGGCGATGTCGACGGGACGCCGGGGTGGTCGATGACGGCGTTCGACGTGGTGCCGGGATACGCGGGCGCGGTGGCCGTTGCCGGGACGGGGGTGGAGGTGCCGTTGGTGGCTCGGGAGCTCTCGCTGGGATCGTGATGGTCACAGGATTGGTACCCGTGGTGGCACACGCATTCGGCAAACGCTACGACCTGCCCGTGCCCTTGTGGCTCTTCGTGATCGGCGGCGCCGCCGTCGTGTTCGTCTCGTTTCTTGTGGTCCTGCCGCGCGCGGTGGCGCCCGCGTCGGCCGGCGAGGCCAGGTTCTCTGACCGCATCCGGCTGCGCCGACCCGCGCCGGTGCGCTGGATCGTCGCCGGATTGATCGCGGTCGCTCTGATGCTGTGCGGCTGGTTCGGCAGCTCGGCGGTTGCCGAGAACATCGTGCCGTCGTTCTTCTGGCTCGCGGTGTGGGTGGCCACCCCGATCAGCTGCGGGCTCCTCGGCGACTGGACGCGGGCCGTGAACCCGTTCGCAGCCCTGGCGCGCGCGTGCGATCGACCCGGCCTGCGCAGCGCCCTGCTGGGTGATGAGCGCGTCGTCGGCTGGCCTCGCCGGCTGGGCTGGTGGCCTGCGGTGGCGTTCTTCTTCACCGTGGCCTGCGGTGAGCTGATCTTCAACGGCACGGCCACGCTGCCGGCGTTCACAGCGTGGGGGCTGCTCGTGTACGCGCTGGTGAACGCCCTGGCCGGGCTGCTCTTCGGTGCGCGGGCCTGGACTGAGCGCGGTGAGGTTTTCTCCGTGCTCTTCGCCACCTGGGGACGCCTCGGCTGGTTCCGGTTTGGCGCCGACGGCGAGCGTGGCTTCGGTGGCGGACTGCGTGTGCCGTTCGACGCCCACGTCAGCCGGGTCACGTTCGTGCTCCTGCTGCTCGTCTCGGTGTCATTCGACGGACTGCTGTCGACACCAGCATGGAAGACGTTTCGCGCTCAGATCACGCTGAGCGGCATCGGCTTCCAGCTGTTCGAAACAGCGGCGTTCGCCGTGCTCGTGCTGGTGGCGTGGGGACTGTTCGGAGGGTTCGCGGCCCTGGTGCGGCACTTCGGCGACATGCAGCGGTCGAATCTCCAGGTCCTCGCAGGCCTGGTGCCCTCGCTGTTGCCGATCGCGTTCGGCTACCTGGTCGCGCACAACGCCGAGTACATCGCGATCAATGGTCAGCTGTTCATCCCGCTGCTCGGCAATCCCGCCGGCATGGACGGCGTCCACCTCCTGCCCGCGCCGTTCAACGACAGCTATGAGATCAACCCGAACCTGCTGCCCTCGTCCGTGGTCTGGTATCTCCAGGTGGCGCTGATCATCGTCGTGCACATCGCTGCGGTGGTGCTGGCGCATCGCTACCTGGCGCGCGCATCGCGCAGCCACGCCAAGGCGCGCGCCAGCGAGTGGCCCTGGATCGTGGCCATGGTGGGATACACGATGACCTCGCTCTGGTTGCTCGCCCAGCCCCTGGTGCAGTAGAGGCCGCCGGCCGCGGTCTGAGAGCCGCTGAGAGTCGGCTGAGAACCGGGCTCCCAGGCGCCGACGGCTTATGCAGCAGGGGTCCAAGTTGGTAAGGTGATAGAGGGACGGGTATGCAATAGCCCCTGAGCAGGCTCAGGGTGCTGGGGTGAGGGGGGAGTCAAATGCACCAAACGGCGTCAGCCACTAACGCCCATGGTGTCGGTCGCAGGGTCGGCGAGCGGGGGATCGAGTGGGCCCCCATGGGGACAACACTCGCTGCGCTCCGAGCCAAGCGCGCCCCCTTCGGGACCTGGTGGACGCGCGATCTTGGCGATCTTCGCGATCGGATGCGTCCGGCGAGGCGAGCGGGCTCCATCGACTCCGAGACCGTCGCCGGCATCCTCAGCGATGTCGAGGAGCGCGGTGGGCTGATCGACGCCCCCGCGGCGCCGCGGCCATCCGAGCGGAGATTCGCCCCGCGCCTCCTTCCGCTGAAGTATGCGTTCGACCGCGACCTGGCGGCGTTGATGATCGTCGTCCTCTCGCCTCTGCTTCTGCTCCTGGCGGTCATCGTCAAGGTCAGCTCGCCCGGGCCGGTGCTGTTCCGGCAGCAGCGCATCGGCCAGGACGGCCGCGGCTTTGTGATGTTCAAGTTCCGTTCGATGAAGCTGCCCACAGCGATGGTCCGCTTCGAGCCGGCTCCGGGGCTGGCGCCGGGCGGCGTCGAGGGCGTGGACCGTCGCACCACGGTCGGCCGCGTCATCCGACTGCTCAGCATCGACGAGCTGCCTCAGCTGTTCAACGTTCTGCGCGGTGAGATGAGCCTGGTGGGACCGCGGCCCGAGCGTCCGCAGTACGTCGAGCGTTTCTCTCGTGACCTACCCGGCTACGTCGACCGCCACCTGGCGCGGCCGGGGATCACCGGCTGGGCCCAGGTCAACGG
>QHBU01000029.1 GCA_003244045.1 Candidatus Aeolococcus gillhamiae
CGAGAGGCCGAGCCTGTCGAGACCGGCTGCGGCGAGGAGCAGCCCGTCGACCTCGCCGGCCTCCAGCTTGCCCAGGCGCGTGTCGACGTTGCCGCGGATCGGGACGCAGCGTAGCCCCGGCCTGAGCTCGGCGAGCAGGGCGGAGCGCCGGGCGCTGCTGCTCCCCACCGCGGCGCCGTCCGGCAGCGAATCGAGGCCACCGCCGTCGCGGCAGACCACGGCGTCGCGGGGGTCGGCGCGCGGCAGCAAGGCGGCCACTTCGAGGCCGGCGCCGAGCTCGGTGGGCAGATCCTTGGCGGCGTGCACGGCGACGTCCGCGCGGCCCTCGACCAGGGCGCGCTCGATCGCCGTGGTGAACCAGCCTTGGCCCTCGAGCTGCTCGATCGGCGTGGACTGGTTGCGGTCGCCCTCGGTGCGCACGATGACAAGCTCGGTGCCTGGCCCACCGACGCCGCGGATGGCGTCAGCCGCCAGCACGGCCTGCGCTCTGGCCAGGGCGCTGCCTCGAGTGGCCAGGCGCAGAACCGCAGCCTGGATCGCCGCCGTCACGAGGCGGCGGCGTCGCTCGCGACGCTCTGGCCGTCGATGAGGTCGGGGGCGTCGAGCTCGAACGCGTCGCGCAGGGTCAGCGCCACCCCGGGATCGTCGGCGAACTCGCGCAGGTGGCTGATCGGCGCGTGGAGAAGCTTGCTGACGATGGCGCGGGTGAGCTTTTGCACCTTGTCCGCGGTGGCGGCGTCGACGTCAGGCATGCGTGCCAGTGTCCGCTCGACCTCCTGGCGGCGGATGGCCTCCGCTTGGCGCACCAGCGCGCCGATCGTTGGGCCGGCGGTGTCGCGCTCGGCGACGACGGCGATGGCTCGCGCAACCTCGGCCTCGATGATCGCGGTGGCCTCGGCGAGGGCGCCGCGCTGCGGGGAGCCGCCGCTGGCGATGCGGTCGCCGAGGGCGTCGACGTCGATCAGGGTCACCCCGGCCACATCGGCAGCCTCGGCCTCAACGTCGCGAGGGACGGCGATGTCGATGACGGTGAGCGGCCGGTGCTCGCGCCGCTCCTGCATGGCGGCGACGTCGCCCGCGCTCAGCACGGGCGCGGAACTGTCAGTGCAGCAGATCACCACCTCGATCTCCGCGGCCATCGCGATGGGATCGCTGATGGCCAGCGCATCGCCGGTGAGCCTGGATGCCAGGGCCAGCGCAGAGTCGCCGCCTCGCGAGGTGATCATCAGCCGCGCGCCTGCCTCGTGCATCCGCGCCGCCGCCAGCGCGCTCATGGTCCCGGCGCCCAGCACCAGCACTCCCCGGCCATGCAGGTCGCCGGCCACCTCCCGAGCGACCTGCGCGGCGGCGTCCGCGATGGAGCCGGAACGCCGCCCGATCGTCGTCTCGGTGCGCACCCGCTTACCCGCCGACACCGCTCTGCGCATCACGTAGTCGAGCCGGGCGTCGAGGGTGCCGGCGTCACGAGCGAGCTGGTGCGCATCACGGAACTGCCCGAGGACCTGCGACTCACCCACCACCATGCTCTCGAGGCCACCGGCGACGCGGAGCATGTGGCGGATTGCGTCCGCGCCGCGAAGCTCGAAGAGATGGTCGCCGACCGCGCTGTCATCGACGGGATCGAGGTACATCGCCAGGCGAGGGCGCACCTCGTCGGCGAGTGCGTCGGTGGGACAGCTGACGTAGAACTCGGTGCGATTGCACGTGGACAACACCGCCGCGCCGCGGAGGCCGCAGTGACCGACCAGGTAGCGGAGCATGCGGTTGGCCTCGCTCGGCGGGACGACCGCGCGCTCACGGACCGAGATCGGTGCGCTCCGGAAGCTGAGCCCGGCGGCAACGAGGTGCATCGAAGGCCTTCCTGGCGAAATGGGCGGCGGCGCGCCGGCGGCGAGCGTCCTGCTCCGGGGCCGAAATCGACCGCGCCAGTATATGGAAGCCGGTTGACTCCACGGCCGCTCACCACGTCGCTCCCTTAAGATCACGCCGATGTTCACGACGCCGGCATGACGACTGCCGGAACGGCTCCGCAGTCCTCGGACGGCGACGGCAACGACCTCACGGACGCGAAGCCACCCGCGGTCAGTCGGCAGCGTCCGCGGTACGGCCGCCGCCGCGGCCCGGTTCCGGTGGGCAGCAGCTTCGTGCCCCGGCTCGGCCCTTCAGCCGCCGGTGAGCCGTTCGCCACCATCGATGACGCCGACGCCGACCTGGACTCACCACCGCAACGACCGGAGCCTCACACGCCCGTGGAGCAGCTGCGCCTCGTGGCGCTGGACTGCGAGACAACCGGGCAGTCGCCCCATCGCCTGGTCGAGCTCGGCGCGGTCGCCTTCACGCTGGACCGCCACATCATGTCCTTCGAGACCTTGGTGCACAGCACCGACCGCATCAACCCATACGCCAAGCGCATCCACGGCATCGGGACCGAGAGCCTCGGCGGGGCCCCTCCCGTGGAGCTCGTGCTGGCACGGTTCCGCCGATTCTGCAAGGGAGCCGTGCTGGTCGAGCACAGCGCCGACGCCTTCGACACCCGGCTGATCGCGAGCACCATGGAGACGGCGATCGACGCCGACAACATCGACACCAGCCGCATGGCCGGGATCATCTGGAACCTGCGCGACACCATCGGCCTGGAGCGCATGTGCAAGGAGCTCGGGGTTCACCACCGCCGCCCCCACCACGCGCTGGCCGATGCCGAGGCGACGGCCGCCTGCTTCATCGAACTCTACCGGCTGGGCCGTGAGAAGTTCGGCTGGCGGACCCTTGGCGACCTGCTCGCCGCTGCCCAGCCCCCGCCTCCGCGCATCAATGACGGCCCGCGCGGCCGGCCACGCGGCGGGCAGCCGGCAGGGGCGACCACGGGTGGCAACCGGCGGCGGCACCGCGGGGGACGTCGCCACCGGCGGGGCAGCGGGGCGGGCTCGCCACCCCCCGCGGGCGGCGGGGTCCCGGCCGCCGACTGAGTCAGACGGCGAACTCGGCCACCAGTGGATGGTGGTCGGAGGCGATGGTCGCCTCACGGTCCGGCCAGCCGCGCCCGCCGACCACCTCACACCGGCGCAGCCGGCCGGCCATCAACGAATCCGCAAAGACGTAGTCGATGCGCGCGGCGGGCATCCACGTTGCGCACGTGTAGCCATGGGCGCGCGGGTGCACATGGCGGAAGCAGTCGACGTAGCCGGCGTCGAGCATTCGCGACACGGTCCAGCGTTCGATTGTCCCCCCGAGCATGCGATCCACGGTGCGGCTGCGCGGCACCAGCGCGGTCAGCGGGTAGACGACGAAGGGCAGCACGGGAATACCGACGTCGAGGCGTGGGTCGACCCCCGCGCGGAGCCATGCCTCGTCGACCGCGGGGTCCTCCCCCACCCGCTTGGGCACGACCATCCCGTTCGCCTGGCGCACCATCACCTGGGCTCTGCGCAGCTCGGCCATGCGCGCGAAGAATGCGGTGGCTTCGAGGTGGTCGCCGGGAGCTAGCGCGTTGAAGTCTCCGGCGATGATGTGCGGGCTGGCCGGGGCCTCGCCGAGGTCGCCCAGCAAGGCGTCGAGCTCGCGTCCGCGGCGTTCCTCCCCCTTCTTGCGCTCGCCAAAGCGAGCGGCGAGGTGCACGGAGTGGAGATGCAGTTCCGGGATGTGCGCGCCGCCGACCCTGAGCACTGTCTCGAGGTGGCTGCGCAGCATGCACCCGCGATGCGTGTGGTTGCGCCAGCGACGGACCGGGACGCGTGACAGCACCGCCAGGTTGACGCCGCTGCCATCGCTGGCGGCACCGATCACCAGCTCCATGCCGAGCTCGCGTGCCAGCTGCGCGGCGAACTCCGGGTTGCTCACCTCCTGCAGGGTGATCACGTCTGCACCAAGGCGCCGCAGCACCGCGGTGATGTGCTCCTCACGGCGCGCACCGCCGAGCAGGATGTTGTAGGTGACCACGCGCAGGATACGGCGACTCACACGTGCTCTACTCATCTCGGATCGCACCTACAATGCCAAAACGATGGCGGACGCCGGCACTGTTGGACGCCTGCGACTGGCCGCCGAGCTGCTGCTCCTGCGTCGCCTGCCGCCCCTCGCTCGCGTCGCCGTGCTGGTGGTCGTCGGCGCCGCCTGCGGCGTGCTCGGCGCCTGGTCGCTCACAGTTCAGCACCACTACGCCTCGCAAGCCGGGGGCGGCCGCCTGGCCGCCCTCCTCGCCCATGGATCGTCTGTCGCCACGGCCTGGGAGGGATGGGCGGCGGCGCTGTTCTTCCTGGCGGCGCTGCTGCGGCTCCGTCGCGGGGCCCCGGAGCCGCCCGCCGGCCGGACACCCGTGGAGGAGCTGACCCTCGGCCAGCTGCGCGCCGGCCTGGTACGCGAGTACACGATCGTGCGCGCCGGCCTGGTGATCATCAGCATCGTGTCGCTGGTGGACGCCGCCCGCGCCGCCCGATACGTCGTCGCCGCTGTGTCCGGTGACCGCCTGGCGCGCTCCTCGCTGGCGGCGACGCTCATCGAGGCAGCGGGCCTGCTGCTGGCGACGGTGGTGCTGGCGCTGTGGGCGGCAACGTTCCGTCAGCAGCTCGACCGCATCGGCGCTTTGTAGCGAGGGGAACTGCGTTCCCCCCTTGGGCACCCCCAGCAAGCGGTCTCCGCTCCGGCGAAATGAAGTCGCCTCCGCAGAGGACTATCAAGTCCGGCGGTCGACCACGTAGTCGCAGACCTGCTCGAGCGTGGCGCGCGCCGGTGAGGGATCGAACGCGGCGAGCTGGGCACGAGCACGCTGCGCGAAGTCGTGCGCCTGGGCCTCGGTCCGCTCGATCGCACCGGACTGCCGTACCAGACGCACCACCGCCTCGCAGTCCTCGTCCGTGAGGACTTCATGGGCCAGGACCTCTTGTAGCGCCGGCGCGCTCGGCGACTCGTCGAGCGCGAGCATCAGGGGAAGCGTCACGGTGCCCTGGCGGAGGTCGGCGCCCACCGGTTTGCCCAGCTCCGCGGCGGTCGCTGTGTAGTCGAGCACGTCGTCGGCGATCTGGAAGGCCATGCCGATGAGGTAGCCATACTGCCGGAGCGCCTCGGTGCGGCGCTCGTCGAGCTGGCCCACGATGGCGCCGCAATAGCAGCACGTCTCCACCAGCGCGGCCGTCTTGCGAGCGATCTTGCGGTGGTATTCCTCCAGCGTCTGCTCGTAGTCACGACGGCTGGTGAGCTGGAGCAGCTCGCCCAAACAGATGGTCATCACGGTGTTGCTGATCGCCAGGTCGATGCTCGGCTCCCCGATGGAGGCGAGGAGGTTGGCGCCCTTGGCGAAGTAGTAGTCGCCGATGATGATCGCGGGGTTGACGCCGACGGTCTCGTGGATGGTGGTGATTCCACGACGGGTGAGCGCATCGTCGATGAGGTCGTCGTGCACCAGCGTGGCGGTGTGGATGAACTCGATGCCCATGGCCAGGTTGAAGGTGTGGTCGCGGTCCGGTGTGCCCAGGGCTGCGCTGAGCAGGACGAGCGCGGGCCGGAGCCGCTTTCCCCCGGCGCGGACGATGTGCTCCATGGCGTCCGCCATCGGCCCGAAGTCAGCCCTGACCGACTCCTCCAGCCGGCGCTCGAACTCGACGAGCTCGGGGGCAATGGGGGTGAGCAGCTCATCGACCAGGACGGTCATCGAGCCGCCCCAGATAGGTCGGCGCTCGCCCAGAGCGCGACGACGGTGGGTTGGGGCAGGGCGTCGCCGAAGAGCAGCTCGGCGGTGTCACTGAAGCGGCGCGGCTCCGCGGTGACCAGGAGCTGCGGGGCCGGCGCGACATCGCCGCTGGCGGCGAGCCGGTTGGCCGCGAGGATCCGCTCCACCCGGCCGGCGGTGGTCTCGGCGCTGTCGACCACGGTCATCGGGCGGCCGTCGAGGACGCGCTCGATGGTGGGGCGGAGCAGCGGGTAGTGGGTGCAGCCGAGCACCAGTGTGTCGGCGCCCCAGCCGGTGATCTCGTCGAGCACCCCGGCGAGGATGGCCTCTGCGCGCGGGCCGCTGGCCTCACCGGCCTCGATGATGTCCACGAGCTCCGGCACGGCGACGCCGAGCACGCCGACGCCCGGGTTGGCCTCCTTGATGGCGTGTACGTACTCCTGGCTGGCGCGGGTGCCCTCGGTGCTGATCACCGCCACGCGTCTGTTGTGCGTGGCCTCGACCGCCGCCTGCGCCCCGGGCGCGATGACCCCCACAACAGGGACGTCGAAACGCTCACGGGCGAGGTTGAGGGCGGCAGCCGTCGCCGTGTTGCAGGCGACGACCACCAGCTTGGTGTCGAGCCCGACGAGGTGTTCGATGATCGCCAGGGCATAGTCCCGCACCTCGTGCTGATAGCGCGGCCCGTACGGGAAGTGGGCGAGGTCGGCGAGGTAGATCAGCCGCTCCGCGGGCAGACGCGTGTGCAGCTGGTGCAGCACGGTGAGACCGCCGACGCCGGAGTCGAAGACCCCGATCGGCCGGGTGTCGCTCATCGAAGCGAGGATAGAGCCACGGAACGAACAGGCGTCCAGGACTGAAGTGTCAGACCGCCGCGGCTGCCAGAGGTGAATGACCGGCGCCGATGCGTCGCGGGTCGAGGAGACGATCACGAATCCGGGCGCCGACGCCAGGGGCGTTCATCACGGTGATGTGTCCGTAGGGGTAGTCCCACAGCTCCGCGCCCCAGGCCGCGGCGAGGTCGGCGATCGGCTGCGGTCCGACGATGAGGTCGAGCTCGGGCCGGACCAGGGTGATGTTCTCGGGGAGCGTCCGCGGGATGAGGTTGCGTGGGACCAGTGGGGCCAGCGCAGCGTCGAGCATCGCGCGCGCCTCGTCGCGGTCGTCGCCCCACGCGCCACCGCTGCTTGAGTTGATCCCCAGCCGGCGCGCCAGCCGTCGCGGCATGTGCTCGAGGAAGGTGAGTGGTGGGTCGCAGAGCGGCGCCACCGCAATCACCGAATCGAGCGGGACCTGGGCGGCCAGCAGCGAGGTCACCAGGCCGCCGAGGCTGACACCCATGACGGCGACGGTCGGGGTGACGTTGGCACGCGCCCAGGCGACCAGGGCGGCGGCGTCCTCGACCGCCTGCCGGACGGTGGCGCGAATGCGCGCCGGGTCGGTCCCAAAGAAGCCGTCGCCGCTGCTGTGCCCGGGCATCCTGCGACGCAGGTGGAAGGGCAGGTCAAGGCGCACGCTGTGCGCTCCCTGGGCGCGCAGCGTTCGAGCAACGAGCGCGTCGAGCACCGGCATGGGCACCGCGTATCCGTGGATGAGGAAGACCATCGGCGCGTCGGCGGCGAGGCCGTGGGCGAGGTGGGCGGTGGCGATCAGCTTGGAGGCGCCGGGGTGGCCGCCCGGGCCCTCGCTCGGCCCTTCCAGGCGAACCTCGGTGGCGCGGCGGTGCTCCCAGCTGGCTGTGGCGACC
>QHBU01000030.1 GCA_003244045.1 Candidatus Aeolococcus gillhamiae
CAGCGCCTTGCCCTCTACCATGACGTGACCTCCCCGATTGTCTCGTGGTACCGCGACCGCGGGATCCTGGTTTCCGTGGATGCGATGCGTTCCGCGGATCAGGTCGGGCGCGAAATCCTCACCGCCCTCGAGGCAATGCGTCCGCTTCTGGACCATGTGCCCGCGCACGCACGGCTCTCCATTGACCTCACCAGCCTGGGGGACGCGTTCGGCGGGGCCGGCTCCACCAGTGGAGCCGGCCCGCTGTGCTGAGCGCGTGGGATGATCGCCGCATGCCGGTGGCGGATGCGCGTGTGGCTTTGGTGACGGGCAGCTCGCGGGGCCTGGGCGCGATGATCGCGCGGCGGCTGGCTCATGACGGCCTCGCCGTCGCGGTCAATGGCCGGCGAGACGACGGCCCGGCACCTGACATCGCCCGCAGCATCCGTGACGACGGCGGTGTCGCGGAGGCCTTCAGCGGCGACGTCACCGATGAGCAGCAGGTTGCCGAGCTGGTCACCGCGATCACCGGCCATTTCGGCCCGGTCGATGTGCTGGTGCTCAACGCCACCGGCCCGCAGCCCGACGCCCCGGTGACCGAGGTGGCGGTGGCCGACGAGCTGGCGTCGGCCGCCGAGCTGGTGATGGGAAAGTCGGCGGGCATCGCCGCCGCGGTGGTGCGAGGCGTGGACCCGTCGTGGCTGCGTGAGGGCTCGGTCAGGGAAGAGGTGGTACGGCCCCACCGCGAGGACTTGTTCCGCTAGAAGAACCACTCAGCCGACGGTGCGGGCGTCGTGCAGACGAGAACCGTCGTATCCAGGAGGATCACTCGAAGCGGGCGGCCCTGGCGTCTGCGATCTCCCGTTTGAGGTCCCGCGGGTCGTCGGGCACCTCCATCGGCTCGGCGTCGAGTAACGATTGGAATGCCGCCCGTCGACGCTCGGCGTCTACCTGGAACCGCTGGTCGATGGCTTCCCGGACGAGGGTGCTCACCGACACACGCCGGCTCTCCGCTTCGAGCTGGAGCAGGTCCCAGCGGTCCTTGTCGATGAGCACCTGGAGACGACGATCCAACATGCTCATACAGTAGCAGGTCTAGCCCAGCTTCTATGCCAGCTTGAGGCTGGCGGCGATGCCGTCGAGGGCAGAGCTGTCACCGGTGAGGGTGAGGATGAACGCCTGGCTCCGGCGCACGACGTAGATCTGGTTCTCGGCCAGGCTGACGGGCCCGGTGCCGCCGGGGAACGGCGTGCGGAAGCTCTGGCGGACGGCGGCCAGGCCGTCGACCGTGACCGCCTGGCGGGTGATGTCGGTGGCCCCGTTCCCTCGGAGCTGGTTGGCTGATCCAACTGCGATCTGGGTTGCCTTCTGGCCCCCGGCGTCGAGAACGATGAGGTTGGCGGTGGCGCCGGTGTCGGGGTCGATGGCCGCCACGCTGGCCCCGTTGCGCACTACCGACTTGAGCTGGGTCAGGCCGGTGGTGAGCTTGGCGGGCGCGGGGCTGGCGGCCTTGAGGGTGTCGGCTTCGCCGTCGAACCGGGCCACGTCGGTGGGCATCTGCTTCCACGACGTCGGTATGCTCAAGGCGTAGCCGGCGCTGGCATCGCTCACCACTACCGACCCGGCGGCGGGCGTGGTGTCGAGCGGGCGGCGGGGCTCGACACTGGCCTTCTTGGAGCAAGCCCCGAGCGCCGAGATGACCAGGACCAGGCCGACCATCGCCGCGATCGATCGCCTGACAACCAACCTTGGCCCTAACACGGCGGACCGCTCCGGCTGCGAAACCAGCGCAGCACCGCGCCGGTTCCCACGTCGAGGGTGGTCCACGGCCGCCATCCCAGTTGCACCGCGGCCCGCCCGGGGTCTAGCGCGGATCGGGCCAGCTCACCGGGACGGGCGTCGGCGTGCTCGGCCCGGGAGTCGACTCCGGCCAGCTCGGCCATGGTGGCGTAGAGGGTGTTCACCGAGGTCTCGGTGCCGGTGCCGACGTTCACCAGCAGGCCGTCGCCCTTGGTCGCGGCCCGGGCGAAGGCGTCGACCGCGTCGTCGACGTAGACGAAGTCGCGGGTCTGGCGGCCACCGCCAAAGATGGTGCACGGCTGGCCGCCCAGGAGCAACCCGGCGAAGATGGCCACCACGCCGGCCTCGCCGTGAGGGTCCTGGCGGGGTCCGTAGACGTTGCCCAGGGCCAGGGCGGTGTGCTCCACGCCGTGCAGCTCCCGGTAGGCCACCAAGTAGTCGATGGCTGCCTTCTTGGACACGCCGTATGGCGACAGGGGCCGCTGGGCTGCAGTCTCGCGCACGGGCAGCTTCTTGGGCTCGCCGTAGAGGGTGC
>QHBU01000031.1 GCA_003244045.1 Candidatus Aeolococcus gillhamiae
CACGGTGGGATCGAGGTTGCCCTGCAGGCCACGATGGTGCCCCACGCGCTGCCATGCCGTGTCCAGCGGCAGCCGCCAGTCCACGCTCATCACGTCGCTGCCCGCGCTGCTCATCTCCTCGATGAGGTGGGGGCAGCCGGTCCCGAAATAGATCCGGGGAACGCCGCTGTCACGCAGGGCATCGAAGATGCGGCGTACATGGGGGAGCACAGCGCGGACATAGTCCCGCTGACTCAGCGTACCAATCCAGGAGTCGAAGAGCTGCACCGCTTCGACGCCCGCCTCGACCTGCGCTCGCAGGTAGCGGATCGTCACCTCAGTGAGGGTGGTCATGAGCTCGTCCCAGAGCCGAGGCTCGCCGACGAGGAGTGCCTTGGTGCGCGCGTGATCCTTTGACGGTCGACCCTCGATCATGTAACTGGCCACGGTGAAGGGCGCCCCGGCGAAGCCGATGACGGCGGTCCGTCCCTCGAGCTCGCGGCGGATGAGGCGGATGGCGTCGAAGAGGTCGGGGGTGGCTTCGCCGGCATGGTCAACGACGCGCAGCGCGGAGATGTCTGCGGCGCACCGCACCGGTGCGTGGATGATTGGCCCCACACCGGGATCGATGGAGAAGGGAACGCCCATGCCGTAGAGGGGCAGCATGATGTCTGCATAGAGGACGGCGGCGTCGACACCGAGGACCTCGACCGGCATGGTGGTGACCTGGGCGCAGAGTTCAGGGGTGCGGGTGATCTCCAGGATGTCGTGGCGCTCCCGGAGGGCACGGTACTCGGCAAGGCAGCGGCCTGCCTGACGCATGAACCAGACCGGCGTGCGGTCCACCGGATGGCGCCGCAGCGCCGCGAGAAACCGTTGCTGGCCGGTCATCACTGGGGCGACGGTGTCCATCGCCTCCAGGGTAGCGAATGTCCTGACGCGCGCCCTCGCCGCCTGACCGATCTGCGGTCAGTCAACACCGATGTCGAATGCTGCCTCCTCGTCGGAGCGCCCGTAGGAGCGGATCGCCAGATGGGTGTCAGTACGCAT
This sequence comes from Candidatus Aeolococcus gillhamiae, assembly GCA_003244045.1. Lineage (GTDB taxonomy): Bacteria > Chloroflexota > Dormibacteria > Aeolococcales > Aeolococcaceae > Aeolococcus > Aeolococcus gillhamiae. The sequence continues at coordinate 1,030 of QHBU01000031.1, forward strand.
GATTCCCGCAAGGGTGGCAACCCGCTCCGTCACCAGCGTGGCCAGGGCGTCGAGGTCGGCGACCCGGACCACCGCGACGAAGTCCGCCGAGCCCGTGGTCGTGTACACCTCCGCGACCCCGTCGGTGTCGGCCAGCCCTCGGGCGACGTCGTGGATGTGGGCGGGCTCGCAGACCACGAGCAGGAAGGCAGTGACCACCGATCGAGCCTAGCAGGCGACCGTAGAATGCCGAGTCGCGCGCGCAGCCGAGAAACCCCAGGAGCGGCAGATGAAGAGCACGATGCAGCCGTACCAGCTGACGGTGACGTCCCTGATGCACCACGGGGCGCGGCTGTTTGGCGGCACCAGCGAGGTGATCACCTGGCGGGGTGACAAGGCGCGTCACGCGACCTACGCCGAGGTGGCCGAGCGCGCCGCCCGCCTCGCCAACGCTCTCTGCCTGATGGGCGTCAAGCCCGGCGATCGGGTCGCCACGCTGGCCTGGAACAACCAGGAGCACCTCGAGGCCTACCTGGCCATCCCCTGCATGGGCGCGGTCCTGCACACGCTCAACCTGCGCCTCACCCCGCAGCAGCTGGTCCACATCGTCAACGACGCCAAGGACAAGGTGATCATCGTGGACGGTTCGCTGGTGCCGTTGCTGGCGGCGATCCGCGAGCATGTCCCCACCGTCGAGCACGTGATCGTGTTCGGTGAGGGCGACACCGGCAAGCTCGGTGACCACGTTACGTACGACGACGTCATCGCCGCTCAGCCATCGACGTACGACTGGCCTGAGATCGAGGAGGACTCGGCCGCCGCGATGTGCTACACGACCGGCACCACCGGGGACCCCAAGGGGGTCGTGTACAGCCATCGCGCCATCTGGCTGCACTGCTTCGGGGTCTGGGGCGCCTTCCGCCTCGACGAACGCGAACGCCTGTTGGTGATCGTCCCGATGTTCCATGTCAACGCGTGGGGCATCCCCTACGTCGCTTGGATGCTCGGCTGCACGCTCCTGCTACCCGATCGCTTCCTACAGCCCGAACCGCTCTGCGCGTTCATCACCGCCGAGCGCCCGACATTCACCGGCGGGGTGCCAACCATCTTCACCGGCATGCTGCAGTATGCGCAGGCCAACAACGCCGACCTGTCGTCCATCAAGCGCGCCATCTGCGGTGGCTCCGCCGTGCCGCGCGCGCTCATCGAGGCGTTCCGCGACAAGCTCGACATCGAGCTCATACAGGCGTGGGGGATGACCGAGACCAGCCCGATCGGCTGCATCGCCACCCCGCCGCCGGGTGTCCCTGTGGAGGAGGAGATGGACTGGCGCAGCAAGACTGGGAGGGCGGTGCCTGGCGTCGACCTCCGGATCGTGGGCGACGACGGCGGCGAGCTCCCCTGGGACGGCAGGTCGGTCGGCGAGCTCGAGGCGCGCGGGCCGTGGATCACGGGCTCGTACTACGGCGTCGAAGCACCGGAACGTTTCCACGACGGCTGGCTGCGCACCGGCGACGTCGGGGTCATCGACTCACGCGGTTACCTGCAGATCACCGACCGCTCGAAGGACGTCATCAAGTCGGGTGGCGAGTGGATCTCCTCCGTCGAGCTGGAGAATCACCTCGCCGCTCATCCCGCCGTCGCCGAGGCGGCGGTCGTGGGTGTTGCCGACGCCAAGTGGGAGGAGCGTCCGCTTGCCGCGGTGGTGCTCAGGCCGGGCGCCGAGGCGGGCCCGGAGGACCTGCGCAACTTCCTCGACGGCAAGGTGGCCCGGTGGTGGCTGCCGGAACGCTGGACCTTCGTCACAGAGCTCCCCAAGACGAGCGTCGGCAAGCAGGACAAGAAGGTGATTCGTCAGCTCTACACCGACGGCAAGCTCGACGTGCAGGAGGTCGGCAAGGCGGCGCGCTGACCGCCACGCGAGCCGCACATCGGTACACTCGCCATCCCGTGCGGGAGTAACTCAACGGTAGAGTGCAACCTTCCCAAGGTTGAAGTTGCGGGTTCGAGCCCCGTCTCCCGCTCCGCCCTCCGAGCAATGCTAGGTATGTGCTCCAGCTGCAGCAAGCGCTGCAGGTCCATCCTCACCGCGGAGCATGTACCACTCGCGATATTCGGTGCAGCGACCATCGGCGGCGAAGGTCAACACGAAAAGGTTCGCGTATTCCTTGTCGACGCGGGATCGTGAATCGTCGAAGTAGCGGGAGAAACCCGTGACGACCGCGTGATCCCCGCTGACGATGAGGGGATCGTAATGGGCTTCGAATGCGTCGGGCGGATCGCCGGCGATGCGCCAGTATTCCTCGATTTCGGCGAGCCCACGCCGGGGCGGACGGAACGCATCCGTGTAGTACACCGCGTCGTCGGTGAACAGCTCCGAGACTCGTAGATGGTCTCCTGATCGCCACACGTCGATGTAGCAGCGCACCCAGTCGGCCACTGCGGCACTGTCGCCCACGTCGTCTCCTACAACGCGATCCGGCCTCAACGGGATCGTTGGTCGAGCCTACTCCTGCCCCTTGCCGTCGCTGCGCGCCCTGCTCAGACGGGGCGGCCCACCCCGATCGGGTTCGGGTACACCAAGCCCCCCGGTCCTTCCAGGCGCGCCGCCAGGTCGGCGAGCAGCTCGAAGAGACGCCCGCGCCGGGCCTCCTCGAGTTGCTCCCACGGGCCTACGGCGAGCCGGTCGGTCGCCTCTTCGACGGCGGAGTGCACGTCCCGGCCCTGCGCGGTCAGCGCTCCCGCCTCGTCGAGCAGGCCGCGGCGGCGGAGGCGCTCGTGCTCGCCGGTCCATTCTTCCTCAGTCCAGCCGCGGAAGCTGCGCAGCGTCTGCGCGTCAACGCTCTTACCGGCCGCGACGGCCATCAGGAGCGCGGCAAGGCCGTCGACGTCGTGGACGGTGAGCGCGGTGACATGGCCGTCGAAGCGGTGCTCGCGCAGCAGCGTGCACGCGTGCCACAGAGCGAGATGAGCGGAGGTCGGGACCTCGAGCCCGGCGTGGCCGGCGAAGAGAGGCCGGCCGTCGCCACGGAGCATGGCCGCGACCTCGAGCGCCAGCTCGGCGGCCTCCTGCACCTCTTGGCCCTCGGTCGCGTCGCCCCAGAGTCGGCGCAAGGCCGCGTCAGCGATGGCGAGTCGCGCCTCGAGGACGCGCGCCGGCGATGAGAAGGTCCACGCGTCCGGGATGGCCCGGCGCACCATCGCCGGCTGGAAGTTGTGAAAGACGGCGGTGACCACTTCGCCGCTCGCCGCTCCCATCGGCGCCGAACGTGATGCGAAGTAGCCCATCCAGCCGCCGCGCAGCCCTGCCGCGGCGTAGCTCTCGCGCACCTCCGGCGCGAAATACACGATCGCGCTGATGGGTTCGAACAGCGTCCAGGCTCTGCGGGCAAGGCTCGTCTCTGACACGCGCGCAGTCTGACAAACTACCGTCCATGGCCGAAACGACACCAGAGGACGGCGACCCGATCGCCGACGAGGCCAGGCGCGCCCGCGAGGATCGCGACCGCAGCCTGTTGCCCTCCAACGACGGCCTCGGTCCCGGCGCGGGCGAGACGCCGGCCGCGGACGTCAGCGCAGGCGCCTCCGACCGGGAGGACGCTGCGCCCGACGTCACCAGCACACCCAGCCTTGGCGCTCCGCCGCGCCGCACTGACCGACCGGACTTTCGCTCCAGCCAGCTCGACGGCGCGCCCGACGAGGACGAGGAGGACTAGGCGGGCGGGTCGGGGCTGGTCGTCTCCGCGTCACCCGCGCCGGCGCCCGCAGGGGTGGCCTTGGCAAAGCGCAGCGCCGCGGAGTTGATGCAGAACCGCTGCCCGGTGGGCTCGGGTCCGTCCTCGAAGACGTGGCCGAGATGGCCGCCGCAGCGCCCGCAGCGCACCTCCGTGCGCGGCACGATCATCTTGAAGTCGCGGTGCTTCTCGATGCTGTCGGGGTCGGCGGGGGCGTAGAAGCTGGGCCAGCCGCTGCCGGACTCGTACTTGGTGCTCGAATCGAAGAGCTCCGCGCCGCAGCCCGCGCAGAGGTACTGTCCCGCGGCCTCGACGTGGACGTACTGGCCGGTCCCGGCGCGCTCGGTGGCGCCGCGACGCAGCACCGCGTACTGCTCGGGGGACAGCTGGTCACGCCATTCCTGGTCGGTCTTGACAACTTTCTCGGTCATGGTCCAACGGTAGACCATTCGTGGCTTTCGAGCACTCCCCGACGGCGTCAGGAGCCGGAGCCGCGCCACTCCCGGCGGCGCCACGGCTCCGCGGCGAACGACGCCCGCACCGCCTCGCGAATCTGCCCGTCGGCAATGACGTCAGCCCCGGTCAGGGCGAGAGCCGCCGCACCGCGGAGCATCACGTCGTGGGCCTGCTCGGTGGCCGCCGCCTCACGGAACTCGTGGGTGTGGCAGGAGACGCCCTCCTCGGTGATGGCGACTTCGGGATGGATGGCGGGACAGGCGTACGAGAGGTCACCGACGTCCGTCGAACCGACGCGTTCCCATGGGGTGGCCACCCGCGGCCGCAGCCCGAGCGACTCGAGGTGCAGATGCCCGCGCTCGGCGAGGACGCGGTTGCTGCGCAGGTCCTTGTACGTCTCCTCCCGCTCAAGCTCGAGCGAGCACCCGGTGGCGCTCGCCGCCGCCTCGAAGATGGCGCGAAAGCGAACGTTCATGACGTCGAGATAGGCGGCCTCGCGAGCGCGGGTGAGAAACTCGCCGCTGGTGCGCTCCGGGATGATGTTCGGGGCGGTACCACCCTCGGCGATGAACCCGTGCACGCGCGCACCGTCCTGGAGCTGCTGTCGCCACAGCGAGATGCCGTTGTACGCATGCACGAAGGCGTCGAGCGCGTTCAGCCCCTGGTCAGGGTCGCCGGCGGCGTGCGCGGCGCGACCGGTGAATGCCCACCTCCAGTGCGTGCATGCAAGCGCCCACATCACCGCCATGGTGCGGTCGGTAGGGTGGAGGATGAGGGCGGCGTCGCAGTCGTCGAAGACGCCGTCGTTGACCAACGGGATCTTGCCACCTCCGCCCTCCTCGGCAGGACTGCCCACCACCCGCACATGCCCGGCGATGCCACCGTCGCGCAGCGCCTGCAGCAGCGCGATCCCGGCCGCAGCCGAGGCGGTGCCGATAAGGTTGTGACCGCAGGCGTGGCCCAGGCCGCGCAGCGCGTCGTACTCGCAGACGAAGGCGACCCGCGGACCGCCGTCACCGCTCTGGGCGTCGGCGATGAAGGCCGTCGGCATGCCCGACACGTCACGACGAACATCGAACCCCTGCGACTTGAGAAGGCCGCCCAGGGTTGCGCACGCGCGTGTCTCCTCGAACGCGGTCTCGGGATGCGAGTGGATGTCGAGGGAGACGTGGCGAAGCTCCGTGCGCTGCTCGGCCAGCACCGCCTGGATGCACGCGGCGACCGAATCGATGGCCACAGACAAGGCAAGCCTCCCGTTTGGACGGTCGCGCCGTGACGGCGTCGGCCTCAGGGACTGACGCCCGACCCGGGTGGTGGCTGAGCACCACCCGGTGAAGAGAGGTTGCTGCCGGGGGTGCTCTGCACCGAGCCGCCCCCGGTGCCGCCAGCAAAGTGCACGAGTAGCACCACCACCACCGCGATCACCACGATGACCGGGACGAGGATGAGGAGCAGCCGTTGTGCGGAGGGCCGCGCCGCGCTGCCCGACGGAGGCGGTGGTGTTGTTGCCACACGGTCACCTTAGCCCACGTGCCCAGGCTGTGGTGAGGTCGCCGCTCAGCTTCCCCGATAGCGGGCTGCCCCCTGCGCAAGCGTGGCGGCGATGTGCTCGCGCAGCGACGGTGGTGCGATGACCTCGACGGAGCCGCCCCAGCCGAGCACCCACGACCGCATCTCTACCTCGCTGGCCACCCGCATCCGCGCGTCCATGCCGCCGTCGTCGCGCTCGGTGATCTCCGCGCCACGGTGCCACAGCGCCTCGCGCGCGCGCTCTGCAATGGCGCTGTCGAAGCGCAGCACCACGTCGTCCTGCCCGGGCGCCTGCCAGATGCCCCACGAGCCGCTCACCACCGCGTCGATGTCGAAGTCCTCTGGCACAGTGAACGTCTGCGGCAGCAGCCGGGCGTCACGCACCCGGTCGAGGCGGAAGGGGCGCACCTCTCCGGAGAGGTCGTCGTGGGCAAAGATGTACAGCGTGCGGCTCTCGGCGCGCGGCTCCAGGAAGTACGGGCTGAGCACACGTTGGGTCTCCCGCCCCTCGGCATCGCGGTACGTGACCGCAACGCCCTGACGGCGGACGAAGGCGTCAACGATGACGCGCTCCACCTCCTGCCGCTCGCCGTGGGCGGGACGTCGCTCGGAGGCGGCGATGAGCCCCTGCAGGTAGCGGGTGACCACGGGGACGCTGAGCGCGCGGGCCAGCTGCGCCAGCGCGCCGATCAGAGCGGGCGCCTGCTCGGACCGCATCTGCTGCATCGCGCGCACCGCGAGGAGCAGCTCGGTTGCCTGGTAGCGATCCAGCTGCATCGCCGGCAGACGGCTGCGCGAGCCGATGCGGAAGCGGCCGTCGACCTCCTCGATGTCGATGCCGGCGCTGTCGCGCAGCGTGCTGATGTACCGCTGCACTGTCCGCGTGGTCACCTCGAGCTGGTCGGCGAGCTGGCGCGTGGTCAGCCCCGCCTGAGTGTCGGAGAGACGCTGGAAGAGTTGGATGACGCGGAGGAACTTCTCGCCGCTCTCGTAGCGCTGGCTCATGTGATCAGGTGATCACGTTGACCGCGCGACCGGCGACGAGCGCTACGGTGAGGAGCGACGCCACGCACTGGATTGCCATCAGCCCCTTGGCCTTGCGCGTCAGCGGCAGGGTGTCGGTGGGGCTGAAGGCGGTGGCGTTGGTGAGCGAGACGTACAGGTAGTCGAAGAACGTCGGCCGCCATCCCGGTGGCGCCTTCTCCGGCAGGTTCATCTGCGGAAACAGGAAGTCACGGTACGGCGCGCCGGGCCGCAACCGCGCTGCCGGCCCGCCGCCATCCAGCTCCCAGTACCAGAGGCCGAAGACGATCACGTTGGTGAGGTAGATCTCGATCGCCGAGATGATCAGCGTGCGGCCGGTGATGTGGACACCGCCGAGGATGACGTGGACGAGCAGGCCGAGCGAGGCGACGTTGGCGAGCGTGGTCAGGCCGATGAGCGCGATCGCCGCCATCCGGCTCGGACCCGCCTCGCCCGGGTGCCGGTGCGGCCGGGCCACCGTGAGCGGGAGGAGGATGGCGCCCTCCAGGGCGGGGAAGACCCAGCGCGGGCCGAGGACGAGCAGCTCCGGCAGGGCGAGATACAGCGCGATGGCGAGGACGATCGAGAGCGTCGCGGGCCAGCGCGCCTGCAGCAGGGGCACGTCTGCGGCAGGAGGCGGGGTTTCAGCGGCCTGCTCAGGCATCCCAGCGACGATACGTGAAGAGCGGGTGCCGGCCTGGCAGCGCAGGCGGGCGGGCCGGCGCTACTCGATACAGCCCCCGTCGGGCGCCGCCGACGCAGGCAGGCGGGAGAGGACGGATTCCGTGATCCTTCCGAGCTCGGCGACGTCGGTCTTGGAGAGCCCATCGAAGAGATAGGTGCGCAGGTGCTCGACGTGGCGCGGAGCCGCGGCCGCCAGGGCGTCGAAGCCGTTGTCGGTGAGCGTCGCCAACCAGCCGCGGCGGTCGCTCGGGCAGGTGGTGCGTTCCACCCAGCCGAGCTCGACGAGCCGCTCGACGGCGTGGCTCATCCGGCTCGGTGAGCTCATCGTCGCCTCGGCGAGCTCGCTCATCCGCAGCGTCCGGCGCGGCACCTCGGAGAGCACCACGAGGATGGCGTAGGCGCCCGCCGCCATGCCGGCGTCTCGGGAGAGGTCGCGGTCGAGCTGGGCGAAGAGGAGCCGGGCGGACTCGCGGAAGGCACGCCAGGTGCGCTGCTCCGCGGTGGTCAGCCAGCGGGTCTCGGTGGGGGTGGGCGGGGTAGCCATGAGAATAGTGTAACCGAAAAGTTTGACATCTCAACTTCTTTGGTGATAGTCTACTCGGCAACAGTTGAGCATTCAAAAAGGAGCTCAGAAATGACCGCCACCGCCACCGCCACCG